>CAIYDX010000026.1 GCA_903925005.1 uncultured Geobacteraceae bacterium
ACCTATCGAATATGTCAAGACTCTCTTTCAAACTACTCAGAAAGGCGCGACTGAAGATAGAAATCTTGTCATTACTCACAACCTCACGTCTGATAACCTTCTTCATGCCGTCAAGATGGGAGGTATTGCTGTTCCGTCCCTGGCCGTTACCAAAAAGAATAATTCGCTGCACGGTTTCGGAGATGTGACACTGATCGGATCTAAGGCAATGGCAGATCCGAAGGGGTATGCAAAGACAAAGGTATTCGGGGCAGACATCTATTCCCCACGTTATCCTGATGTCATTCTGATGTATACCTCGAAGGCAAAGGACGCTCTGGAAAAGCGTTTGCTTCCATGGCTCGAAGCTACTGGGGACCGTCTTGATTTTGATGAGATGGGACGGCAGCGCAGAGCATTCGATTATTTGAAAGGAAACAGGGCAGTACTCGCAGAGTTCCTGGACAGCAAAGGTATCAAGCCGGAGATAATCAAGTCAGGGGAAAACTCAGAGACTGAACAGAAACTGAAGGAAAGCGGTTATGGTCAATGGCTCGGAACAAAGGATTGGCAGAAACTTGTCAGAGATCCAGAGTTCCAGCAGAAGGCCGTAGACGACTATATCAATAAGTTAAAGGCAGCCGGTCTTGATGAACGTGCTTTGAAAGCGGAAGAAAAAGGAGTCGATGACGAGTTTCGCTACAACATGGCAAAGGAACCAGCTCAGAAAATTTCTCGTCTGGCTTATGAAGGCACTGATGAAAAGCCCGATAAGCACGAAACACAGAAAGCTCTTGAAGCCCAGGTCAAAGACAATGATCTGGTGGAGGAGCGCGACAGCTATGTAAAGCAGTTAATCGAAAAAATGAATCCAGAGGAGAAAATATTCCAGGGGTTCAGCAATTCAGGTAATCGCAGATATAAGGCTCACACGCTTGAAACTGTCGTGTCCATACTCAAGAAAGAACTCAGAGGTGGTGAGAGTTTCAATTATGGTATCGGTTCTCTTCGTGCGAAGTTCACTCCTGAGTTCAAGACCATCGAGCAGATCCGCAAGAATAAAGATCGGCTGATGACCAAAGATGACTTTGAAAAGGTCAAGAACGAGATCGACGATGACTTCAACAAAATAGCAGATGATCTCCGTGCTTTTTCCACTCGGGGAAAAGAGTTCGGATTTTCCGATACGGTGATAAGTATCATGGAAGATTCTGCAACCATGGGGATCAATAGAGCCCTGAAGGAATATAGATTCGATGATGTTTCACAAGAGACAAAGCAGGAGATGGCAGAGTTTCTTGAGAAATTGCGTCACTTGCCTACTGAGTACTTTGAGGCGAAGATACTGAGAGATGTCAACCTGGCCGAGTTTTCCGGTGCGGTTATTCCAGATAATGCTTCTCCGAAGGTACGGGCTGAACTGGCAACTAGGGGCATCGATGCGCGTGAGTATAAACACGGTAACGAAGAGGATCGAAAGAGAGTAGTTGACGAGTTTTCTACTGAACTCGATCAGAAGAAAGGCGACATTTTATTCCAGGAGAACAACGACAAGCAGGGATTCTTCCGCTTCTCAGCTTCTTCTCCAGAACGTGAAATCGGCATCCTCGAAAAAGCAGATCTCTCCACCTTCCTCCATGAAACAGGTCACTCCTGGCTCGAAGAACTGAAAGACGATGCTCTCCGGCCTGACGCTCCGGAACAACTCAAGCAGGACTGGGAAACCATCAAGAAGGAACTGGGTGTCGAAGGCGATACTCTTTCCCGTGAACAGCATGAGCAATGGGCGCGCAGCACTGAGGCGTATCTCATGGAGGGTAAAGCTCCATCTGCTGAACTGGCGGGGATCTTCTCCCGTTTCAAACTCTGGCTTGCTCAGATCTACAAAACCATGTCCGGACTCAATGTGAAGATGACTGACGAAGTGCGCGGCGTCATGGATCGTCTTCTCGCTTCCGATGAAGAGATCAAGCGCGCCCAGGACGATATGGGTCAGAAACCGCTCTTTGTTACTCCTGAAGAGGCAGGCATGACTGCTCGGGAGTTCGAAGCGTACCGGAAGGATGCCGAGGCAGGCAGTCAGAAAGCGCGTGACGTTCTGTCCGTTCAGCTGATGAAAGAGCTCAAGCGGGAGCAGGAGGCATGGTGGAAGACCGAGAAGGATAAGGTCCGTACAGAAGTCATGGACGAGGCGAAGCAGAATCCTGTTTATGTTGCTCTCCAGGAGATTCTGAAGGGTAAGGACTTCGAGGGCAATGATTCCCCTGGTCTGAAGATGAACCGTGACGAGCTCGTCAAGCGATACGGTGAAGATTTCGTCAAGAAGTTACCGAAGGGATCCGCGACTGAATTCCTCTACGCCAAAGAGGGCGGTATTGATCCGGATCTCCTGGCCGAGAAGTACGGTTTTTCCTCAGGCGATGAGATGATCCGAAAGATGATGGAGACTCCGAGCCTGAAGCGGTTCGTTTCGGCAGAGGCTGATCTCCGTATGAAAGAGCGTAATGGTGATATGCGTCTCGATGGCAGTATCGCAGATGAGGCAATGAACGCTATTCATAATGACCACTGGGCAGAAGTCCTTCGTGCTGAAATAAAGGCGCTGAAGCGTAAAGCAAACGACGTCAAGCCATACGTTGACGCTGCCACAAAGGACGCCACTGAGCAGGCCAAGAAAGACGCCGAAGCAACGGCGCGCTGGACCGATGCCGAGCGAAAGCAGAAAGAAGATCAGGACCGAGCCAAGCGCAACGCAGCAGCCGACAGAATTCCTCCCGTCTCAACATTCAGGGAAGCAGCACGTCAGCAGATAGGCGCGAAGATCGTCAAAGAGCTTGCTCCTCACCTGTACCTTAATGCAGAACGCAAGGCAGCCAGGGAAGCGTTTGAGGCGAACGGTAAGGGCGATTATGAGAAGGCAGCCGATGCCAGGATCAAGCAGATGCTGAATCATTTTCTCTATGCCGAATCGGTCAAGGCAAAAGAGGTAGTCGATACCATCCAGAAATATGCCGTCAAGATGGGAAGCGCGAAAGAGCTCGGGAAGATGGGCAAGGCCGGTCAGGATTTTCTCGATCAGATCCAGGGTATTCTCAACCGCTATTCCTTCGACAAGATCAGCAACAAGGAAGCGGATATCCGTCAGGAGCACCGTGAATCCCTGGACACTTTCCTCACACGTCTCGCAGATCCGGAGAAGGGTCAGGGGATCGACCTTCCAATTCCCGACGCTATTCGAATGGAGATCCAGCAGGAGAATTACCGCAATATGCCGGTAGATGATCTGAAGGCCGTTTATGATTCGATGAGGATGATTGAGCATGTGGCTAAACGAATCAATTCCGTTAATGCTGAAGGTAAACGGGTGGAGATTGTGAACGCTGCCATGTCCCTGGCAAATAGGTTATTCCGATCTATCAAGGGGAAGCCTGACATGGAACGGAAGTCGGACAAGGCCGAGACGCTGATGGACAAGGTGAAGGACGTCAACGCCGATATCTCCGTCATGCTGCCGGAGTTTATGTTCAACCGTTTCGACGGCAACAAGAAAACAGGTGAATGGCATGAGTACATCTGGGATCGTTATAACGACGCAGCTGATCACCAGATCCGTCTGAGAGAATCTATTTTCCCGAAGATCATGGAGTTTGCTCATGGTGACAAGATCGACCGAAGCAAGGGGAAGATCTACATCGAGGGAATCAAGGCGTCTCTGGTCAAGGACGATATCATCGCCATTGCTTTGAACTGCGGCAATGAGTCTAACATGGACAAGCTGATGCGTGGCGGTCTACGTTTCAAGGGTGACGAGATGAGTCAACCTCTCGATCATGATCAGCTGAACGAGATTCTTTCTCACCTGACAAAAGATGAGATCGATGTCGTCAATGGTATCTGGAAGACCATCGAATCACTGAAGCCTGAGGCCGCTGCTCTGGCTCGTAAGCGTACCGGCATAGAGCCGAAGTGGATAGAAGCGCAGCCGATGGAGATCAAAAACGGGACTCTGGAAGGCGGTTACTATCCGGTGAAGTATGACAGTCGATACAGCGCAGCCGGAGAGAAACAGTCAGATTCCTCGACTCTCGACCAGATGTTCAATAAGTATGCCTCCACCTCGACACGTCAGGGATACATGAAGGAACGTACCAATGCCGCTTATCCGATGTCGCTCGACTGGCAGTCGACCGTTTCCCGTCACCTGGACGAAGTTATCACTGATATTTCACACTGGGAATTTGCTTCTGATACTCAGCGGCTGCTGAAACGTGCAGAAGTGAAGGACGCCATTCTCGACCGGCTGGGCAATTCCTATTACAAGAATCTGCTCGACTGGGTGAAGTACACCGTCAACCAGGACAATGTTTCTCCTGAAGCGTCAGACAGCATCGAGCAGTTCCGAAGGAAGATCCGCAGCAATATGTCCACGTTCGTTCTCGGGTTCAAAGTCACCAACGCCATGGCAGAGATGGCAATCGGAATACCGCTGATGACTCAGCACGTCAAATTTGAAAGCGCCTTCAAGGGTGTTATGCAGTATATGCGGAATCCGAAAGAAGCAACAGCATTCGCTGTCGAAGCCAGTGACTACATGAAGAATCTTGACAAAGAATTCGACCGCAACGTCACCGAGGCGCTTCAGGATCTGGCCGGAAAGCATACCGTAATAGATGACATTCGCTCCTGGTCGATTGCCTCCAGGGTGTTCTTCTGGAAGATCGGTGCAACGATGGCATGGCATGCTGGATATCAGGACGCCATGAGCCAGGGTCTCCAGGGGAAAGCGGCGGTCAGGATTGCAGATAGTATCTACCGGATGACTCAGGAATCAGGCCGTGCCGGAGATCTTTCGGCGGTTCAGCGTAATCCGTACATGAAAGAAATGACTATGTTCATAGGACCGACGCTGATCCAGTACAACAATATTGCCAGATCAGCACGGGCATTCAAGGACCAGGGGTTAAACAAGGACACGGCAAAGCTCGGTCTGACAACGCTCATGTGCGGAATTGTTGCGAACCAGATCCTCTTTGAAGTCCTACGTGGTAAGACTCCGGACGAGAAAGACAAGATTCCCGCCTGGATGATGGCGCGCCTGACGCTCGGTCTGGTCGATGGGTTCCCGATCCTGCGCGACGTGGCCGGATATGCTGAAGGGAAGATCCTCGGGGAGCATGGCAAGGACATGAAACTCGCTCCGGTCTTTCAGTTCGGGAAGGACGTTGTGGATGGTGCAAGCAAAACTATCAAGGCAGCATCCGGAGAGGGAGACTGGCAGAAGGCAATCGTTCAGGATGCAAAAGTCATCGGCGGTGCAACCGGACTTCCTACTCTCCAGGGATCAATTACAGGTCAATACCTCTATGACGTTTTAAGTGGGAATTACACTCCGGAGCATCCGTGGTCGCCCGCGACAGATATTTTTTATGCGCGTAAAAAGCACTAAAGGGGGTCAAAGACATGACCGTATCAACTAGTCTGAACAAGGCAACATTTAACGGCAGCGGGAGCACTGGACCGTTCACCTTTAACTTCCGGTTCTACATGAATACGGAGATATCGGTGTTACTGTATGCAGTAGATGGAAGCAGTTCCCTTCTCATCGAAGGCACTGATTATACTCTCTCAGGTGTAGGGTCATACGGTGGTGGAGCGGTTAACTTGACTGTAGCTCTGGCAGTCGGTCAGCAGCTGGTCATCATGCGTCTGGTAGATCTCCTACAGTCAACCGAGATCCGTAACCTGGGAACATTCTTTCCGGAGATTCATGAGGACGCTTTCGACCGTATGGTCATGATGATTCAGCAGATCTCTGAGATGGCCGAGCGCGCTATTAAGTTGCCATCGTCACAGTCTGGTAACTTTGAGCTTCCCGCCCAGGCATTGAATAACACTCTGGTCGGGTTCGACATTAACGGGAATCTCACGTTTAAAACTGCAAGTTATTCAGTGGTAGTCACCGGAGGTGCGGGAATAGCACCTACCGTTACTTATGCCGATGCTTCTGTCGGAACAGTTATCGCTAATCTCCCGATCAGTGGAGAGGTAATCATCATTAAGACAGATGCGTCGTCAAATCCGGTAACGGTAACAGGAACCGGAGGGAAGACCGTTCTAAGACAAACGTCGATAGATCTAACTGTTCAAGACGAATCTATCCATCTGGTCATGAACGGAACGAACTGGTATCGCATATGAGATGGATAATATTTTTTATACTGGCATCCGTGGCGGTGGCCTTTTCCGACGATCAGCTTCTTCAGCAGGCGATGAAGAATAACGCTCTGATGGTCACAAAGCTGGACGTTGTGCGTTTTACTAACTATTCGTCCAGGACTCAACTGAAGCTGAATGGGAAGATTTCAACTGCTCGATTCACAAATCTTTCCTCTACTACCCAGACGAAGCTGAACGGGAAAGTCGATAAAACCATCACAGTAAACGGACAGGCTCTATCTGGCAACGTAACCGTATCCACGATTACCGGAAACGCTGGCACAGCAACGGCACTTGCCGCGAATGGTACAAATTGCAGTGCCGGACAAGCAGCTTTGGGAGTCGATGCTTCGGGTAATGCTGAGGGCTGTTGGACTCCGGCAGGAACGTACACGCTACCAACAGCCACAAGTTCGATACTTGGCGGTGTCAAACCAGATGGCACCAGCATACTCAATACGGCGGGTGCAATATTTGCAACGTATGCGAGCGTTGGGGCTGATGTAGCTGGCGCTGCGGCTGCGGTCAAGGACACTACAGGCAAGACGGGTGTGCTTTATGGTAACGGCTCGGCGATATCTGCCGCAACCTCTGCTAACATCCAAACAGCAATAGGAGCCGGAGTATATCAGGCATCAGGTAGTTACGCTCCCTCATTTGGAACACTTACAAATACTAACCTCTGTACTACCAATGGCACTACGGTAAGTTGCACCACTGCACCGTCTACCTACGCGCCGGCAGCACAGACAATGTATATCGGTACGACTTCGCATACCATTAATCGGGCGTCGGCATCCGAGGCATTGACAGGTATCACATCTATTGACGGATCAGCAGCAAAACTTACAACGGCAAGAACGATCAACGGGCAATATTTTGACGGTACAGCAAATATTCAGACTGCAACGTCTGCAACCAGCGACTATACGGCAACCACATGGACGCCGGGATATGTAACCTCTGGTGGGTCTTTCGCATATTCGACACAGTACGGTTCCTATACAGTTATCGGTAATAGAGTGTTTTGTACCATCAACCTTCAAACATCCAGTGCCACAGTAGGAACGAGCAACGTCAGAATCAATTTACCCGTTGCAGCCGCTCATGATGGCGGTGGAGGAATTGGCTCAGCAATTAACTGGAACGGCACATCACCAAGCAGCATCTACATCTCTGGGAGTTATTTATACCTTATGTATCGGTCAACATCCATAGCAGACACTGCAATTTTACAAGCCAGTGCGATGGGTACAGGTGCAGGGGCTAACTATCTAGTGTTGAATTTCGAATACGATAAATAAAAGGAGAGTTTATGAAACAGATATTCCTAACTATTGCCGCTTTATTGTTTGCCACTCAGGTTCATGCCGCATATTTGGTTTATTCACCTAATGGCACTTACGTCAGCAAATCAACTTTATACAGTGCATTGACTGATCCTGACACGGCAGGGAAAAGAATTGTCAATACCACTGCTGGGGCCACACTATCATCTAACGTCGCACTAACAGGTAACAGGACGTTCACCTGTGAATCCGGTGGGTGGGTTGATCTCTCCAACGGTAAAACTCTCACGGGTCTGTCAGAGTCTCGACCTGAGTATTTCGGAGTCAACACCACACCAGGCACAACTAACATGACCACTGCGATAAACAATGCTATTCAATCGACAAACGGCAATGTTTATTTTCAGGGCGTGACGTATCTCTGCACCCCGACTATTGCAGTCAATTCAATCATAGGTTCGCCCGTTTACACCTGTTTTTCATCCAAGAGTAATATGTACCTCAAGGGTGTAGCGGGACTCACTACGCTCAAGATTGCCAACGGTGTATCATCAAATGTCGCACCGCTATTTTATGGTTTTTTCCTTTCAGGTGCAGCACAGCAGAATGTGTCGGTTGAGGGGATAACATTTGATTTGAACGGTCAGAACAATCTTATTAACCATAGTACCTGTGCATCGGCGGCAATGTATTGGGGCGGTACTCTAGGCAAATGCGATAATTTCACTTTCAATAACAATGTGGTGAAAAACTCGGCTGGATCAAATCCAATATGTGTAGCTGGCCCACTGTCTAAAAACGTCAAGATTACCAACAATCAGTTTATCGACAATGGATGGGATACGGACGATCACACCACTGTGCTGCTTTTTGCTGACGATTCTGAAATATCTGGCAACTCATTTACTCTACCTACCGTTGCTGTTGACAATCAGAACGCTATGGATATTCACGGATCACATAACAGGGTACATCATAATATCGTCACAGGTTATGTGGATGCTTTGGGTGTTACTCAGAATGAGAATTTCGCTGATTATCACGGCACAGAAGTTCATGATAATTATTTCAGCGTTGCTCGGTCTGGTGTTTGGATTGCCAGATTTGGGAGCGGGGCATCGTATCAGCATTATAATATTTCAGTACATGACAACATCATTGAAGTGGTGGAGGTAGCGTTAAGTTATACCCCTCCCGGCACATGGTACATTCCTGCGGCGATTCTGATCTATCCAGATTTAAATATCAGCAATATTTATATCAAGGACAACGTACTATCAAAGGTAGGTGGTGCGACTCACGGCTCTTACGGAGTGGTAATTGCACCGAATACAAGTGCAACTGTCTCAGCCGTGTTTATTGAAGGCAACAAGATGTTTGCTTTCACGCAGGGTATATTTGCCTCTGGTGTTTCGGGTAACGGTAATATTACCGACATACACATACTTGGAAACACCATAACGAACAGTGTAGCATCTACCATTCCAGTACTATCAGCTTATGGGATATCACTCGCTTTGGCCTCGCCAAGTCAAATTGCCAGTGCAAACATTACGGGCAATACGATTACTGGAACCGTTGGAACGGCCATCTTTGTCGGCAATGCAATTAACACTCTCGTCTACAAAAATAATACGCTCTATAACAATGCTACTGGATATGTGCAGAGCGGACTAACTATGAGTTACGCATATCAGCCAGACTCTAATCTATCACTGCTTGCCGTGATGCCGGTTAATTTCCATTATCCTGGCACATCTACCATCTTTACAGTACCACCTAATCAGACTTGCATTTTGAGTCATGCCATTGTTGTCGCGGGTGCATCTGCAACCTCCAGTACCATCACCATAGGGCAATCGGGTACACCGACAGATTTTCTCGGTACTCAAACGCTATCTAACCTTGCGGCCGCTAATGATACTGTGATGTTAATGCCGGTTCCAAACTCCACTCCTGTTAAGTTGAAAAGTTATCCTGGCGGCACGGTGCTTCAGATAGTTACATCTGGGACATCTGCATCAGCTAATTCAACTATTTATCTTTATGGGTACTTAAACTAATGAAAGCGTTTAACTAATTATTTACTGAGGTGATATATGGCAGATTTTAAACCGGCAATCGCAGCAACTTTAATCAATGAAGGATATCCAGGTTACAACATCGACAACAACGGAGCCGAAGTCTGCTCTGGTATCAATCGCAAGTTCTGGCCTGGTTGGGCAGGATGGGTAATAGTTGATGGGTACAAGGCCCAGGGACTCGATCGGCACGGAATAAATGTTGAGCTCGGTAAGGATCCGCGCCTTCGTCCTTTGGTGGAAAGTTTCTATCAGCGCAATTTCTGGACTCCTACCATCCAGCAGATAGTTTCCCAGGATGTTGCAAACTGGGTATTTGACAAAGGAGTTCAGACGGGGATCGGACAGGCAACGAGACTTCTGCAACGTGCAGCTGGTGTCCAGGATGATGGCAAGTTCGGGCCGAATACATTGACGGCGGTGAACTCGGCAGATCCCCAGGCATTACTCGCAGATGCTCACAACCAGGCAGTCGCATTTTATCAGGAACTCCATCAGAAGGATCCCGTGAAGTATCCGGCAGGGATGGTGAGCAGAGCATGAAATATATCTTAATTCTGTCCGTTGTGCTCCTGGCAGGGTGCAGCGGTCATCGTCTTACTGGTTACAATGTCAAAACAACAGTCGGTCAAACCGAATACGACAACGGTCAAAAATTAGTTTATACAGGGGCGTCAGTAGATGCTCACTTCGATGTCAAATAGAAAAGGAGAATCATTATGGCACAGGTAATAGTAACAGTTCCAAGTGTACCAAAAGACTGGAAGAGTACTCTGCTCGGCATCATTGCAGCAATCGGCATTCTGCTGAAGGCGTACATCGCAACCGGCACATTCACTTATGAAGGCGTGGCCGTGGCCGTACTGGTAGCGGTGATCTGCTACTTCATTCCAGCTCCACTCACTCCCGAGGAACAGGCGGCATTGACGGCGACAATCACCTCGACAGTCAATCAAGTTGCAGGCGACAAGATTCCTGCGGTCATGACTGCGCCTCAGACGGTTAATCCTCTGGAGCAGGCCGTCGTCGATACTGCCGCCAATGTGCAGACAATCAACGTCGGGGCCTGACGATGGATGTCGGGTCCGTCATAGTCATCATCGGGTCGGTGCTGTTGGCACTGCTGAAGTTTTGGCAGGAGAATGCACCGGCCCGTAAAGTGGAGGCAATCAATGAAGCGAATCAAGCAGGCAGGACCGCTCTGGTGTCTGGTGACGCTGCTGCTGTCACTGAGCGTATTGACAGGGTGCTGGATGATCAAGCCAGATCCTCCGGTGGTAATGCCGGAGGCTCAGGCGCAACCGATCAAGAAAGGGAGTCCGGCATCGTTCGACGGCTGGCTGATTTCGGGATCCGGATTAGCTCGGATACTGGAGCAGGCTGAAAAGTGCAAATAGCATGTTGCTAAATGTTGCTAAAAAATCGAAGGGCTAGAAGGTTTTAAAAACCCGCTAGCCCTTTGTTTATGGTCGGTGCGACAAGATTTGAACTTGCGACCACTAGACCCCCAGTCTAGTGCGCTACCAGGCTGCGCTACGCACCGATATAACCTATCTACAATAAATTTCTTATTACTTTCAGCTCGTTCCGAACCGCTCTCAAAACTTCGCTGTAATCCGCAACAACAACTCTATCTACAATGTCTTCAGACTTAATCAGTTTACCTTTTGCAGTGATACGTTTTTTAACGCCTTCAATGGTAAACTTTTCATCGTATAGCAGACGCTTGACCTGCAAAACAAGGTCAACCTCATCTTTTGAATACAACCGCTGTCCGGAACTGCTCTTTACCGGTTTGAGAAATGTAAATTCGGATTCCCAAAACCGTAATACGGATGTTCTAACGCCGGCAGCCTCAGCAACTTCACCAATTTTATAGAAAAGCTTTTCGGGAACCGTCGAAGCCATAATGGAGCAGTCTGCGCTGCAGCCTACTTAACTTCTGCGTTTATTGCATTTTTCAAAACCTGACTCGGCTTGAAGGTCAGGATTCTGCGAGCATCTATCGTTATGGTTTCGCCGGTCTGCGGATTGCGACCACGTCGATCGGCTTTCTGCTTTACGACAAAATTGCCAAAACCGGCAATCTTGATTTTTTCGCCGGATTCCAACGTTGATTTAAGGAGTCCAAAGACCGTTTCAACCATTTCAGCTGATTCTTTTTTCGAGAAACCGATCCGTTGATGGATACGTTCAACTATGTCTGCTTTTGTCATATCTACCTCAATATTTAACGGTTAATACACTGAATCAAAAGGAGAAATTTTATAGCACAGGGGAATCTATTACGCAATAAATTTATCGCATCGTTACGTTTAATTTTTCTATTAAATTGGAAATAATTTTATTGTGGAGAGAGGTAATCTCTTCTTCGGCCAGCGTACGCTCAAAGGATCGGTATCTGACACGCACCGCAATACTCTTATGCCCTTCAGGCACACCTTTTCCGCGATAGACGTCGAAAATCTGCACACGTTCAATCTCTTTGGCTTTCTCCGCCTTGATACAGTCAACAATTTTGACAGCTGCAAGCGATTCAGGAACAAGCATGGCAATATCGCGGCTGCTGTCGGGAAACCTTGAAGGAGCCGTTACCGTTTTTTTCGTTCGCGACAGTTTTACCAGTTTTTCGAAATCGAGTTCAAAACAATAAACAGGTTTTTCAATTTCAAAGTTCTTCTGGACTATGGGATGCAGTTCACCAACCGAACCTATACATTCACGACCGGCAAAAATTCGGCACGATTTACCCGGATGATAATAAGATTCGGGGTTATCGACGCTCCATGAAACCCCTCCGATGTCCAGATAATCCAGAACTGCTTCAACAATTCCCTTAGCATCAAAGAAATCGACCGGTTCGTTGGGGCGGCTCCAACCATCACCATCACGTGATCCGGTTATCGCACCGACGATATAAAGCGGTTCATGAGGCATGCTTTCGCCGTCACCTGGGAGATAGACGCGCCTCATTTCAAAGAGCTTAAGATCAAGAGAGCGGAAATTCATATTTCTGGCTGTTGTTTCCAGAAGGCCGGGCAGCAGCGTGGTTCGCATTACCGACTGTTCGTCAACCAGCGGATTTGCCAGTTTGATCGCGGTACGGCGCGGATCGTCATCGTTCAAAAGCAGTTTTCCCGCGGCTTCCGGCGAGGTGAAACTAAAATTGATAATTTCGGTCATGCCGTTATTAACGAGCAAATCTCTAAGCCGCTTTTCAATTTCCTGAGACCGCGTCGGCCGGTCCGAGGTAACCCTGGCGATCGGCATGGTTGCGGGGATTTTATCGTAGCCGTTCAAACGGGCAATCTCTTCAATAAGATCGATTTCACGTTCGATATCAATACGGTAATGCGGCGGGATTACGGCGCACGATCCGTCAACGTTCTGCGAAATCCCGCACTCCAGTCGGGCAAGAATGTCTATTATGTCATCCCGCTCCAGATCGATCCCGATAAGCTCATTTGCTTTTTCAGGGCGGAACGTAATTGCTACACGGTCGCTCTTGCCGGGATATACATCAATGCATCCCTTGGCCTGGACGCCACCGGCCAGCTCAACGATCAAGGAGGCGGCACGATCAAGCGCACGGGTAACATTATCGATATCTATGCCCCGTTCGAAACGGTGTGATGACTCGGTATGCAAACCAAGACGCTTGGCGGTCTTGCGAATTGCCGCCGGCTTGAAAAAAGCGCTTTCAAGAAGGATAGAGGTCGTTGTGCTCTCAATTTCCGAGTTCAATCCCCCCATGACACCGGCCAGCGCGACAGGGCGCTCGGCATCGCAAATGACAAGATCAGCCGTCGTCAAAACACGCGGTTGGTTATCGAGAGAAGTGAATTGTTCTCCCTCTTTCGCCGTGCGGACAACAATACGCTTTCCGGAAAGCCGGTCGCAGTCGAATGCATGCAGTGGCTGCCCCAGTTCCATCATGATCAGGTTGGTAACATCGACAACATTGTTGATCGAGCGGATACCGATTGAGTTGAGACGTTTTACCAGCCATTCCGGAGAGGGAGCGATTTTACAGCCGGAGATGTAGCGAGCGGCATAACGGAGGCAGAGTTCAGGACTTTCAATCGTCACCCCGATGACCGAATCAACGGCTTCAGTACCCTCCAGAAGAGCGGAATCCGGAGCTTTTAATTTCAGGCCAAGCTTGGCGGCAATATCGCGCGCAATCCCGATCACACTCAAACAGTCCGAGCGGTTCGGAGTCAGGCCGATCTCGAAAAGAGTGTCCTTGAGACCAAGAGCGGCAAATACCGGTGTTCCAAGCGGTGCAATAGCAGGAGGCAGCACAATGATACCGGCACTTTCCTCGGCGAGTCCCAACTCTTTATCGGAGCAGAGCATCCCGCAGGACTCCTCACCACGAATCTTGGATCTCTTGATTTTAAAATCACCGGGAAGCTGAGCGCCGATCTGGGCTAACGCCACGGTGTCCCCTTGCTTGAAGTTCTGGGCGCCGCAGACTACGTCCAAAACTTCCTTGCCGTTATTTACCCGGCAGAGCGAAAGTTTGTCGGCATTAGGGTGCAGCCGTTTTTCCTCAACCAGCGCCACCACGACATCGTCCAGCCCTTCGCCAAGCTTTTCCATCGACTCCACTTCAAGTCCAAGCATGGTCAACAGTGCGGCAAGCTCTTCGGGCGTCGCATCAAAATCAACAAATTCTTTTAACCAGTTGTATGTAACGTTCATATCAGTGCACCATGAATGAAGTAAATTTAGAACTGCCGGAGAAAGCGGACATCATTCTCAAAAAGGAGACGCATGTCGGAAATGCCGTACTTTAGCATGGCAATGCGTTCGATCCCCATTCCGAAAGCAAAACCGGAGATATTTTCGGCATCGTACTGTACGTGACGATAGACTTCCGGGTCCACCATTCCGGCGCCAAGAATCTCAAGCCAGCCGCTGTTTTTACAGACCCGGCACCCCTTGCCGCCACAGATAACGCAGGCAATATCGACCTCAGCCGACGGCTCCGTAAAAGGGAAATAGCTGGGACGCAGCCTTACGCCGGTTTTTTGTCCGAACAGCTGGTTGGTAAAAACTGTGAGGATCCCTTTGAGGTCGCCGAATGTTACCTTTGAATCGACCATCAGCCCTTCGATCTGATGAAACATCGGCGAGTGAGTGGCGTCGGAATCGCAACGATATACAGTTCCTGGTGCGATGATGCGGACCGGAGGCTTCTGCTTGAGCATCGTGCGAATCTGTACCGGTGAAGTGTGCGTCCGGAGCAGCAGATTATTTTCTACAAAGAAAGTATCCTGCATGTCCCGGGCCGGATGCTCGGGAGGGAAGTTGAGCGCCTCAAAATTATACCAGTCATGCTCGATCTCCGGCCCTTCCGCAACCGCAAACCCAAGTCCCGCAAAAATAGAGCATATCTCTTCGATTACCAGGGAAACCGGATGTTTGGTCCCCTTCAGCGGGCGACGTCCCGGCAGGGAGATGTCTACCCGCTCGGACTGAAGGCGCTCAGATATAGCGGTTTCCTGCGCCGATTCAATTGCCGCGCTGAGTGCCGCTTCAATTTCATCACGAACGGTGTTGACCAGCTGCCCTACAATCGGGCGTTCCTCAGCCGCCAGAGAGCCTAAGCCCTTCATCAAAGCGGTTAAAGCCCCCTTGCGGCCTAGCAGACCGACACGTATATCCTGAAGCTGTTCTACTCCGGGCGCTGCGGCGATGGCCTGCAGGGCGTCATTTCTTAATTGCTCAAGCTGTTCTCGCATTGTTGACTACCTTCGAGACAAATTTGGATACTGTTACATGCTGTACAAAAAAGGGAATGGGAGCCAGTCCCATTCCCTTTCCCGTAAATAAACTTACAAGGAGCCTAGATACCGGCCTTTGCAAGCGCCGCAATTTGTGTAAATCCGTTCGGATCGGTCACGGCAATGTCGGCCAGCACTTTACGGTCAATCTGAACGTTGGCTTTCTTGAGGCCGAAGATGAACTTGCTGTAAGACAAGCCATTGATGCGTGATGCCGCATTGATACGCACAATCCACAGGCTGCGGAAATCACGTTTTTTGACGCGGCGATCGCGGAAGGCATAATTTAAAGCCCGGTCCACCGCTTCCGTCGCGCTGCGAAACAGCTTGCTGCGTGCGCCACGATAACCTTTGGCCAGTTTCAATACCTTGTTGCGTCTGCGTCTCGCTTTAAACCCTCTTTTTACACGTGCCATACGTAACTACTCCTTCGTTGCTGAATTGGCCAGATCCATAAGGGGAGACAATTTCCTCATGGTTCTTGGCATTATGCATCCCTCACATAACGTGAGTGAAATGATTTGTTATTTGTAAGGTATCAAACGGGCAATATTCTTCTGGTCAACGGCTGCGACCATGGAACCGCCACGAAGATTACGCTTACGCTTACGGCTCATTGGCGTCAGAATGTGACTGGTGAACGCGCATCCACACTTGATGCGACCGGAAGCTGTTTTCTTGAAGCGCTTGGCAGCGCCACGGTTGGTTTTAATCTTTGGCATGAGAGACTCCTTCTTCGTTATAAGAACTTACCTAATGTAGGGATTACCGGCTTTATTTTTTCGGTTTTGGTGCAACAATCATATACATGTTACGCCCCTCAACACGGGGCTGATTTTCAATAACGCAAACATCCTGCAACTCTTTCGCAACTTTTTCAATTACTGCCCGACCGACATCCATATGGGTAATTTCCCGGCCGCGAAATACGAGCGTGATCTTCGCCTTATTTCCTTCTTCAAGGAAACGCTTAACGTTGTTTATTTTAAATTCCAGGTCATGGCTATCCGTCTTCGGCCGTAACTTTATCTCCTTCAGCAGCACATGAACCTGTTTCTTTTTTGCTTCCTGAAGCTTTTTGCTCTGCTGATACTTGAACTTGCCATAGTCCATGATCCGGCAAACAGGCGGAACTGCCGTTGGAGAAACTTCAACAAGATCCAGCTGCTGCTGTTCCGCAAGTTCGAGCGCCTGTGCAAGAGTAAGCACACCAAGCGCCTCTCCTGTTGCACCAATTACACGAACTTCAGAAACCCTGATGGCCTGATTAATATTGACGGTCGGTTTTGCTATGGCGACACCTCCTGACAGCAGTTTATCTTCGTTGCTATCTGACTTACACCTTATTTATAGTTTTTACATTCCTCGGTTACAAAAGCTACGAACTCTTCCGGCTTCATGGCATGGAGATTTTTCCCATCCCGATAACGGGGGGTAACCGTGCCTTGTTCGACCTCTTTATCGCCGATAACCAGCATATAGGGAATCTTTTGAAGCTGCGCCTCACGAATCTTGAAGCTCAGCTTTTCATTACGAACATCGCGCTCAACACGTATCCCGGCATTGCGCAACTGCCGGTAAACACCTTGGGCAAACGGCACCTGGTTCTCGGTAACGGTAACAATAGTTGCTTGAACCGGAGAAATCCAAAGCGGGAAACTACCGGCAAAATGTTCAATAAGAACGCCGATAAATCGTTCAATCGAGCCAAGGATCACTCGATGCACCATGACGGGACGTTTACGCTCGCCGTCAGATGCTACATAGGTGAGATCAAAGCGCTCCGGCAGGGTAAAATCGCATTGGATAGTAGCACACTGCCATCTCCTGTCAAGACAATCGCGCAGCTTTATATCTATTTTAGGCCCGTAAAACGCGCCATCACCCTCGTTAATCTCGTAGGGACGACCGGAATCCTTCAAAGCGGACAATAGTGCATCCGTTGCCTGTTCCCAGTCTGAATCCGATCCGATCGATTTTTCCGGACGTGTTGACAGCTCCATTTCATACTCAAAACCGAATATCGCCATCACATCGTTGACGAAGGAGATAACACCTTTAATTTCCGCATCCAGCTGTTCCGGGGTGCAGAGTATGTGGGCATCGTCCTGTGTGAAACATCGCACCCTCATGAGGCCGTGAAGCACTCCGGCACGCTCATGACGATGTACCGTCCCAAGTTCGAAAAAACGGAGCGGAAGATCACGATAGCTCCTGAGCTGGGACTTGTAGATCATCATGTGGGAGAGGCAGTTCATCGGCTTGATGCCGTAACTCTGCTCGTCTACCTCGGTGAAATACATATTGTCACGGTAGTTCTCGTAATGTCCCGAACGCTGCCAAAGTTCGCTTTTGAGAATCTGCGGACCGACCACAATATCGTAATCCCGCTTCAAATGCTCTTTGCGTTCAAAATCTTCCAAAACCGTGCGGAGCATTGCCCCTTTGGGGTGCCAGATCGGGAACCCGGCGCCAACCTCATCCGAGAACGAAAACAGATCCAGTTCCTTGCCGATCTTGCGGTGGTCACGGCGCTTTGCCTCTTCAAGGCGATGCAGATACGCTTCCAGCTCTTTTTTATCGGCAAAAGCGGTGCCGTAAATACGCTGAAGCATACGGTTATTTTCATTGCCGCGCCAGTAAGCACCGGCAATCGAGAGCAACTTGAACGCCTTGATGCGGGCCGTGGAAGGGAGATGCGGACCGCGGCAGAGATCGGCAAACGTACCCTGACTATAGACCGAAACAGACTCGACACCGAGATCATTGATCAATTCGGCCTTATACGGTTCTCCCATCGCTTCAAACATGCTGATCGCAGCGGCGCTGGTATACTCGTGACGTTCAATTTTCTGATCGGCAGCGGCCAGCAGCAGCATTTTAGCTTCAATACGTTCCAGATCTTCAGGCGTAAACGGCTTGTCCATGTCGAAATCATAATAGAAGCCGGTTTCGATAGCAGGGCCGATAGTAACCTTGGCCTGCGGAAAAAGCTCTTTGACGGCCTGAGCCATCAGGTGCGAGGTTGAGTGGCGAATAATCTCAAGAGCCTCGGGACTTTTTTCGGTAACAATTTCAACACGGTCGCCGTCAGTCAACCGGGAAGCAAGATCCACCAGCTCTCCGTTGATCTTTCCCGCCAACGCAGCTTTAGCGAGACCGGCGCCGATCGAGGCGGCCATATCATAAACGGTAGCATCCTCGTGCAGTTCGCGAGAAGAGTTGTCCGGAAGCGTAATTGAGATTGTAGCCATAATTTTTCCCTTTATGAGGTCAAACAGAAAAGGCATCGATACATCGATGCCTGCATCCTGCTCGCCTCTGCTTGATAATGGTAGGCGCGGGCGGTGTCGAACCGCCGACCTCTACCGTGTCAGGGTAGCGCTCTCCCGCTGAGCTACGCGCCTACATCAAAAAGCTGGAGAGTAATAGCAAGTTAAGCAATGGATGTCAAGCTGATTTTACTGTCTTAATTATCTGATCCGTTCCAATCTGGCCACGTTTTCTACATGCACGGTCTGAGGAAACATGTCAACCGGTTGAATTTCAGAGCAGACATACCCCAGCTTGTTCAGAATATCCAGGTCACGCGCCAGGCTCTGCGGCGAGCAGGAAACATAGAGAATAGACTTGGGCCCAAGTGCGGCAACGCGCTCCAGAACATTCTGATCACACCCTTTACGAGGCGGATTGAGCACCGCTACATCGACAGGCAGCTGATCACCAGTCATCTCATCGAGCAAATCGGCAACATCTCCGGCTTCAAACTGGCAGTTTTTAATGCCGTTTATTCGTGCATTCATGGTAGCGTCGGTCACAGCCTCTTCAACAACTTCAACGCCAATAACATTCTTGGCACTTCCAGCCAGAAACAGCGAAATCCCGCCGATACCGCAGTACAGGTCGAGAACCGTCTCGGAACCGGTAAGTCCGGACCATTCACGCACCTTGCTGTAAATCAGATTGGCGCCGCTGTTGTTTACCTGAAAAAACGACCGGGGGGAAATTCTGAAAGCAACATCACCGATCCGCTCCGTCAGGTACAGCTTCTTCGTCAGAAAATAATCTTTCTGTCCCATGATCACATTGCCTTCGGTCGCGTTCACATTCTGGACAACAATTTCAACCTCCGGGACCATATCCTGAACAAAACGCCACAGATGATGAATCTCGTTAAAAGAACGCTTGGAGGTAACAAAAACCACCATCGCTTTTTTCTCATGGGTCGAAACGCGGACAACCAGATAGCGGAGCAGGCCCATTTTACTTTGCGGATTATAAACCTGTACCTTCCCTTTTTTGATCCCTTTTCTGACCGCTTCAACCACCTTGTCGATAAGCGGATGATGGATCGGACACTGTTCCAGGTCGTAGACATCATGGCTGGAACGTCGGTAGATACCGATAAACGGTTCCGAGAACTTGCCGGCAACTGTCAGTTTTGCCGTCGTGCGATAATGAATCAGATTATCCGGCGAAAGCAGAGGGTGCACCAGAATGCCTGACAGAGCTGGATATTTGGCCATTTCAGCCAGGATCATTCCCCGCTTCCAGTTTTTCTGTTCTGAATACTTCATCGCAATCAGCGGACAACCGAAACAGTCCGCACTTTCGCGGCAAGGGGGATTGCTGCTTCGCAGCTGCGACGGCTGCAGCAGTTTTTTAACATGACAAAAAGCCGTGCCGCCGGCAACATGATCGATCCCCGCCAGCACAACATCCCCAGGCAAGGCCCCGCCGACCCGGAGCGTCATTCCGTCTTCGTTGCGGGCGGTTCCGTAGCCGTCTTCATCCAAGGAAGATATTCGCAACTCCAGTACATTTTTCCTTGTCAATGGTACAAATGGCTTGTCTGCAACGGCAGTTTCAACCAGCTTTCGTGACGGGGCACGCGGCGTTTTTGTCTTCATATGTTCTAATTTATTATTCTTCAAAGTTTTAATACCTCTATACCGGAGTAGCCGGTTTTCAAACAGAATAAAGTCAAAGGCAATAGAACGCGGAATAAGCCGGATTGCGGATTGGGGCGGATGCTCGCAGATAAAATCATAAAGGAAAAAAATAAAAAAATCCGCGGAAATCCGTCGCATCCGCGCATATCCGCGTTCTATTGCAGTTCAGGTTTGACGGAGGCCAGATATTCCCGAAACTTCATAAATGCCTGGGCACGGTGACTTACAGCATTTTTTTCCGCTAACGTCAGCTCTGCCATGCTCCGTTCAAAACCATCGACAAGAAAAAGCGGATCATATCCGAACCCCCCCTCCCCTCTCGCTGAATGAAGAATTCGTCCGGCAACCCTGCCGGCAAACAGTCGTTCGACCCCTTCCGGGGTTACAAATGCCAGCACACAAACAAAGGCGGCCTGACGCCCTTCATCAGGAACATTCCGGCACTCGTCCAGCAACAAGGCATTGTTGGCGGCATCACCGGCACCCCCGCCCGCATAACGGGCAGAAATGACACCGGGGCGACCATTTAAGGCATCAACCACGAGACCGGAGTCATCAGCCAGTGCCGGCAGACCGGAAAAACGCGACGCCTCGCGGGCTTTTTTAAGCGCATTCTCCTCGAAAGTGGCCCCATCCTCAACGGTCTCGGGAAAATCGATAAAGTCCACAGCGCTACTGACATGATCTACCAATCCAGTCAACAACGCACTGATTTCCACTATCTTACCTTTATTGCGAGTTGCAACAACCAACTGTTTCATCCGGCAAGCGCCTCCTGCTGAAAGGCAAAAAGCTGCCTGACACCATCCAATGCAAGGTCGCGCATCGCATCCATCTGAGCGCTGGTAAAAGGCTCGGCTTCAGCCGTACCCTGAACTTCCACAAACCGGCCACTGGAGGTTATGACATAATTCATATCCACTTCCGCTGAAGAATCCTCTACATAGTTGAGATCCAGCAAAGCCTCTCCGCCAACTATGCCGACACTGACCGCTGCGACAGCCTCCTTGATCGGAATTTCAGACAAAAGCCCCTTGCCTTTCAGTGTCGTCAACGCATCAACAAGAGCAACGTATGCGCCGGTTATCGAAGCGGTACGTGTACCGCCGTCAGCCTGAATGACATCGCAATCGATATATACAGAGCGCTCGCCAAGCTTGCCAAGGTCGGTTACCGCCCGCAGTGAACGGCCGATCAGGCGCTGGATTTCAAGCGTGCGACCGGTCTGTTTTCCTTTTGCAGCTTCACGTGGAGAACGGGTATGTGTGGCTCTCGGCAGCATTGCATATTCGGCAGTTACCCAACCGGTGCCTTTGCCTCTCAAAAAAGGGGGCACCGACTCCTCTACCGATGCCGTACAAATGACTATTGTATCACCAAACTCTATCAAAACGGAACCTTCCGCATGCCTGGTAAAATTGCGCGTCACTTTAACCGTACGTAAATCGGTGGCACTTCGACCGTCATTCCTCATACAAAATTTCTCCTAAACAACATAAAAATTAAAACCTGGAGCTTTTCATTAACCTGTCAGGGGAGTCGTGTCAAACAAAAAGGGAACCTGAAATCAGATCCCCTTGAAGCCGTACAGCTAAATCCGGATAGTAGTAAGCTAGCCGAGATGAGTGTTGTTATTCCTGGCCCTATTGGCGAGAATGGTCGGATCCAGCAGCTCTCCGCAGCAGGTGCACTTCCAGGCATCGAAAGAGCGGACAAAATCATAAAACTTCTCAGCGAACATGCGGCCTTTGCAACGTGGACAATGCATAGTACCCCCCCAGGCTACCGAAACTAATTTAGATAACTGAGGTGAATACATCTTGTGTGCCAACAACAAAAATTATTTGTCAGCAACAGCAGGAAATAATATTAACTCGGAATATATTCAATATTTATAGGGTGTTAAAAGAATACTTTAATCATTTTAAACTTCTTTTCTCCGATCCCTTCTACTGAAGGAAGATCATCGACGCGCAAAATACCGCCATTATTCTGACGATACATAACAATGCGCTTGGCTAAAGCGGGACCAATACCGGGCAGACGGTCGAAATCAGCCTCATTCATCGTTGATATATCGAGCGGAATTCCCAGCACCATAAGCTCGGGGACCGTCATCCGGCCCAAAGTCAGCAGAAACGAGCCGTCAGGTTGTGCAGCAACCTTAACAGCAGAGCCGTTCGACAGATTGCTTGCCGCTGAACGATTAATTAAATGCTGTTTCGGCGGGCAGTTCGGTACCGCCATATTTATGACGCTTTCCGCCACTGTATTGGCGGGTACTTGATATATACCGGAATAAAGGACATCACCGCTGACTTTTACAGACACTCCGGCGCCGGATAAAATATGAAAAGCCGTATGAGCAGGAAGATCCTTACTCTTACGGCTTTTCATTGCCACCGGCACAAGAAGCAGCGCCGCACAAACAATCATTACGGCCCGCCGCATTCAGTCACTCTCCGGTTTATTCTTCCGACTTGTGCAGCTTGTAGTCGATGCTGTCGATCAAAGCCTGATAGGAAGCATCAATAATGTTGTCCGAAACGCCGACAGTCCCCCAACGGGCATGCTTGTCACCGGACTCGATCAGCACTCGGGTTGACGAGGCCGTGCCTTGTCCTGCAGGGAGAACACGTACCTTGTAGTCGAGCAGTTTTACCTCCTTCAATTTGGGGTAAAACTTCTCCAGCGCCTTGCGGATGGCGTTATCGAGCGCATTGACCGGACCATTTCCTTCAGCGGCGGTATGTTCCACTTTCCCGCCAACCTTGACCATGATAGTCGCTTCAGCCATCGGCTTCTGATCTTCGCCACGCTTTTCGTCGATCACCCGGAAGCCGAGTACGGTGAAGAATTTTTTGTGACCGCCGAGCGCCCTTTTCATCAACAGCTCAAACGATGCCTCGGCCCCTTCGAACTGATAACCGCGATTTTCCATATCCTTGATGTTATCGAGTATCTCCAGCGTAACGGGGTCTTTGCTGTCAAGGTTGATATTGAATTCTTCCGCCTTGGCCAGAATATTCGAGCGACCTGACAGATCGGAAATCAGCACACGGGTACAGTTGCCGACTAACTCCGGACGCATATGTTCATAGGTTTCAGGGTGACGCTGGATCGCGCTGACATGCACCCCACCCTTGTGAGCGAAAGCCGAGTTGCCGACATAAGCCTGATGCTTGTTCGGCGATATATTGGCCAGTTCGTACACGTAGCGGGATACTTCCCGCAGATGCCGCATCTGTTCGTCGGAAATGCACTCTTTCTTCATCTTGGCCTTCAGCGCCGGGATAATCGAGCAGAGATTGGCGTTACCGCACCGCTCGCCGAATCCGTTGATGGTACCCTGCACCTGGACAATCCCCTGTTCGACCGCAATCATGGTGTTGGCCACCGCACATTCGCCGTCATTATGAGTATGTATGCCAAGCGGAGTCTTGATATGTTTTCTAACCGTCTTGATGATATCGGCGACCTCGAACGGCATCGTGCCGCCATTGGTGTCACAGAGGATAATGCAGTCCACGTTGGCATTTTCAGCGGCCTTTAGGGTTTTAAGGGCGTACTCGGGATTGGCTTTGTAGCCGTCAAAAAAATGCTCCGCATCATAGAAAACTTCCGGCGCATGTTTCTTCAGATATTCAAGCGAATCAAAAATCAGCTCCAGATTTTCCTCAAGCGAAATGCGCAACGCTTCCCGTACGTGAAAATCCCAGGTTTTTCCGAAAATGGTAATCGCATCCGGTTCGGCTTTTACCAGCGTAATGATATTGCTGTCTTTGTCCGGAGTCACCTTGGCGCGACGCGTGGAGCCGAACGCGGCAATCTTGGCGTGATTCAGAGTTTCTTTTTTTATATCTTTAAAAAAAGCAACATCTTTGGGATTACTCCCCGGCCATCCCCCCTCGATATAATGAACGCCCAATTCGTCAAGCTTGTGAGCGATGCGAATTTTGTCCTCCAGCAGAAAAGAGATGTCTTCGGCCTGGGTGCCATCCCGCAGGGTTGTATCATACAACTTGATCAGACTCATTAGTGCCTCCCGGAAGTAGTAAAATACTGCAGTTTTCTTGATAAATATAATTGTCCCCCGTTTTAGCTGGTTTTTCCGGATTTTTCAACTAAAACGGCGATATAAATATGAAAAGTATGTGAATAATTGACCTATGCAGCCATCGGCAAGTTCAGTGGTTCAATCTTCGGCAGTGGTTTCTGCGACGCTTGCCATAGATCCCATTGAACCTGATTGTAGAGCCACGACTCCGGAGAAGTACCGGTCAGGAGGCCAATCCTGATCGACATTTCTGCCGTCATGGATGTATGGCCATTTAATAGCCGCGAAAGATGTGGCCGCGATATCCCCATTCGTACCGCCACCTCTCCGATGCTCATTTCGGGTGGCAAAAATTCGCGCAGCACCTCTCCAGGATGGGCCGGATTATGCATTCGTGCCATGATTAATCTCCTTAGTGATAGTACTGATAATCAACCAATACAGTATCGGCGCCTTCAAAAGTAAAGGTCAGCCGCCAATTGCCATTCACGGTCACTGACCAGTATCCGGTAAGTCGTCCGGAAAGTTGGTGGAGTCTCCATCCGGGCGCATTCATATCCTGCGGGCTGATTGCCGCATCAAGACGAGTAAGCTGCACCCGGAGACGAGCTGCATGGCTAGGCTGAATTCCGGCCTTTGAGCCGGTCTCGATAAACTCCTGGATACCCTTGTGCCGAAAGCTTCTTATCATGTCAGCATTGTAACCTGTCAGCTTACAGGTTACAAGAACAAAACAAAAACAAGCACCGACCACCGCCGCTATAGTTGCCGACGAGGGTAGGTGCTTGATTTGTCAAAGTTGCTGTCATCGGATGATATAAAAACGGGCTTCGGATTTCAAGTATCTGACACGGATGTGTGTCATGTTCCGTAAAATAACACTTGGAGATAAAGCAATAAAGCAATCCTGACCCCGCAGAGATCCACTATAAACTGTCCTTCATTTTTTTCAGCTCTTGCAATAAGACAGGAATATCGTCCTGGACAATACTCCAGAGAATATCGTTATCTATTCCCAGATACCCGTGAATAAGCCTGTTTCTGGTCGCCACAACTTGACGCCATGGAATAGCTGACGATTTTTCACGAATTGAATCAGGAATATGCGCTGCCGCCTCACCTATCAATTCCAGATTTCTTAACGTTGCATCGAAAACTTTCTCGTCTGACTCAAAACTTTCCTGCCCAAGGCCACCCGTATAGGCCAATACCTTCCCGGAAAATCTGATCATATCATCCAGATAGAAAGACCACTCTCGTTCAGACATAAATCGCTTCTTTCTCAATAAACGGCCGCAACTCTGAACGCAATGCTTTTTCTGTCACCAGATCAACATTGCACCCAAACAAATCTTCAAGCAAAAATTGAACTCCAAAATATTTAGCCGATGTTGCAGGTCCATCAAAAGCCACCAGGATGTCAACATCACTTTCCGAAGTAGCAGCATCACGAACCGCCGATCCAAACAGGGCAAGACGGGTCACACCAAAACGCCCTATCAATTCAGGTTTGGCTTTGACAAGTGTGTTTATTGCCTCAGTTCGATTCATTTTATGTCTCCATGCCGGAAATTCCACATTTCCAGTGCTGTATATGTTTAATAAATAGCATGGATCACTATATAAAACAATATTTCAAACGGTTAATTCTCGGTTGTTGTGTTCCATGAATAAACCGCTTCGACTGTGATCAGCGGCGCGATTTTTACTCTGCCGTTTTTTCCTTGACCCATGCCCCGTGACCCCTTACCCTGTTTTCATGACTTCCGATCTGACATCCGCCCCAATACCCCAGCTCGTCCGACGCCTGGCAATACCGGCCGGCACCGGTTTTTTCTTCAACACGATGTTCAATGTCGTGGATACCTGGTATGGCGGACGGCTCTCAACCAGTGCCCTGGCGGCGATGTCGCTCTCCTTTCCGGTTTTTTTTCTGATCCTGGCGATCGGCAGCGGCGTATCCAACGGTGCAACCACTATGATCGGCAATGCCCTTGGCCGCAAGGATCATGACGAAGCTCGGCGCTATCTCTCCCAATCACTTTCATTCGCCCTGCTCCATGCGTTGGTCCTTACCGCCGCAGGCCTGGCACTGGCTCCAAAAATATTTATGATGATGGGAGCCCGTGGCGAGTATCTATTCCATGCGCTAAGTTACATGAATGTAATTTTTGCCGGCTGCACCTTCTTTCTCCTCAACTATGTCATGAATGCCATTCTCAACGCACACGGCAACACCGTGGCGTACCGCAATTTCCTGATCGGCGGTTTTTTTCTCAACCTGATTCTCGATCCATGCTTCATGTACGGCTGGGCAGGACTCCCCGCGCTTGGTCTGGGCGGAATAGCGCTGGCAACCGTTTTTATCCAGTGTCTCGGAATTTTCTACCTCTTCAGCCAACTGTCTAAAACCGGCAGCATGCCATCGTTCCATCTTGCAGATCTTATTCCGCGCTGGAACTATTTCCGCGAGCTTTTCAAACAGGGATTTCCGTCAGCCATGAATATGATGACCGTCTCGCTCGGCATTTTTATCATCACTTGGTACGTGGGACGTTTTGGCGAACAGGCTGTGGCAGCTTACGGCATTGGCACACGCATTGAACAAATTGCGCTGCTCCCGGTTATGGGGCTTAACATGTCCACACTGGCCCTGACCGCACAGAATTTCGGAGCGGAGAGACTTGACCGTATCCGCGAAACGCTCCGGGTTTCGCTCCGCTACGGCGCTCTGCTGGCTGTCTCCGGAACCGCTGCTGCGCTCCTGTATGGCCGTGAATTACTGGGTATTTTTACGAGCGACCGCTCCGTCATTGAAACCGGAGTAGGGTTTCTGGGGGTCGAGGCGTATGTACTGCCGGCGTATGTGCTGCTCTACATTTCCATTTCTGCGATGCAAGGCATTAAAAAACCGCTGTTCGGCCTCTTGATCGGGCTTTACCGCCAGATTGCCGGACCTGCATTTATTTTCCACCTGTTCACAGTTGTCATGGGAATGGGGCTTATCGGCATCTGGTGGGGGATATTCGGAATTACCTGGTCAGCGGCACTCATCGTGGTAATCTATGTCGTCAGAACACTTGCCAAACTGGAAAAGGAATTGATTAAAACATGAAACGCGTAGCTATCAGTACACTGGGATGCAAAACCAATCAATTTGAATCGGCCGCCATGATTGAGCAGTTGAAAGCCGCCGGTTACAGTATCGTTCCCTTCTGCGAACCAGCGGATATTTACATCATCAACTCCTGCACCGTCACCGCTCGAACCGACGCCGAAACCCGACGGTTGATCCGCCGCGCGCGCCGGCTTAATCTGGCTTCGCGTATTGTCGCAACCGGCTGTTATGCCCAGGTGGCTCCAGGAGAGCTGGAAAAAATGCCCGAGCTTGACAGTGTGCTCGGCAATCGGGAAAAGCTGAATATTTCGTCCCTTCTGGAGTCGACCGAACACTCGGTTTCCGACATCACCGCAATCAGCCAGGCCGAACCGCTCAAGCTGACCAGCTTTGCCGAACACACCCGCGCTTTTCTCCAGATTCAGAACGGCTGCAATTCGTTTTGTTCCTACTGTATTGTCCCGTACGCCCGTGGGGCCAGCCGCAGCGTCAGCCCCGCCGATATCCTTCAGGGTATGCGGGATCTTGCGGCAAATGGCTTCAAGGAGATCGTGCTGACCGGCATCCATTTGGGAGCTTACGGCCTTGACCTCCCGCTCCCCACATCGCTTACGGCCCTTGTCGGCCAGATCGATGCCGAGTTTATTGTGCCCCGCCTCCGCATCGGCTCGGTCGAACCGAATGAGGTCAGCGAAGAGCTGCTGGCCCTGATGGCGCAATCAAAGAGCATCTGTCCGCACCTGCATCTGCCGCTGCAGAGCGGCAGTGATTCGGTGTTGAAACGCATGGGAAGGCCGTACGGATCCGATTTTTTCCGGAATTTGATTGGAAGGATATCCGCAGCATTGCCGGAGGCTTTTATCGGTGCCGATGTAATAGCAGGTTTTCCTGGTGAAACAGAGGCGGAGTTTAACGAAACCGTCAAAATGTGTGAGGAGCTGCCGTTTTCGGACCTGCACGTATTCCCTTATTCAAGCCGCCCTGGGACCAAAGCTGCCGGCATGCCGGGGCATCTTCCGGCACAGATTGTAACCGAGCGGGCCGCCCGTTTACGAAGTATTGCCAAAATGAAAAAGACACGGTTTCTGGAACGATTTGCCGGCAAGGAACTGGGCGTACTTGTCCAGGGGTATGATGAAAAAACCGGTTACTGCAGAGGGTTGTCGCGCAATTATATCCAAACTACTTTTGCCGGCGAAAAGTCGTTTACGAACGAAGAGGTAACTATCCTGATAACAGGATGCAATGGGGATGTCTGTTCGGGAAGTTCAACCGGCGGCAAGGCTTTATCCGGCCTTACCGCTACTTGAAATACGACAGGACCACAAAATTCGTGTACTGTTGGTCCACATTCAATATATGGTGATGCAGCCAGTGGGATAATGTCTCTGTTAAATCAAGCATATCCTTGGTGTAATCCTCTTTATTTTCATAGATCTTTTGTTGAAAAGCAAGAACCCGATTATAAAAAAGCTCGTGTTCATGCTTGTGCGCCGCAATGTCAGGATACTTGATTTTATTCATATACCCCTCTTCTGCCGCAAAATGATTGAGCAGATAGCTGACCAGTTCGTTCACAATCAACGGATAATTTTCCGTCTGCGTATCAAGCTTGCAGGCATCATCCGCCTTGCGGAGCAAGGCAAACAGCTGTTTGTGATCCTCGTCTAAGAATTCTACACATACGGAATAAGCATCACCCCACTCGATACAGCTCATCCTAATTCTCCTAGCCCAGATAAACTGGATAAGTGCGTTTACGAAGTCATTTTCTGCCTGAAAAGTGCATAAAATGACTTCGAACTTACTAAATATCGTTCGACTGACCAGAAAGCCGATATTTCAATGCGGAGCCCTGACGATTTCAACCCACTTTCGGTAGCGGGGCATATATTCATTCAGAACTCTCTGGGTATCAAGCGAAAGGAAACGGGTGTATTCGACGAGGTAACCCCGCAAATAGACTTCAGCCCGAAAGGCTCCAAATTCTTCGTTTTCTATATCTTCGAGATATTCAAGCTGTATCCTGGTAACAGCATAAAGGTCTTTCAAAGATATGCCCATCCGCTCCCTTACAGACCTGAGCGCGGCACCGGTAAAGCAGTTAAGGTTTTTGATCCATTGAGACAGATCTTCATCCATGATCGCGGTTTGCGGCATCACTGCCGGCTTGTTGTTTTCCAGTAGCAGTTTGAGTTTTTCGTAGGCGTCATCCAGTCGGGAGAGATAATCCTGCCTGAGATCCGCGGAGAAATCCTCATTAAGCGCCGTTATCTCCATGGAATCCCCGGAATAAAGGGTTTTCAGATAATTGTAGTTCTTGCGAATATCTTCGAATTGAGCTTCATGCGGCAATTCAAGGTGATCGAAATATTTATGATAGTCTTCCATTAACCAAATCCTTAGGAACAGAGATAGGTGTACCGGCGACAAGATTTACAGTCAAAGTTTTGATCTCATTAACAACCGGAGAAAGGCGATTAAAGAGCATGAACGGCTCATTATTATTGATACTTTTCTGAACCGCCTCGTCGTATCGCGAATACCCCGCATAGACTACCGGCAGCCCCAGGAAATTCATGCAGACGCTCTTCAGGTTTTCTCCGACGAGAATATCCCTGGGAGTGCGTACCTGGTTAAGAATGACATTCACTACAAAACCTGACATTTCGCGATCAAAAATGCCGCGAATATGATCCGAGCTCTGCTTGAGATGAACGATAAGATCTTTCAGACTCCGGATATTGTAAGCGGAGCGGTTCTTCCAAGTCTCCTGTATCGATGCATTGAGACCATAGGTTTTAAAGATATATTTAAGTTTCCTGAAATATACGCTTTTTATGAATTGGTACATATTTTCAATGGCGGTGACTTCCGGGACGGTCACAACAATCATTTTATCTGCAAGAAGAAACGTATCAAGGGTGTTGATGTGGGTTCCGGCGCCAAGGTCGATGATGATGTGATCGGCATCGAGGGTTCGTATCTGCCGGAACAGTTTTTGTTTCTGTGCATAGTTGATGCTCTCGGAATCAAGAGAGGTGATAGATCCGGTGATCAATTCCAGATTGGCAACCCCGCTATGAACAATGATGTCACGAAGCGGAACTTTTTTATCAAAAAAGTCGGTCAGCGAATAACGGGGTCTGAGTAAGCCAAAGAAGGAGTGAAGATTCGCCCCACCCAAATCGGCATCAAGAAGCAAAGTCTTGCTGCCATTCAGCGCCAGGCATGTCCCGATACTGCTGGTGATGAAACTTTTACCGGTTCCCCCCTTGCCTCCTCCGACAGCCCAGATGGTACCCTGTTTTTTTTCGGTTTTTTCCATAGTCCCCTGGATTGTCGGCAAAGTATAGCCGGCATCTTTAATATTCGCCAACCATGCTAAACTCTATGCTTTATTAAAACAACTCTTGATCCGTTAATTTCTCATCATCTACAAAATACCATAAGATATCTCACACACTACCTCACTACTACCCGCCTGTCAACGGATCACATCAAAACAACAGGGTTTCGGTCTCTGATACAGGAGGCAGTGTCATAACGCTTATTTATTTTCATTATGCTTCCGCTTTTCTGATTTCTTTAATACGCAACTGAAGCGTTATCCTGTTATTCCAGCGATTACACTCCGGAATAAAAGCTATGTCAAGCATCCCGTCTGTCGGGCATTCCGCCTGACGAAACGCGATGGCATCAAATACCTGTCCACCTGCCGACAGACGCAACTTGAGATGTCCATCTCCGACAATCCGGCGATCCACTACCGTCGCACGGCGCATCATCAAGACCGGCTCCGGATTCCCGGCGCCAAACGGTTCCATGCATTTTAACTCGTGAGCCAAGGCGATGTCCACTTCAGCCGGGCGAACTTCACCATCGATATCAAGTATCGGTACAAGCTCGGAATCCCCAAGAACCTTATGGGCAACTGTTTCAAATGCCGCCGTAAAGCCATCGATATAATCTGGCTTTAAACCGATACCAGCGGCATAACGGTGCCCCCCAAAGCGTTCAAGATGCTCCGCACACTCAGTAAGCGCTTCCAGCAGATGAAAACCGGGAATACTTCGGCCGGAACCTTTTGCGCAATCATGCTCATCAATGGCAATCAGGATTGTCGGTCGATGATAGCGCTCAGCCAGCCGGGAAGCAACGATGCCGATAACCCCCTGATGCCAGTCACGAGAAGCAAGCACTATGCTCTTGCAGGCTGGATAAAGGCCGCCACCATCAACCATGACGGCGGCCTTTTCAAGAATGCTCCGCTCAACCTCCTGGCGTTCGGCATTGGCGGCATCCAGCTCGTCGGCAATAATGCGGCACTCTTCGGCGCTGGTACTGAGCAGCAATTCCACACCAGGCACCGCGCTCTCCATGCGACCTGCGGCGTTAAGCCTGGGCGCCAAACGAAACCCGACCTGGCCGCACGTAACCGCATCGGTTATTCCGGCAACCTTCTTGAGCGCAACAATGCCGGGCCTACGGCTGCTTTCAAGCTTTTGCAGTCCAAAGAACGCATACATCCGGTTTTGACCGACTAATGGCACGACATCGGCTATTGTTCCGAGGGCGACCAAGTCGAGCCACTCGCGAAGATCAGGTTCGTCTTCCGCGCTGAAAAACCCCTCCTGTCTCATGCGACTGCGTAGCGCGACAAGCAGATTAAAGGCAACCCCGACCCCGGCCAACATTTTAAACGGATAGTCGCAGCCGGACTGGAGAGGGTTTACCACCGCGGCGGCTTCCGGAAGGTACTCACCGGGCGTATGATGATCGAGTATTATCAGATCGACACCGACCTTACGACAGAAAGCCGCTTCCTTTATCGAGGTAATGCCGCAATCGACAGAGATGACCAGCGTAGCACCCGAATCGATAATTTGTTGAAGAGCCTCCTCGTTAAGACCATAACCGTCATCAAAGCGATTCGGTATGAAATAGGTGCAGCCAAGGCCTACCTGCCTGAGGAATGACACCAGCAGAGCAGTGCCGCTAATGCCGTCAACATCATAATCACCGTAGATGCATGCCGTTTCACCGGCCTTTTGAGCCTGCAGCACTCTATCTACCGCCGCTTGCATGCCTTTCAAAAGGTACGGGTCCAGCATGGCGGAAAGAGCAGGGGCCAGAAACAGTTTACCGTCCGGAGCGGTATCTACTCCCCTGCTGATCAGAATACGCGCCACTATCGAGCTAACACCGAGAGTGCGGGAGAACGCTTCGACTTCAGAATCCGGCGCAGTTTTGATATGCCATTTTTTCTGCATCATCTGTATGCCTTTTGCAAAAAAAATCCCCCGACAAGCGGGGGATTCGTTTTAATTTATTTCATTGCCGGTTTTGCGCCCTTGCCCGGTTGCTCCATCAGATCTTTTATCTGAATGGCGGTCGGACTGTTTGAGTCGATCTTGAGATACTTACTCCAATACGGCGTCGCTTTTTCCGGTTGTTTCAAATCTACAGAACATACAATTCCGGCGTTGTATAGACTTTGCAGATGGTTGGGATCGATCTTGATGGCTTTTTCGAAATTGGCAAGCGCTTTGTCATACCACCCGACCTTTCTGAACATGACACCCTGATCGGTCAAGACATTCGGATTGTTCGGCTCAATCTCCAGCGCCTTATTATATGCGTTGATCGCCTTTTGGGATTGTTCCGTGTCAAAGTAGTCATTACCCAGAGATATCCAGGCGTTGAGGTTTTTAGGATCCTGAGAGACAATCTTTTCGGCCTGGACAATTCGTTGGGTATAGTCGGTAGGTGATCCGGCTCCGACCGGAATAGCGGCATCCGACTGTTGGCCTTTACCGGCATTGCTGATACTGAAGATCAGATACCCCCCCAATAATCCCACGATAAGAGCGACAACTGCTATCAGGCTTGAATCTTTGTTCACTGAACACCTCTCCGTATTCTAATATACGAGTTTACGTACCGATTAAGCTTTTTTTGCCAAGGCACGATTTTCGAGAATCACTACGATCGGGCTGGCTACAAAGACAGATGAATAGGTGCCTACGAGTACGCCGATCAAAAGAGCTAATGAAAAATCGTGGATTACTTCGCCGCCAAAAAAGAAGAGGGAAGCAGCGGCGAGAAATACGGTCAGCGACGTGACAATCGTACGGGAAAGCACTTCGTTGATACTGTCGTTGAAAATGGTGTGCATTGCACCCTTCAGATTTTTATGCAGATTTTCACGGATACGGTCAAAAACGACAACCGTGTCTGTCAGTGAATACCCGGCGATTGTCAGGACGGCGGTGATAAACAGCAGATTAATCTCTTTGTTCATCAGATAAAAAACGGCAAACATGGCCAGACAGTCGTGCAGGGTTGCACAGGTTGCCCCCACGCCGAACTGGAAGTCAAAGCGCCAGGCGATATACAGGATAATACCCAGCAGTGAGAGCACCGCGGCGATCAGGGTGTCCTTGCGCAGTTTGTCACCAATGGAAGGCCCGATTTCAGTTGAGCTTTCCACGGTAAAGGCATTGTCGGCAAACTCCTTTTTGAAGGCGGTCTGCACCATTTCAGATGGTTTACCGACCGCAGCGCCGGCCATCTTGACCAGCAGCTTATTGCCGTCCTTGATTTCCTGCAGATCGGCTTTGGCGATACCATTCTTATGCAGAGCCGCTCTGGCATCGGCAATCGCTATCGGCTTGCTGAACTTCAGCTGCATCGCGGTCCCGCCTGAAAAATCGATGCCCATATTGGCCGCGCCGCGGCCAACCTGGATAACCCCAATGATGCCGACAATAGAAATTATCGCCGATATGATGAATGATATATTACGTTTACCAATAAAATCTATCCTTGTTTTTCCAAGAAGTTCCATGAACGGTGTTACCCCCTATATGCTCATTTTTTTGGCTTTGCCCTTGTGCAGAAACAGGTCAAAGGTCACCTTGGTTCCGATCAAAGAGGTAAACAGATTGATGATAACCCCCAGACTTAACGAAACAGCAAATCCTTTTACCGGTCCGGTGCCGAACTGGAACAAGACGGCAGCGGTAATCAAGGTGGTGATATGAGAGTCCATAATCGTCAGAAAAGCCTTGTCATAACCGGAATCCAGAGCAGCTTTGGGAGTTTTGCCCAATTTAAGCTCTTCACGAATGCGCTCGAAGATAATGACGTTCGAGTCGACCGACATACCGACCAACAGCACGATTGCGGCAATACCGGGCAGTGTCAGAGTAGCGCCCAAAGCGGCCAATGCCCCCATCAGATACACGATGTTCAGTACCATCCCCAGGTTGGCGATCATACCGGACAGCTTGTAATAAATCGCCATGAAGGCGACGACAAGCAGCACTCCGATCAGGCCGGCAGATAACCCTTTATTGATGGAGTCCTGTCCCAAAGAAGGGCCCACGGTCACATTCTGGATAATTTTGACTGGCGCCGGCAATGCTCCAGCCCGCAGAACAATCGCGAGATCGGCCGCGGTCTTTTCTGTAAAATTACCCGATATCTGGGCGCTGCCGCCGGAGATCCGCTCACGTATGACCGGCGCGGAGTGAATATTGTTGTCAAGAACAATAGCGAAGCGCTTGCCGACATTTGCTGCCGTGACCTGATCGAACAGCTTGGCGCCCAAAGAATTGAACTCGATTGCGACATATGGCTGGTTAAATTGCGAATCGATTCTCACCTGGGCATCAGTCAACAGATCGCCGGTAATCATCGATTTTTTCTGAACTACTATCGGGATTTCGGTGACGGCACCGGTCGTGGCATCGACTGTTTTTTCCTTGAGCAGTTCGGCGTCGTCAGGGATCGTACCGGACGTCGGAGAAATGTCCTCGCGCACCATTTTAAAATCCAGACGGGCAGTTCGGCCGATAAGGTCGATCGCTCGCTGCGGATCTTTTATGCCAGGCAGCTGAACAACGATATGATTGATACCTTCGCGCTGGATGGTCGGTTCCGAAACGCCGAACTGGTCAATCCTGTTACGGATCGTTTCAAGAGCCTGCTGAACAGCCTTGTCCTTGCGATCCTGAGCATCTTTCTCGTTTACCCGAAGAGTCAAGGCGACAAAACCGCCTTCATCGAATGTCGGGCTCTGCTCGTAGGAAGGATATTTATCCTTGATCAGTTTCTGTACGGTATCTGCTGTCCCCTTCTCGTACAACACCACGGACACCTTATCGGACCCGTTTCTGGCAATACGCTTGAAACGCAGAGTTTTGCTGTTCAACGTATCTTCGAGGTCAGTTGCGACAAGATCCAGAGAACCCTCTATCGCCTTCTGAGTATCGACTTCCATCACCAGGTGTGTTCCGCCCTGCAGGTCCAGTCCGAGATGTATCTTATCCTTCGGCAAAAGATTTCCCCACCATGACGGCAGTTTGCTCGCCAGAGTCGGAGTCAGGTACAGAAATGATAGAGCAACAAAAACAGCAATCAGGCTAATACGCCAGCCAGTTCCTTTTGGCATAAGTGCATGTCTCCCTTTTAGGATTTTGAACTAGTCTTTCTTTATTGCAGCAATATAGCTCTTGGTAATTTTGATATTTACATTATTTGCAACTTCGAGTGTAACAAGTTCGTTTTCCACAGCGGTAACTTTTCCATGAACGCCACCGGCTGTAATGACATTGTCACCCTTTTTCATCGCTTCCAGCAGTGCCTTATGCTCCTTGGCTTTTTTCTGCTGCGGACGAATAAGTAAGAAATAAAAAATTGCAAACATGAAAACCAGCGGTATTATCTGCTGAAACGCCGCCATTCCGCCACCGGCTCCACCTGCAGCACCACCCGGAGCACCTCCCATCGCAAAAGCCAATCCAAACATGTTGTTTTCCTCCCTTTTCAGTTTATTGCTTCTGTAACAGCGTCGCTTTAAATTGCCTGCGAAATTCGTCAAAACCGTTATTCCGGATCGCTTCCCGGACTCTCCGCATAAGATCAAGATAAAAATGAAGGTTATGATAAGTATTCAACTGCGATGACAAAATTTCACCAGACCGGTACAGATGCCTTAAGTAAGCACGTGAATAATTTCTGCAGACTTTGCAGCTGCAGGCCGGATCAAGCGGCCCCGCATCATCTTCATATATCTTCGACTTGATGTTGACCCGTCCCTGACTGGTAAAAAGCATGCCGTTGCGGGCATTTCTGGTCGGCATCACGCAATCGAACATATCGTACCCGTGCCAGACCGCCTCGACCAGATCTTCGGGTGAGCCGATCCCCATTATGTACCGTGGGGCATCTTGCGGCAGCAGGGTGGAACAGCACTCCATAACCCCGTACATCTGCTCTTTTTCTTCGCCGACCGACAGCCCCCCCAAGGCGTAACCGTCAAAGCCGATCGAGCAGATGTCATTCACGCTGCGGGACCGCAGATCGTAATGCATCCCCCCCTGAATAATCCCGAACAGCTGCTGCCCCGCTCGGGTATGGGCATCTTTGCAGCGTTTCGCCCAACGGGCCGTCAATTCAAGGGAGCGGCTGACATATTCATACTCCGCAGTGGCGGGGGGACATTCGTCAAAGCACATGATGACATCGGCGCCCAAAGCTTCCTGAACATGAATCGCCAGCTCCGGCGTCAGCATATGGTACGATCCGTCCAGATGCGACTGGAACTTGACCCCCTCCTCGCTGATCTTGCGCAGCTCTCCGAGGCTGAAAACCTGGAAGCCGCCACTGTCGGTCAGAATCGGTTTATCCCAGTTCATGAAGCGATGCAGACCGCCCATCTGCTCGACCAGGCGGTGCCCCGGCCTCAGATAGAGATGATAGGTGTTGGTCAGAATGATCTGCGCCTTGACGGCGACAAGGTCTTCCGGAGTCATTGCCTTAACGGTAGCGTTGGTACCCACCGGCATGAAAATCGGTGTTTCGATCTCGCCGTGCGGAGTTATCAGAGAGCCGAGCCGTGCCTTGCTGGATGAATCACGATGGATAACGGAAAATGTTTCCGCAGATAATGTTTCTGACACACGACCCCTCAATAGATGAACATGGCATCGCCGTAACTGTAAAACCTGAATCCCCTGGATACCGCTTCACGATAGGCTTCAAGGACAAACTCGCGTCCGGCAAGAGCGGAAACCAGCATCAGGAGCGTCGATTCCGGCAGATGAAAATTGGTGATCAGGGCATCGACAACATTAAAACGATAGCCGGGGTAAATATAAATATCGGCCTCGCCGCTGCCTGCAACAACAGACCCTGAATGCCTTGCCGAATATTCAAGCGTTCTGGCAGACGTCGTCCCAACCGCTATGACCCGGCCACCCGCCGCTTTGGTTCTGTTGACCGCCTCAGCCGTCTCTAGCGTTACCACATACCGTTCCGTATGTATCTGATGTTCCTGAACGCGTTCGACACGCACCGGCAAAAAGGTGCCAAGCCCGGTATGCAGCGTAAGAAAAACTGTTTCGATTCCGTTTACCGCCAGCCTATCAAGCATCTCTCGCGTAAAGTGAAGCCCGGCGGTCGGCGCCGCAACCGCTCCAGGTTCCCGAGCGATAACCGTCTGATACCGTTCACGGTCGCTTGAGCAGTCATCACGCTGAAGATAAGGTGGCAACGGGATGTGACCTTCACGCTCCAGCCAGACATCAAACGGTTCTGTACAGGCAAATTCCAACACCCAGTTTTCCGAAACAGAGCGGGAGCGTACGACAGCGGTCATGCCGGACTCAAGCAGAATCTCCTGCCTCTCCCGAAATCTTTTCGACGATCTGAGCAGACATTCCCAACACTCTTCACTGCCGTCCAAGCGGCGCAGTAGAAATATTTCCACCCTGCCGCCGGTCGACTTGCGGCCGAACAACCGGGCCGGAATAACCCGTGTATCGTTCATGACCAGAAGATCACCCGGTCGCAGATAGGCCTGAAGGTTGCTGAACATGTCCTCGGAAATTGATCCCGACGAGCGGTCAAGCAGCATCAAACGCGACCCGTCACGTTTTTCAGGCGGTTGACGGGCGATCAGACCGTCAGGCAGATGATAGGTAAAATCCTTGACGAGCATTCAAACCTTAACGAATATCAGAGAGCTTTTTCAACTCGGTGCCGGGGTAGTAGTAGGAAAGAATCTCTCCCGAGCCAAAGCCGTCGAGAGCGCGCTGCTTGGCGCCCCACTGGCATAGCCCGACACCATGTCCATTGCCGCTTCCGGAGAAGCTGATTTCATTTTTAGAATTTTTCAGGGTAAAACGTGTACTCTTAATCACACTGTACCCGACAGCCTTGCGAAACTGTTCGCCGCTGATCGTCCCCCCACCTTTTGATGCAAGCAGAACGACCTGTTTCAAGCGGCCCCGCGAATTGGTCGCTCCGGCTTTTATATCGTACAGACCCGACACTTTATGTCCGGCAGCCCGAAGGCGTTCCTCAAGCTCTTTCAGAGAAAGTTTGCAGTCCCATATTGTCGCGGCAGGCGAAGAGAGACAATACTGGCATTCAACACCTTTCAGGTACGGCAGCGAAGCCCCCCAGACGTTTTCGGAAGCTTCGGTCCGCCCACCACAACTGGAATGGTAAAAGGCCTGGATAATGGCGCCACCGAAGGTCAGCACCTCTCCTTTGGTTTCAAGAACCGCGCGCCTGGCACGGCTGTCTTCGATCAGACACCCCTCATATACCTGATCCATAACCGACGATTCCAGGTGATACGGGGAGGTTTTACGCGCCATTTTCCTGTTCATGGCATATGTTCTCGCAATAACCGCCTGGGCTTTAACCGCTTCAATCGGCCATGCGGAAGATATTTCGCAGTTGATCAGCCCGACCAGATATTCCTCAAGCGGCAACTGGTTTACCACCAGGATTCCCTTGTCGGCAATGGACAGCTCGGCAAGACCCCGATACGGCTTATTATTCACATACACCGCTGAGGAGGCGGAGAACGTCAGCCGCCGAAACAGCTTACCCTCGACCAGCAAACCATCCTTCGCAATCTTTACCGTAGCGGGAAGCGACAGGGCAAGCGGCGCACCTCTCTCATTCGTCACAAGAAGAGCGTCACCGGCAACCGTCACTTCGGAAGCTGATTTAACAATAGCAATCCGGATGGTTTCATCCAGAACCGCTGCATTGATCCTGTCCACCTCCGGCAACGACAAGAAGGGCGCCGCCAGCGTCAGAAGGATAATTATGCCCACACGATAAATTGGTCGCAAAACCTAGGGATAGAAACACATAATGCTGCATTGTGTCAATTTTTTTGATTGTCCGATATTCTCAAACTTTCTTGCATGAAGATCATTATTGCACAATTTGTTACGCATGCTGTATGGTTAGCTCCGCACTTCCTCAATAACAATAATCAGGTGAGCTGCCCGTGTCTGAATTGCTTTCATTACATAACCTGCAGGTATCCTTTCCAGCAGAGACAAGCACCTTTCATGCCGTCAGGGGAATTTCTCTCTTTCTTCCGGCAGGGTCAGTGCTGGCGCTTGTTGGGGAATCCGGATCGGGAAAGACCATGACGGCCCTCTCGATCATGCGGCTGGTTCCGCCGCCCGGATATATCAGTTCGGGGGAAATTATTTTCGAAGGGCAAAATCTGCTGACGCTCCCGCAGGATGCTCTGAGGAAAATCCGGGGACGGCGGATTTCGATGGTCTTTCAGGAACCGATGACCTCGCTGAATCCGGTGTTGCGGATCGCGGACCAGCTCTGCGAACCGCTGATTCTGCATATAGGGCTCTCCAGGCGCGATGCTCTGGAACATGGAACTGAACTGCTCTCAAACGTCGGCATCCCTTCCGCCGGTGACCGGATGCGCGACTACCCCCATCAGTTGAGCGGCGGCATGAGACAGCGGGTCATGATAGCGATGGCCCTGTCATGCAACCCCTCATTACTGATCGCCGACGAACCGACGACAGCGCTGGATGTTACGATCCAGGCACAGATACTGGAACTTCTCGATGTTCAGAGAAAATCAGGCGGCCTGTCAATCCTGCTTATTACCCATGATCTCGGAATCGTGGCCGAACGCGCCGACCACACTGCGGTCATGTATGCCGGTCAGGTGGTTGAATCGGCGCCGACAGGAGCTTTGTTGTCAGATCCGCTACATCCGTACACACAGGCGCTCCTGGCTTCCTTGCCTCAGTATGCCGAACCGGGCAGACCGCTTCCTAGCCTGCCCGGCCAATTGAACATCCGGACGGCATCCGCCGGAGGGTGTAGTTTCGCCGAGCGTTGTCCGCTCGCAACGGTGGTATGCCGTACCGAAACGCAGCAGCTTCGCGAAATTACTCCATCTCATTCAGTTCGTTGCTGGAAATGTCCATGAACGACATCCCACTTCTGAGAGCAGTCGCTCTGCATAAAACGTTCAAGGTTTCCGCTCAGGGGCATTCAACCCGTGTTCTGACAGCTCTTGACCAGGTATCCCTGCATCTGTCAGCCGGCGAGACACTCGGAATAGCCGGTGAATCCGGTTGCGGCAAGTCAACACTGGCTAAAATCATGGCCGGTCTTTTGAAACCGGACGCAGGGGATGTGCTTTACAAGGGAACGGAGCTGTCACAGCTTGGCCGGAGCGAGCAGACCGCTTTCCGTCGTAAAACCCAGATGATTTTTCAGGACCCGTTTTCATCGCTGAACCCTCGCATGCGAGTTGGCGACAGCATAGCTGAGCCGTTAAAAATTGCCGGCATCCCAGTTCCTTCGCAGCGCGCTGAACTCGCCCGTATCATGGCCGCGGTCGGTTTACAGAGCGATACCGTCAATCGTTTTCCCGATGAGTTTTCCGGAGGGCAGCGTCAACGCATCGGCATTGCGCGTGCTCTGGCGGCCTCTCCGGATATTTTGATCGCCGACGAACCGGTATCGTCTCTCGACATTTCCATTCAAGCCCAGATAATCAATATACTGCTGCAGATGAAGACAGACTTTGCGCTGTCGATGATGATCGTCTCGCACAATTTGCTGGTACTGCGCCACATCTGTGACCGTATAATCATCATGTATCTTGGCGCTGTTGTTGAGTGTGGGCCGGCTGTAGAGCTGTTTGACAAGTTCCGGCACCCATACACCGAAGCCCTCATCGCCGCAATTCCAGGCCTGAATGCGTCAGCCGCCTCCAAGGGCGAGCTGCTGCGAGACGACCTCCCCTCAGCCCTCTCCATCCCGGCAGGGTGTCGATTTCATCCACGCTGCCGTCATGCGGTTGAAATTTGCCGCCACGAGGTTCCGAATCTGGTTGAATATACAGACGGCCATTCGGCAGCCTGCCATCTGAGTCGTCAACTGTACGGTTGAAGGTTTACCTCTTAAGCAGACCGTTTTCTGTTGACGAGCGTACATTCCATATATATGATATAAGAAAGCTTAAGAGGAGCGAAAAATGGCCTTTGATAAAGAAAAGAAGTTTACGGCTGAAGCCGAGGTATTAAAGGTGCTCGGCCACCCTATCCGCCTTAAGATTGTTGCGGGACTCTGTACCCACGAGTGCAACGTAAAGCATATCTGGGAATGTCTCGGACTTCCGCAGGCAACGGTTTCACAGCATCTGGCGCTGTTAAAGAACAAGGGAATTATCGATGGAAAGCGTGATGGCGTAGAAGTACACTACAGTGTCATCAATGAATTGGCAAAAAAAATCATCGGTTCGTTATAATCCGGTACTGGCAGACAGGTAGAGGACTTTATATGTAGCAGGAATTTTACCGTTCCGACCATACCGTTCCTGGTACAGCCGTGAAGTTTCATTCAGCATCCCCCTCCACCCCAAACCGCTTCCGGAACCACCCGATACAGATCCGGCTCCGATATTTTTTATCGAGCGGAGCAGGGCATACAGATCGTCGTACCAATCGACTTCCGTTTCAACTGTAACCACGAACCGTTCAAAATCCATTTCGTTCACAATTGACTTCACGTTATCAACAGTCCTAAAAGCGTGCAGGCGGGATATTCGATGGCTGCTGTCGGTACTGTACCGCCCTACCGCATCCCGAAAGCAGTGCTGTAATTCACCCAGTGTACCGTCACAAAAAAAAGCCAGGCTTATTCCGCCACCGGGGCGCACGACCCTGCGCATTTCATGCAGCGCAGCGGACAAATCACCCACCCATTGCAATGCCGATGCCGATACGGCCAGATCGAATGTTCCGGTTCTGAACGGCAGACATTCGGCAGCTCCATTAACTATATGACACGCGGAACCCAACTTTTGCTGCGCGCGCAGACACATGTTTAGTGCTATATCGACTCCCGCCAGCCGGGCATCCGGATACCGCAAGTGCAGCTTTTCAAGCAAGGTACCTGTGCCGGTCCCGACGTCAAGAATATGGTCAGGCTCCAGGTTCCAATGCTGTTCGACAGAGTCGGCAAGATTTGCCACCACCCGTTTCTGTACATGAACGTGCTGATCGTACTCGCCGGCCTTTCGATGAAATGCAGCGGCAACCTTGCCGGTATCAGGCATTCTGTTCACAAACTCTCCTTGCAAAGCTGATAAGTTCTGTATTGAATTGATCACTGAACGTCAAAAACGGCGCATGGCCGCAGTGCGGAAAAACAGACTGCCTGGCACCGGGAATATGATCTTTCAGATAACTCGATGCCTGCGGCAGACAGATCCGATCCTCCGCACCATTCAGAATCAACGTCGGAATAGTAATAGCATCGAGAAGATGGCGCATGTCAGTGTCGGCGAGCGCATCGAGCGCATCGAGCACGGCAGCGGTATCGGGCAACGGGATTGACGCGAGCAGCTGATTGATATCTGCTGTATGCGAAGAGGACTCAAGCTCTCCCGCCGCAAACAGCCGTGTGTAAAAACCATCCAGCGCCCGCTGCGCACTACGCTGCACCTTGAGTCGCATTCCGTGCGCTTCTTTGCCTGCCAGACCGTGCGGAAAATCATCGGAAGCGGTAAAACGGGGAGTCGCGGATACCAGCACCATGCCGGCCACTCTGACAGACAGCTCGGCAGATGCCTGAAGAGCAATCTGCGCCCCCATCGACCAACCGACCAGGACAACCCTTGTAAGATTCAGACGATCAAACATATCAATCAGATCTTCGGCAAAACCGGCAAAATCAAGACGACCGAAAACCTCCCGCGAGCGGCCATGACCACGAAGATCCGGCACCAGAAGCCGCACCGAGTCGGCAAGACCATCGAGCTGATACCTCCAGACCGCTGAGGACATGCACCAGCCATGTATGAAGACAACCGGGCACCCGGCACCCTCGTCTTCATACCACAACCGTTCCCCTCTCCTGTTCTCATACCATGGCATCAGACAACTCCAAGGCGACGACCGACCGCGCGGATGCGCTCGACTGCGCCGGCAATATCAGCATGAGTGTGAGTAGCCATCATTGTGAACCTGAGACGGCTGGTGCCTTCCGGCACCGTCGGAGGACGTATCCCTTGGGCAAAGAGCCCCTCCTCCAGCAGCGCATCCGAGAACTGCATCGTGGTGACGGCTGAACCGATGATAATCGGCACAATCTGGGTAGATCCATCAGGTATTCTGAAACCGGCCTCTTTCAGGCCATCCCTGAAGAAGCGGGTGTTGACGCAGAGTTGTTTTCTAAGTTCGTCACCCTCCGGCGTCTGCACGAGTTCAACGGCTGCGAGCGAGGCTGCCAGCACCGAAGGGGGGAGCGAGGTTGAAAAGATAAAGCTGCGGGCGCGATTGATCAGTAATTCACGCATTTCAGCAGAAACAGCGGCATACGCGCCAAAACTTCCCAGCGCCTTGCCGAATGTTCCCATCTGAATATCGACGTCCCCCCCGACACCCAGCAGTTCGGCACTCCCCCGCCCCTGCTCTCCCAAAACACCGCAGCCATGGGCATCATCGACCATCAGCAGCGCCCCATGTTTGCGTTTGAGCTCGGCCAGTTCGGCAAGCGGGGCAATATCGCCATCCATGCTGAAAACGCCGTCGCTGACGATCAGAGAGCGCCCTTTGGCATGTTTTTCCATTAGCAGGGCAAGACGCGCAAAATCATTATGGGGATAGCGCACCAACCTCGCCCCGGAAAGCAGGATGCCGTCAACGATACTCGCGTGATTCAGACGGTCGGAGAAGACGACGTCGCCTCGTCCTACCAGTGCCGGGATAATGCCTGTATTGGCGGCATAGCCGCTGTTGAAGAGCAGCGCCGCCTCCCGCTTTTTAAAGGAAGCAACGGCAGCTTCGAGCCGTTCGTGCAGCTCCATGGTTCCGGAGACCAGCCGGGAAGCACCGCTTGATGTGCCAAACTGTTCGATTGCCGCTATTGAAGCGGCCGCCAGGACGGGATGATCCGCCAGGCCGAGATAATTATTGGAGCAGAGGAGCAACACGTCGTGACCATTGCACGTAACGCGCGCCGTCTGACGACCACTGATCAGCCTGGTGCTCCGGAGCAAGCCGCGGTTTCTGATATCTTCAAGCTCGTTTTGTATCGTCCTGTTCATGGCGGCTCCGATTCGTTAACCGTCATACTATACAAAGGTTGACAATCAATTCAAGAAAAAAGATCAATTTATAAAATTAGTTGGAACGTGGTGTCACACAACCATCAAACGAGAAAGCCCGCATTTGGCGGGCTTTAACAGTCGTAATAAACGGATGTTGTAATACTTGTTTGCTTCAAAACTACTACAAATAAGCGGTCAACCCTGCAGTTCCCAACTGTTCAACCACCTTCTTGACATCCTGGCAGCGGTCGCGGTCACAGACCAGGATCGCGTCCGGTGTGGAGACGATCACGATGTTATGAACGCCGACAGTGGCAACCATTTTCCGGTCGGTATAAATCAAGCAATCGGAGGAATCGACGGCAATATGCCCTGCGGCATTGATGCAGACCGTCCCGTTGCCGTCAGGTTCAACCACCTCCGGCAGAGCGCTCCAGCTCCCGACATCACTCCACCCCATCTCTACCGGCACCATCTGAACCTTGGCAGATTTTTCCATCACGCCGTAATCGATAGAAACGCTGTCGATATCCTGATAGAGAGCCGCAATATGTTCCTTGAGAGCTGCTTGGCCAACAGGAAGCTGCTGCACAAGTTTTTCGTGCAGAGACGGCATGAACGATTCCATCTCCTCTAAAATCGCATCGGCCCGCCAGATGAACATGCCGCTGTTCCAGAAGAAGTTCCCCTCCTCCAGGTAGCGCAGAGCCTCTGCCAGCGGCGGTTTTTCGACGAAACGCTTGACCGGAAACGGCCCTTGACCATCCGAATCCATACCGGCTTCGATATATCCGTACCCGGTTTCAGGCCGCGACGGCAATATTCCGAGCGTAACCAGATATCCTTTGCCAGCGGCCTCACCGGCAAAAACCAACGTTTCGCGCAGCTTTTTTTCATTTTTTATGAAATGATCGGCAGGGAGTACGGCCATAATCCCGGACGGGTCATGGACAGCGATAAGCGCAGCAGCCAAACCGATAGCAGGGGCGGTATTGCGGCCGACAGGTTCGGCGATGACATCAATAGGGACCGCATCATACAGCTGCATCTGCCGTTCAGTCTCGTCGGCCTGCAGATGGTTGGTGATTATCAGAATCCGCTTTGGATTAAGCGGCAATATCCGTTCAACCGTCCTCTGAAGCATGCTTCGATCTCCGGTGATAGAAATCAGCTGTTTGGGAAGGGCGGCTCGCGAAAGCGGCCAGAACCGGGTTCCCGACCCGCCGGCCAAAATGACAATATACATGACTGATCTCCCGCTATTTTAATTCCGATTCGGAATTATTTGTATTGAATTCGATCGATAAAATCGGCGACTTCGCGCCCTAGCAGACTGATCGAGTCTGCAGTGTCGATAACATCCCACAAAGTCTGACGGAAGTAAGCGACCTCCTGATCTGTAACGCCATCGCGAAGAGTTACAACAACCGATATTTTAAAACGTCCGAGTCGTTTGAATTTCCCGGTCAGCACCAGTGTCGAAGCATCCGGTAATCCGTCGCGCAATATTTTCTCATAGGTGCGGTGAGATTTGACATAGCGCTCGATATGTTCGGACAGTTCACCAGGGAGTTTGGCATAACGGAGATCAAGCTGGCTCTTTTTCCCTTTATCTGGCGAGTCGGCATACAGTTCCCGTTTGAGTTCAAGATCCTTAATCAGGAGCGATGTGTAGCTGTACATCGGTTTGGGATTGGTAACGACCTGTTCTTCGACAATCGTCGTCGACGTGGCTGCGCATCCCGCAAAGACAAACATCAGGCTGATGAAGCATAGCGTCGGAAGCAGACGTTTGAATGAGCAGTTACTGCTCGACATCAGGGCTTTCACAGCGGTTGTAATCATCATCAAAGCGGACAATATCGTCTTCGCCAAGATATTCTCCGCTTTGAACTTCAATGATCACAAGCGGTATCTTGCCCGGATTTTCGAGACGATGGTTTTGACCGATCGGAATAAAGGTAGACTCGTTGACGTTGACAATCAGCCGGGTGCCGCCACAGGTAACGAGGGCGGTGCCGGACACCACAATCCAGTGTTCGCTACGGTGGTGATGTTTCTGCAGCGACAGGCGCTGGCCGGGCAGGACTTCAATCCGTTTAATTTTATAATTCGTGTTCTCATCGAGAACGGTATAGGTGCCCCAAGGGCGTTCGCCGCGTTCCATCGTTGATCCTTTCAGAGGGCATTTGAGGTACGAAGTTTAAGATATTCCTGCAGGGCGCTCCGCCAGGGTTGCGGTTGAAACCCGGTGTCGCCGGCCAATTTGGCACAATCCAGCGTCGAATAGAGCGGCCTATTGGCTGGGCGATTCAACTCGGTGGTTGTCATCGGTTTAACCGAAACATTTAAACCGGCCTCTTCAAAAATTGCTTTGGCAAAATCGTTCCACGAGCAGTACTCCGAGTTGGCCGCATGATACGTTCCCCGGCGGCCGCTGTCTATCAGCGCAATAATTGCCCGTGCCAGATCAACCGTCCAAGTCGGTGAACCGATCTGATCGTCGACAACGGTAAGTTCATCCTTTTCAGCCCCCAGACGCAGCATGGTCTCGACAAAGTTCTTGCCATGCAGGCCATACAGCCACTGGGTCCGCACGATCAGATGGTCAGGACAGAATGCAGCGTTCATTTCGCCCGCCAGTTTTGACTCACCATAGACACTGAGCGGACAAGGTGCATCATCCTCAACGTACGGCGTACCTTTGCCGCCATCAAAAACGTAATCGGTGCTGATCTGCACCAGTAAAGCGCCGATATCACGGCAGGTCATCGCCAGGTATCCCACCCCTTCACCATTCACCGACATGGCGGTTTCCGTGTTGCTTTCGCAGCCATCCACATCGGTATAGGCGGCACAATTGATTACCACTTTAGGCTTAAGTTTGCCGATAACCTTTACAACCGATTCCGGCGAGGTGATATCGATATCGGCGATGTCAACACCCTGTCCTCTGCCGCCCAGAAGCGCAATCAAATCACACCCCAACATACCGTTTGCTCCGACCACCAAGATCAAAAGACACCTCCGTACTAATTTTGATACTATTTCCTTTTTTCAGCAATTCTGATATGGTGACAGCCGTTTTCAGTAGACTGATATCTTCACCGGGAGGAATAATTATGACTACCAATGTCAAATGCCGCTGCGGCTCCGATCACCATGGCCATCTCTGTATGTTGAAAAGCAACGGGTTGTACGATGAAATAGCCGCAATAAGCAGTGATCCGAAATTCTACTGTTTTACCTGCGGAGGTGAAGCAAACTGCGCCGAAAACCTGTGTGAACCGGCTCCGATAGAATAGAGACGCAAAATTTTGCGTCTGGATCGCCTGAGACGCAAAATCTTGCGTCTCTACATTCACATCATTCCTCCAGAGCGGCTTCCCTGGATTCCTCCAGCATCGACTCAAGTTCTATTATCTGGGGATCGGTCAGATCAAGAGCCTCTGCTTCTTTCGTACTCATTAATACGAGTTCCGGTTCATGTATCAGGCCAACCCCGATTCGATGAGTGGCCAAATTGACAAAGCGCACGATCGCCAGCATTTTGTTGACGGTATCCCATTCTTCGATGTGATGATCGCGGATTACGTCACAGTACATCGTAGGAAAATTCCAATGTTGCATCAAACGATATCCCTGTTCGACATGCATGGTTTCAAATATTTCCAGAATCAACTCATCATCAAAGAGTGAATTGATCACCCCTGCCGCCACAAGTTTCTCGATTGACTTCAACAGATATAGTTTACCGACATCATGCAGAAGAGCCGCCAGATAGGTTTCATCGGCCACGCCGCGCATGCCGCAGGAGTGGGCCAACCAGCGGGCGCCGAGAGCACAGCAGTGACTGTGCAGCCACATTTCTTTCATATAGTGGTCAAGCGCCGGATTGTTAGATGAGTGGGCAGACGCCTGAGAAGCCGCAATAACCAGGTTTATGACCTGCTGTGCGCCGAGCCGGATCACCGCTTCTTTAATCGTGGCAACTTTAGAGCGCCCCATATACATGGGAGAGTTGGCGATTTTAAGCATCTGGCTGGCCAGCGACATATCCTCGTTTGCAACCTGAGAAACTTCATCAACCGTAAAATCATAGTTTGACAGCATTCTTTGAAGCTTTAACGCAACGGGATGAAAAATCGGCAGCTCAATAGGCTGCGAAGCGAGTAACCTTCTTACGGTTTCCGGGATTGATGCCTCTGACATTACTGACTCCTTAAAACAGTGTAACTACTCAAATTCAATCTAACAGCCACAACCGCAGTTATGGCAAACTTTCCTGAATTCACTTGAGGGGGCAACGGTTTCAGGCGCAAACGCCACGCGCCTGACCGCTCTGCCGATATCTTCCAGAATATCCAGCCGTTCGCTTTTTCCGATAATATGACCGATACACTGGTTGCTATGCCCATCCTGCGGTGAAGATATTCTCACGACATTCAACAGATCGGCATAACTGTTGACGGAGATAACCGCATCACGGTTGCGCACCACGGACAAAAGCACTCCCAATCGTTCCATCTCCGTAATCATTCCCGCCAGAGACTCCTGAAACGATTGACCGTCAAAATCGAAATACCAATCATTTCTGAGGTGTTTCTGATCAAGGATAGTGATAACCATCCGTTTTGTTTTATCGCACACCATTTTCAAGCTGCTCCATAACTGCAGTCACAATATTCCCGGACACTCTGAGTCCCACTGGGCGAAGCCGTCGCCGGAAAGATTCAGAAATGAATCGATGCGGCTTTGGTAATATTCAAGCTCCCCGGCCTCCTGCAAAAGAAAAGAGAGCTCATCGGCAGAAATCAGGTGCCTGCGGTGCATAAATCGATACAACTCGGAAATTGCCGTCAGATGGCGCTCCAGAGTCACTAACTCTGGATCCAGCGTATGGGTGATAAACCAGGATCCGGCGAATTTAGTCACTATTCCCGGCTGAGGTCGCGCAATATTCTGACGGCCAAAGTCAATCAGATAATCACGCAGATAGAGATCGGCGCTGAAAGCAAGTTCGGAAGCCTTTTCTGCGTTCATCCCCTGCTGCTGAAGGAACAGATAAAACTGTTTCAGAATCTGCTGGCAACGCCCGTCAACCAACAGCTCTTCGTCAATCGTATCAAAATCGAAATCTTCATGTTCAAATTTCAGGTCATCGTTCTGCATCATATTGGAGCACTCTTTCTTAGTAAGTTAGAAGTTATTTTCTGCGCTTTTCTGGCAGAAAATAACTTCGTTAACGCACTTATCCAGTTTATCTGGGCCAGGCAGGATTTAGATCAAGCAGCTCTTTGTGAACAAAACGGCCATTTTTCTGGATCAGAACGTCGTCAAACCAGATTTCGCCATCGCCAAGAATCCGGACCAAATCCCAATGTACGGAGGAGCGATTGCCATTATCACATTCATCATACGCCTGTCCCGGTGTAAAGTGAATCGAGCCGAATATCTTTTCATCAAAAAGGATGTTGCGCATCGGCTGACGAATCCCCGGGTTGACACCAATCGCAAACTCGCCGATATAACGGGCCCCTTCATCGGCATCCAGAATTTTGTTAAGGGATTTAGTCATCCCTCCTTCTGCAGTGGCCTTGACAATCTTGCCATCGGAAAACTCTAACCGGACGCCGCTATACTCTTTTCCCTGATAGATACTCGGGCAATTATAACTGATATGCCCCTGAACAGAATTTTTGACCGGAGCGGTGAACACCTCGCCATCCGGCATATTGAGACGGCCATCGCATTTAATGCCGGGCAGACCGGCGATGCTGAAACGAAGATCGGTATCCGGAGCAGAAATGCGGACCATTTCTGTCCGATCGATCAATTTTTTAAGTTTTTCCTGCTTCTTTGACTCGGCTTTCCAGTCGATGCAGCAAGCCGAGAAGAGGTAATCCTCATATTCGTCCAGACTCATACGAGCTTCCTGGGCCGAAGCGTGAGTAGGGTAGCGGGTCACGCACCAGCGTGTGTGCTTAACGCGCTGGTCCACCAGCGGTCTCGTCAGCTTCGCATATGCAACCACCGCCTCCTGGCGGGCATTAGCCATAACCATTGAATTATTACCAGCCGATATGCCGATATAGACCGTTACCGTTTTGTAGAAATCCAGTTTATGCTGAGGAAAATGATCAAGCTGCAGTTTATTGGCATTATTGTAAAAATAACGATCTATTTCCGCCACTGAAAAGCTGTATTCGACATATTTAGCACCTCTCGCGAGACAGAGCGCATACAGCTCCTTAACCAGCGGCAGCGCCTCCAGACCGGCAGCGTTAATAAGTACGACATCATCCTTTTTCACCCGGGTCGAATAATCGACCAGTATCTCTGCAAACTGCCGAATTCTGGGATCGTTCATAAACAGACCTCTAGTATTGTAAAAAACGTCAATGCATCATCAGTCTGGTGACTCCCAGGACAAGGCCGCTTTGCGGACCGGCCAGCAACTGAACGCCAATTCTGAGAACGGGGGAGATAATATACGAAAACATGTTGGTAAAAAACACCAGCGCGATGATAATAATCATCCCGTACGGTTCAATGCGAGACAAGGCTGCGGCCTGCCGGTAAGGCAGCAACCCGACCAGCACCCGCCCGCCATCCAGCGGCGGCACCGGTATCATATTAAATATTGCCAACAAAAGATTTATATAGACGGAGAAAGCCAGCATCAAAATAACCGGTTCCACCAGCATGGCAAGCGGTGAACCGGAAGCGGCCGGATTGCCGAACGCCACCAGCCCACGCAGCAAAAATGCCGAAACCGTTGCCAGGATGATGTTGGTAACAGGTCCGGCGGCCGCCACCCATATCATATCCCGCTTGGGATTACGGAGATTTTCAAACACTACCGGCACCGGTTTTGCCCACCCTATGCCGATAAAAAATATCATCAGCGTACCAATGATATCGATATGCTTGATGGGGTTGAGTGTCAATCGGCCCAACATTTTGGCTGTCGGATCGCCAAATCTCCAGGCAACATAACCATGTGATACTTCGTGGCAAACAATTGCCAGCATACCCGGAACAAGCATTACTGAAAGCTTGAGAAAGAAACTTTCCATCTGGAGTCCTTTAAACTGAATAGAGCCACCCTTCCTTCTAGCAGAGTAAACCGGCAAAGTCAATTGCAAGGCTTCTCCCCAAACGCAGAAAAGGCGGGATCACTCCCGCCTTTGGCATTTTACATAATCGGTAAAAATCAGCAAGTTGGCTCTCACATTTTTCAACTCTCGCACAAACAAATTAGCGGCAGAGCATAGACATCCTGAAACAAACCGAGGCCGGATATATGAAGGCTAATTACAGTAGTTTTTCTTCGGTTTCGAATTCTTTTTGTCTCCGGACGACGGTTGTTGTTCTTTGTCTTTGTCTTTGTCTTTGTCCTTATCCCCCTGTGTCAGGATAGTTGTCACCTCCCCTTTCCAAATTAATCTGTTACTCTGGGGGCACCGGAAAGGGGTAAATAATGAAGCATTATTCGAAAGAGCTGAAAGACAGTATCATTGCCAGGCTGCTTCCACCAATCAA
>CAIYDX010000027.1 GCA_903925005.1 uncultured Geobacteraceae bacterium
ATTAATGGATTTTACCCGCCAATCACTAATCAGCAAAAGAGGCATCTCCTGTCCAACCAAATCAGATATTCTAAAGATAACATTCGACAGATTTACTTGTCTATAAGTTTCGGCGCCGTTTGCGGCACATTAAAAGTTCTTTGAATATCTATTAGTGATTCCAAGGTAAGCGGCGTAAAAAATCCCGCATAATTTGCTTCAAGCAACATATTTACAAGTTTACCCTCTTTAATTGCGGTAGAAGAATTTACTAATGCTCTTAAATCTATTGTGGTGTTATGAAACTCCAGGTCGTTGCCTATTACTACTCCTCCGTTATATGTGCCTAAATACTTAACATTTGAATTGATATCGGGCGCAAACGTTAAGAAAGGCAGGCTTCCTGTCAGAGCAACAGTTATTCCGATCTGGTTGCTGGTTGTTGTGAGATCTAGCGGTGTTGGGTTATTCATGGTACCAACAATGGTATTTCCGGTTATTGTTAATATTGAAGCTGCCGGGTCGGATAATGTTACTTTATTGGCTGCTGTTGCTATTACCGAACCTGTGCTGCTACCGGACAAACTCATGTTTCCGCCAGCGTCCACAGTTGTCGGACCGGTCGTGTTCAAAACAACAGTCAGATCATTCTTGTCGAAGATCTGGGTTGCCGCGCCGGTCGCAGTTACGGCACCGGTGAAGTCATTATTGGTGTTGGTTAAGGTGATAGGCTGGCCGGTAGCGGTGATCGTGGAGGCCCCGGCAACCGTCAAGGAGCCGGTGCTGGTAATCGCCGCGGTATTTGTAAGGATCAGATTGCCGCCGGCTTGGTAGACGCCGGTTATGGTCAAAGGCGTAGTGTTGGTCAGGATAATATCGCCACTGCTGCTATTAGTGTTAATTGTACTGCCGGCTGATTTGGCATTAGAGCTAGTGATCGAGTTGTTCGCATTGAAGAAGCTGACCGAGTTTTTTCCGTTGCCGGCAAGGTTTTGACCGCTGGTTGACTTAGTTGTCAGGAGCCCGGTAGTGACCAGGGCACCTGCATTACCTTCGGTGATGGCTTGCCCTGCAGTGAAAGTGATCGGTCCGCTGCTGTTGACGGCATTGTTAATTGCGATATTGCTTCCCGATATACCCGTAATCGTGCTGAGAGGGGTGTTGCCGCCCACGGCACCGTTAATGATAACATTGCCGGTGCCGGATGTCGTTAGGGTAAGAGCGTGGCTACCATTCAGTGTGCTGGCAACCGTGATCGAGCCGGAGCCAGTTGAAGTCAGCTTAGTGTCGGTGGCAATTGTTACAGCATTGTTGTAAGTCTGGTCTCCCGATGTAGAAACCTCACCTCCGTTAATAACTGTGGAGCCGGCAGTGCCTGCGCCGATCCGTACGGACAATAAATTTGTCGTATGACCTACCGTGCTTGTAATAGTGGTCAATCCGCTGTTGCTTAGATTAAGGTTGCTAGGGCCGTCAACCGCGCCGGTGACGGTTACACCGCCTGTTCCGCTTAATATTGTCAGATCATTGTTTAGCGTGACACTTTTGTCGAAGGTTACGCTGCTGTTGGCAGTAGTCAGCACGGCGTTGGCAGAGCCGATAGTTACATCGTCATGGTAGGCCTGTGAACCGGAGGTATTCACAATACTGCCATTAACGTTCACCTTGACTCCGTTGACTACGGTCAGTCCGCCAATCGGTGTCGCTTTTCCAACCGGGCTAGCGAGACTAAGCGTACCGGATCCGGCTACTACCAGGCCGCCTCCTCCCACACTCCCTTCGACGGCTCCTGATAAAGTGAGCGATCCGTCCGAAAGGTTTATCGTTCCGGTTCCTGAGCCTACAGTAACCGTACCGGCAAATATGTTAGCGCCATTGACGCTGTTAAAGGTGCCGCCGTTCAACATTACCGCTTCAGCCGTGCTGTAGTTAATGCCTCCGCCTGCGCCGCCACTGCCGTCGAGTGCCAATATTGCTCCGCTTGCAACCGTGGTGCCTCCGACACCGCTGCCCAGTCCGCCTACGGCTGTGACCTTGAGAGTGCCGGCGTTTACTGCGGTACTGCCGTCGTATGTGTTGGTATTGGTCAACGTAAGCGTACCAGTACCTTGTTTGATTAAACCGCCGGCACCGCTGATGACACCGCCAAAGCTGGAGTTGGTGGCGTCACCGACAGTGAGTGTTCCGATGCCCAGCGAGATATTGCCGCCGATGGCGCCGCCGCCCGAGAGAGAGCTTATGGTCTCATTGGTGCCGTGCAAGTCAAGTACGGCGCCGGCTGCGTTCGCCAGCACAAGCGCGCCAGGTACCGCACTGCCGCCGGACAGCTGCAGCGTTCCGGCATTTATGGTTGTGACACCGGTGAAGTCGTTTGCGGCGCTCAAAAGCAGGGTGCCGGTGCCATTCTTGGTTAGGCTACCACTTCCTGTAATCTTGGTACTGCTGACGGCTGTGTTGCCGATGCCGCTGAAAGTTGCAAGAAAACCACCGTTGTTGATACCGCCGGTCAGTGTCAGTGTACCGGATGTGGAGCCAATCGTGCTTGGCGCGCTCAACGTAACCGCACCGACAAAAATGTTAGCGCCGGCCACGTTGCTTAACGTTCCGCCGTTCAAAGTTACCGGTTCGGCTATGCTGTAGATGATGTTGCCGCCACTGCCATCGAATGCCAATATAGAGCCGCTGGCAACTGTGGTGCCGCCGACACCGCTGCCCAGTCCGCCTACGGCTGTGACCTTGAGAGTGCCAGCGTTTACTTCGGTGCTGCCGTCGTATGTGTTGGTATTGGTCAACGTAAGCGTACTGGTACCTTGTTTGATTAAACCGCCGGCACCGCTGATGACACCGCCAAAGCTGGTGTTGGTGGCGTCCCCGACAGTGAGTGTTCCGATGCCCAGTGTTACATTACCGCCTGTGGTGCCGCCGCCCGAGAGAGAGCTTATGGTCTCATTGGTGCCGTGCAAGTCAAGTACGGTGCCGGCTGCGTTTGCCAGCACAATCGCTCCGATCGTGCTCCCGCCGGACAGCTGCAGAGTTCCGGCATTAATTGTGGTGACTCCGGTGTAGTCGTTTGCGGCGCTCAATATCAATGTGCCTGTGCCGGTCTTGATCAGGCCGCCGTTTCCTGTGATCTTGGTGCTGCTTACTGTCGTGTTGCCGACACCGCTGAAGGTGACATTGAATGGAGCGATTGTGCCGGTGGCGATGCCGCCGGTCAAAGTTAGAGTGCCGGCCGTAGAGTTGATTGAGCTCGCCGCACTCAACGTCATCGGACCGGCAAAACTGTTGGCGCCGGCCACGTTGTTTAAAGTGCCGCCGTTCAAGATAACTGGTTCAGCAGTGCTATAGGTGATGCCGCCGCCAGTGCCGCCACTGCCGTCGACTGCCAATGTTGCCCCGCTGGCAATCGTGGTGCCGCCTACGGCACTCCCAAGTCCGCCGTTGGTGGTGACTGTGAGCGTACCGGCATTTACTGCGGTACTGCCATCGTATGTGTTGGTGTTTGTCAACGTCAGTGTGCCGGCACCTTGCTTGATCAAGCCGCCGGCACCGCTAATAACGCCGCCGAAGCTGGTGTTGGTTGCATTGACGACCGTGAGTGTGCCCGTGCCCAGCGTAACGCTACCGCCGCCAGAGAGGGAACCGATAGTCACGTTGGTGCCGTTCAGGTCAAGTACTGCAGCGCCGGGTGCGAGTGCCAGCACAACAGCTCCCGGGATCGCAGTGCCGCCTGATAGCTGCAGCGTTCCACCATTGACGGTAGTGACGCCGGTGTAGTCGTTGATGGCGCTCAAAAGCAGCGTACCGGAGCCGACCTTGGTCAGGCTGCCGCTCCCGGTGATCTTTGTGGTGCTGACAGTGGTGTTGCCGGTGCCGCTGAAGGTAACATTGAATGGAGTAGTGGTGCCGGTGGCAATGCCGCCGGTAAGTGTCAGTGTACCGGTTGTGGAGTCAATTACGCTCGGGGCGCTCAATGTTACCGTACCGGCAAAACTGTTGGTGCCGGCCAGGTTGCTTAAGGTGCCGCCGTTCAAGTTAACCGGGTCGGCGGTACTGTAGATGATGTTGCCGCCACTGCCGTCGAAGGCTAATGTTGCACCGTTTGTAACTGTGATACCGCTTGCGGCGCTGCCCAGGGCACTGTTTGCAGTAACAGTGAGAGTCCCAGTGTTGACCGTGGTGGCACCGGTGTAATTGTTGGTGTTGGTAAGCGTCAGCATACCGGTACCTTGCTTGATCAAGCCGCCTGCCCCGCTGATAACGCCGCCGAAGATGGTACTGGTGTTGTTCCCGACTGTGAGTGTGCCAGCACCCAGTGTGACATTGCCGCCTAAGTGGCCGCCACCGGCGAGGGAGCCGATGGTCGCGTTAGTGCCGTTCAGGTTAAGCACGGCGCTGGCCGAGTCTGCCAGTTCAACTGCGCCGGTGTTGGCAATTGCGTTCACCACGGACAACTGCAACGTACCGGCTTGGATATTAGTGCCGCCAGTGTAGTCGTTGGTGGTGTTCAATGTCAATGTGCCTACGCCGGTCTTAGTCAGGCCGCCGGTCCCGGTGATTTTGGCTGTGTTGATGGTCGTGTTGCCGGCGCCACTGAAGGTGGTAAGGAAACCGCCGTTATTGACGCCACCTGTCAGCGTTAGAGTGGCGGCCGTCGAGTTGATCGCGCTTTCTGTGCCCAACGTCACAGCGCCGGCAAAACTGTTGTTGCCGGCCACGTTGCTTAACGTGCCGCCGTTCAAGGTAACTGGTTCAGCCGTGCTATAGTTAATGCCGCCGCCAGTGCCGCTACTGCCGTCGAGTGCAAGTATCGCCCCGTTTGAAACTGTGGTGCCGCCCGCGGTGGTTCCCAGCGCACCATTTACGGTAACCTTAAGGGTGCCGCCAGTAATTAAGGTCGCGCCGGTATAACTGTTGGCACCGGATAGCGTCACTGTACCGGCGGAGGTTTTGTTGAGTCCTACTGCGCCGGCAAGGATTGCAGTTGTGGCTCCTGCCTGCATGTCGTAGGCCGTTGTACTGGCCAGGGTGCCGTTCTGGATCGTGCCGCCGGTCTGCTGTACGCCGGCCACGCTGCTGCTAAGGGCGCCCAGGTCGAAAACACCGCCGCTTACTATCAGGCTGCTTGTGGACATAAGGGCTTTTGTGTTACCCAGGGTTAATGTTCCGGCGCTTACTGTGGTGGCCCCGGTGTAAGTATTGATTCCACTGAGCGTGACAGTGCCGATGTTGGTTTTGTTAGCACCGGAATTGCCGCCCAGGACAGCACTTACCGTCCCGTTTTGCAGATCAAAAGCGGTCGCGCTCGTCAATATGCCGGTGGTGCCGGTTATAGAGCCATTTTGCATGGTGACGGAAGCTACTGTATCGTTATTGGCGCCCATGGCAAGAGTGCCGCCATTCACCGTCACTGCGTTTAATGTACTAATTGTGTTGGATGCACCTACCGACAGTGTGCCGCCGGTAATGCTTGTTAGGCCGGAGTAGGTGTTAGCTCCGGACAATGTTACCGTTCCGCTGTTGGTCTTGTTGAGTCCTACTGCGAGGGTTGCACCGGCAAGGATTGCACTTGTCGTTGTGGTTCCGGCCTGCATGTCGTAGGAAGTCATGCTGGTCAGGGTGCCGTTCTGGATCGTGCCGCCGGTCATCTGTACACCGGCCACTGTGTTGCTATGGCTACCCAGATCGAAAGTACCGCCGCTTACTACCAGGGTGCTTTTGCTCGCTAGGGTGTTACTGTTGCCCAACGCCAACGTCCCTAAGGTTACCGTGGTTGTCCCGGTATAGGTGTTGGCCCCACTGAGGGTAACAGTCCCGGCAGTCGTCTTGTTAGCGCCGGACGTGCCATCCAGAACCGCGTTTACCGTGCCGCTCTGTAGATCAAACGTAGCAGCACTTGTCAGTGTGCCGGTGCCGATTATAGAACCAGAATTTTGCAGGGAAACCGAGACAACGGCATCGTTATTTGCACCCATGTTGAGAGTACCGCCACTCACCGTCAACACACTTGAGCTGTTGATGGTGTTGGATGCTCCCACTATAAGTGTACCGTTAGTTATGTTGGTTGGACCGGTGTAAAGATTGGCTCCGTTAAGTGTTACCGTTCCGGTGGTAGTCTTGTTAAGTCCCACCGAGCCGGCAAGAATCGCATTCACTGTTCCATTTTGAACGTCGTAGGCGGTTGTGCTGGTAAGTCTGCCCCCCTGGATCGTACCTCCGGTCTGCTGTACACCGGCTAAGGTGTTGCTGTTGCCGCCCAAGTCGAAAACACCGCCGCTTACTACCAGGGTACTGCTACTCGCCAGGGCGTCCGAGTTGCCAAGTAGTAATGTGCCTGCGCTTACCGTGGTGGCCCCTTTGTAGGTGTTAGTGCCATTAAGCGTGACAGTACCGGTTGTGGTCTTGTTAGCGCCTATAGCGACCGTGCTGCCGCCAAGTACCGCGCTTACCGAGCCGCTCTGCAGATCAAACGCTGCTGTACTGGTTAGTGTGCCGGTACCGATTATTGAACCATTATTTTGCAGGGAGGCGGAGGCTACGGTGTTGCTATGGCTGCTCATGTCGAGAGTGGCGCTGGAGCCGTTTACAACCAGAGTGCTGCCGCTTGCCAAAGTGTTGCTGTTGCCTAGCGTTAACGTACCAGCGCTTATCGTTGTCGCTCCGGTATAGGTGTTCAATCCAAGGAGTGTGACAGTACCGGTTGTGGTCTTGTTAGCGCCTATAGCGACCGTGCTGCCAGCAAGTACCGCGCTCACCGAGCCGTTCTGCAGGTCGAACGAACTTGTACTGGTTAGTTTGCCGCTACCGGTTATGATACCACCATTTTGTAGTGAGACGGAGGCCATAATGTTGTTATTGCTCCCCATGTCGAGAGTACCACCGCTTACAATTAGAGTGCCGGCGCTTGCCAAAACGTTGCTGCTTCCTAACGTTAACGTACCCGCGCTTACCGTCGTTGTCCCGGTATAGGTGTTGGCCCCGCTGAGCGTGACAGTCCCACCAGAGTTAGTCCCGTCAGAGGTTTTGTTGGCACCGACCAATATGCCGCCTAGTACAGCGCTCACAGTGCCATTCCGGAGGTCGAAAGGAGTCGTGCTGGTAAGTATGCTGCTGCCGGCTATAGTACCGCCCTGCAAGGATACTGATGCCACGGAATCGTTGGCGCTCATTAGAAGAGTGCCGCCATTCACCGTCACAGCGCTCAAAATATTGATCGAGTTGGCTGCCCCTACCGCCAGGGTGCCGCCGGTAATGCTGGTTGGGCCTAAGTAGGTGTTAGCTCCGGACAATGTTACCGTCCCGCTGGTGGTCTTGTTGAGTCCTACTGCGCCGGCAAGGATAGCACTTGTTACTCCCGCCTGCATGTCGTAGGGAGTTGTGCTGGTTAGTGTACCGCCGGTCTGGGTCGTGACGATCGTGCCACCGGTCTGCTGTACGCCTGCCACGGTGTTACTATGGCCTACCAGGTCGAAAGTGCCGCCGCTTACAACCAACGTGCTATTGTTCGCCAGGATGTTACTGTTGCCCAAAGCCAACGTACCTCCGCTTACCGTTGTTGCCCCGGTATAGGTGTTGGCCCCACTGAGCGTGACCGTTCCGCCAGTGGAAGTCCCGTCAGAGGTCTTATTGGCACCGGCCGTGCCGCCCAGAACCGCGCTTACCGTGCCACTCTTTAGGTCGAATGCAGCCGTGCTGGTCAGTGTGCCAGTACTGCCGCCGGTTATAGAACCACTATGCAGGGAGACCGAACCCACGGTATCGTCGTGGGCCATGTTAAGAGTGCCGCCATTCACCGTCACAGCGCTCGCAATGTTGATCGTGTTGGATGCACCCACTATAAGTGTGCCGCCAGTAATGCTGGTCGGGCCGGTGTAAAGATTGGCACCTGATAGCGTCACCGTGTTGACTGAGGTTTTGTTGAGCCCTACTCCGCCGGCAAGGATTGCACTTGTCAATCCCGACTGCATGTCGTAGGGAGCCGTGCTGGTCAGGGTGCCGTTCTGGATCGTGCCGCCGGTCTGTTGCACACCGGCTACGATGTTGCTGTAGCTGCCCAGGTCGAAAACACCGCCACTTACTACCAGGGTGCTGGTGCTTGCCAGGGCGTTGGTGCTGCCAAGTGTCAGTGTGCCTGCGCTTACCGTGGTGGACCCTGTGTAGGTGTTAGAACCACTCAGCGTGACAGTCCCGGCAGTGGTGGTCTTGTTGGCACCGGCAGTGCCGCCCAGAATAGCACTCACTGTGCCGTTTCGCAGATCAAAAGCGGTCGCACTGGTCAGTATGCCTGTGGTGCCGGTTATAGAGCCATTCTGCAAGGAGACTGAAGTTACGGTATCGTTGTTGGCGGCCAGGTCCAAAGTGCCGCCACTCACCGTCACCGCATTTGCGCTGTTGATCGCGTTCGTTGTGCCTACTGTAAGTGTACCGCCTGTGATGCTGGTGCCGCCGGTATAAGAGTTGGTATTGTTGAGTGTCAATGTGCCGGGACCTTGCTTGGTCAGACCGCCGCCACCACTTATAACTGCGTCAATAGTCAAGGCATAGCTGTTGGTGACGATAATGCCGGGACTTGTCAGCGTAACCGGACGCGTAATCGGTGATGTGAACGAACCGCCGGCCTGTAAAGTTCCTCCCGTGAATATTAGTGAGTTTGTAATGCTCCCATCACCCAACGCGCTGCTGGAATTGGCATTCAATATGCCTGCTGAGATGGTGGTTGAACCCGAATAGTTGTTATTGCCGGTCATAATAAGCGTACCAAAGCCGGTTTTAGTCAACGAGCCTCCAGTCCCGCCGATCGAACCTGCCAGGGTTATTTGAGCGCCGTCCACCGATACTGTGTTTGCTCCCGCCAGTGTGACGCTTCCGGCCAGGCTGCTGGTGCCGTTGGATGCTGCTAGAGTGGCGCCACCTTGCAGTGTTATCGCCTCAGTGGTACTGTAGGCTACGCTCCGCAAGTCCAATGTTGCACCGGTGGCAACCGTAGTCCCTGACGCATTGCTACCCATTGCACTGTCCGTAGTGACTTGCAGCGTACCCTGAAGCACCGAGGTCAGGCCGGTATAGCTATTGACAATGCCGGACAGTATCAAGGTGCCACTCCCATTCTTGGTCAGATCGCTTCCTGAAGCACCGCTGATCGTACCGGCAATGGTCACGATATGGCCGTTGGTGTCGATTTGTGAGGTACTACCTGAAAGGGTAAGCGGGCGTGAGCTTGGCGATGTGATGTCGTTGCCGGCCTGCAATACTCCCCCCGCTAGTGCCAGGTTGTTCGTCACACTCCCATCACCTAACGCGCTGCTAGAATTGACGTTCAGTATGCCTGCCGTAATGGTGGTCGCGCCGGAATAGTTGTTCGCTCCGGAGAGCGTCAATGTCCCTGATGTTGTCTTGTTCAGTCCGACCGTGCCGAAAAGTTTTACGCTCACCGTCCCAGCCTGTAAGTCGTAAGTGGATGCGCTGGTTATGGTGCCGTCCTGGATCGTGCCGCCGGTCAACCGTAGACCGGCAACCGTGTCAATTTGGTTGCCCAGGTCGAGCGTGCCGTTGGTAACCGCAACACTGACTGTAGTCGCCAGGGGAGTTCCCAGAGTCAACGTGCCGGAATCCGCCTTGGTCAGGCTTTGCGCGCCGCTGATGATTCCGCCAAGTCTCAGCGAGCCTGAGCCGCCTACTGTGGTGGCTCCCGTCAGGGTGATCGGGCCGTTATAAATTGCCGAGGCACCGGTGCCCGTGAGGGCGCCGACGCCGGAGCCGATGCCTTGTATCTGCACCGAGGTCAGAGTGTTCAGCGTTACATTGTTGATGTCCAGAGTCCCGACGCTGTTTACCACCAACGATGATGCGCTGTTCAGAGCGCCTGGATTTGCCACCGACAGTGTGCCGTCGGTTACGGTTGTGGTGCCTGTATAATTGTTGGAATTAGACAGTGTCAGCGTACCGCTTCCGGTCTTGGTCAGACCGCCACCACTTATCTTGCCGGCAATGCTCACGTTATTGCCATTGGTGTCGATAATGCCGGTACCTGTCAGAGTGACCGTCCTTGTACTCGGTGATGTGATCGTGCCACCAGCCTGTAAAGTTCCCCCCGTTAATATCAGTGAGTTTGTTGAGCTCCCATCACCCAATGCGCTGCTGGAAATGGCATTCAATATGCCTGCTGAGATGCTGGTTGAACCTGAATAGTTGTTGATGCCGGTCATTACCAGTATACCAGTGCCGGTTTTAGTCATCGAGGCTCCAGTGCCGCCGACCGCACCTGCTAAAGTTATTTGAGTGCCGTTCACCGAGACTGTATTCGTGCCCGTCAGTGTAACGTTTCCCGACAGGCTGCTGGTTCCGGAGGATGTTGCCAGAATGGCGCCACTTAACAGTGTTATGGACTCCGTGGTACTGTAGAGTACGCCTTGCAAGTCCAATGTTGCAGTGCCGGCAACCGTAGTGCCTGCTGCGGTGCTGCCGAGTGCGCTGTTTGTCGTGACCGCCAGCGTACCGGTATTCAGCAAGGTCTGTCCGGAATAGCTATTAGCAATGCCGGACAGTGTCAAGGTGCCGGAGCCATTTTTGGTCAGGCCGCCCGCACCGCTGATTGTACCGGCAATACTCAAGTTATTGCCGTTGGTGTCGATGATTGCAGTATTTGTAAGGGTCAGCGGGCGTGTGCTTGGCGACGTGATGTTGCCGCTGGCCACCAATGTACCGCCCGTGAAGATCAGGGTGTTCGTCGCACTCTCATCACCTAATGCGCTACTCGTATTGGCGTTCAGTGTGCCTGCCGTAATGCTGGTCGCACCGGAATAAGCGTTGGTCTGAGAAAGGGAGAGGGTCCCCGCACCAGCTTTGGTCAGCCCTCCAGACCCGGAAATAACTCCGGTTTGTGTTGCGGCTCCGGAGTTATTGATCGTCAGCAAGCCGCCGGTATTTATTGCGCCGAGAGACATGGTGACAGCGTTAAGTGTCAACGCACCGGTCGTGGTAATAACGCCAGTTTGACTAATAGCACTGCCGGCATTTAGAGTAAGGGCACCACCATTAATAGCATTATTGACAGATATATTGTTTGAAGCGGTCAGAGTCAGCAAATTAGTGTTGGCCCAGGTAATCGGGGTTGATACGGTAATGTTGCCGCTGCCGCTGCCACCGCCAACAACTGTAGCATCTACAAGAACGGAACCGCCGGCCAGCGCACCTGTAAGCACGGTGTCTTGAAGGTTTGATGTTGTAATTGTACCATCTTGGAACGGAGATGAAGTTGACATGGTGCCGCTACTTGCAGCAGTGGTAATAGTGATGTCCGAGGGGTCGAGCAGCAGCGTTCCGGCTTTGCCTGCCGGCGCCAGCGTGCTTACCGACCCTTGAAAATCGAGAAACTGTTTGCCGGAAGTTTCAACAAAACCACCGTTGCCGGAATTAGAACCGCCTTGCGCCGAAACAGCGCCGTAAAAACGGGTGGCATCATCCGACCAGACTACCACCTTGCCGCCATCGCCGCTGACAAGCGCATCGGCCTTGATGCTTGCATCTTTATCCACATAGGTCATCGTGGCGTTCTTCTCCGGGCCGGCTCCGTGAAGATTGCCTCCGATCAGCGCCGTGCCGCCGCCGGCATAACCTGAAACATCAATCATGGAACCGGCGAAAAGACCCACCTTGTCGCCGAGCATCTTAACCGTGCCGCCGGTTTCTCCGATATTTCTACCCGACGCATCCAGGGTTCCGCCGTTTGCCGTAATACCGTGGTCACCACCGTCAAGAATTATGAGTCCGTTCTTTTCGATGATGGATTTTGCTTCGATGATCCCTTCGTTATTGACGACATTCTTCAAAATATCGCCGCCAACCCTTGCGGTCATCACTACTTGTCCGCCATCCGCTGTTATATGGCCGGTATTGGTGACACCAAGCGCATTTGCCGCCACATCGCCGCTTACCGCCACGTTGATGAGGTTGCCGCCATTGATGCTGAGTGTGACCGCGTCACCCGATGCGAGATGAACAGTGCCCATGTTCGCGACTATCGAACCGGAATTTGTCACGGATGGGGCGACCAGCATTACATACCCGCCGTTAGCGGCCTGAATGTTTCCCTGATTGACGATCGTTGCCTGGGAGTTAGGAGTATTGGATAACATGTACTTGCCGGACATGAAATTGTCATTGGTGATATTCATGGTCGATGCCAGGAAACTGCCGGTCTGGACGGTTGCTCCGGGGCCGACCAACAGACCGTTGGGATTGATTACCCAGACCTGCCCGTTCCCTGAAAGGAGACCATAGATATATGTAGGGTCAACGCCTGTGACCCTGTTTAACGCTATCGAACTGTTGCTCGGCTGGATATATTTTACCGACTCATTGGCGCCGATATTGAAACCCTGCCAATTGATAATGGCATTGCCGGAGGTTTGATTGATATTCAAGGTTGTAGTGTTTGGTTGCGAGACGGTTGCCGAACCGCCGACAACGGCGCCGTTCTGCGGTAGGGCATGTGATGGGGAGGCCGACAGAGCGGACAAGAGAGCAAATGCGCCAGCTGTCGTGCCGGTAAGCATCAGCATCTCTTTAATTATGCCCGATATTTGATCCGAAAAATCGTTCAGTATATGATGCTTTCTGGTAACACCGATACTTCCCAGTTTCATTGATTTACTCCGCATATTGTATTGTTTCATGAGTTTCCTCCTGAATCAAGTAGATACAAGCTATCATGTTAAAACAAAAACATTGTCTGAAACATAATCTGACTATCGTTCAAATTTAAACTATTATAGATACCGTTTAGGCTTGGTATTACTAAATCCAGCTTGCTGGTGAACCTGGTGCCTGCGTACAGCCTAATGCCTACTCCAATGTTTGATATGGTGGCAGAGGATATTTCGGTTGGGCGAGGACTTGAATTTATTGCTTTAGCCAAGTCTGTGAAGAAGGCAAGCTTTACTATTTCGCTTATTTTTTGATTGTATACCACTGTGCCAGAGCTGAAGGGCGCCACCAGGAGTTCAAGAGAACCGAAATAACCGCTGTCCCCGCTCAACGTTCCAGGATTGACACCTCTGACGGAACCTTCGCCGCCAACCTGCATTCTTTCCGCAGAAAACAGGCGATCCTGCGAATATTGAAAGCTCGCTCTTGCTACCAATTGATTGTCACCCGGTAACTTTTGTACCCTCATGGCTTCGATATTGAATTTATTGAACGAGTCATCGGCACCGAGGTAACTTGGATTGGGATTGATCGCACCACTTTTTGTTCCATTAAGGAAACCACCAAGACCTCTTGCATATCCAAACCCAAATATATTCTTTCCTTTGTAGTTATCTGTAAGTTCGTGTGATATTCCAATAGAAATCTTGCGTATTTCGTCGGTGTCTTTAGTACTCCCCAACACATTGTCATACAGTGTGATATATTCGCCCCCAAATTTTAAATTTACGGTTCTATTGAGCTTTCTAATTAATGGATAGGTTGCATATAATCCGAAGACATGCGCTTTGCCTTTAAGCTCCAAGGGAGTTAGTGATTCGTCGCCTGAAGCAGAATATATAGTGTTGGAATAATAGGTGCCGATCTGTGTGCCCGCCAAACCTACGGGAAGAGAATATTCCGCCCGGCCGTATGAAAGTCTGCTCAGGTCCATTCCATCCAGCCCGACCATCCCACTCAGGCTGATCTGATCTCCACTTGTTGCGGTATTGCCGATGTTCAGCGAAGCGACAAGACGATTCTTACTGGTAGATTTCACCCCGAAGTTGTCAAAGGAAACAGTGCCGGATACGGGGTAACTGTCAGTTGCCGAGGCAAATATATCGGTTGTTCCAGGAGCTTTACCGGCTTTAAGCGTTGCCTTTACCGATAATCCAGGGTACTCATTCAGGAAGATCAAATCCTTTTCCAGGGTCTGCTCTTTAAGTGATGGGTCATTTCTGACATTCTCAAGCCGTTTTTCGATGAAAGAACTGCTGTAATATTTATTGCCATTTACGGAAATGTTCCCCACTTTGCCCTCAACTACCCTTATCACAACGGTTCCGAAAGTATTTACCGATTGAAAACTGTTATTTTTTCGTGTTATTACAGCTCCGCCATATATGCTTTGTGAAGGAACATACGCATTCACTATAAGGAAGCCTTTGTTACGATATTTTGTAGTTATCATGTCAGCAACATTCGTGATTTCTTCTAACGTAAGTTCTTTCCCATCGGCAAGTGTAACGTCAGACAAGAGTTCTTTTTCGCTGATCTGGGTATTCCCTTCCAAACGAAATCTCTTTACTAATATTTTCTTGCCGGGATGAAGTTTCTCAGTATCCGGCTTCTTATTTTCTTTTTCGATTATCGGCGCTGTTCTTTCGATGTATTCATGAACCCTGTCAGTTCTTTCAAGTTGCCGGAAAATTACGCCAGATTCGATGCCGGTTCCGTCTGCAGCCAATGCGTTGCAGCAGGCCAATGACATAATGAAAGCTGATATCAGCGTTATATTTTTAAAAACCCGTGATTGCATGTACTTCATCAAATGCCTCCTCAATATCTCATCTGACCGGTTTGAGCATGACCGGGTCCGGTAACAACTAAACACATGAAATCTGGTACTTATGGGTTTGCAGCCCCTCTTGTGAACACGCTATAAATATGGTAAAATTTCGATTTGCGGATGAAACAGGGATCGATTTTGTGACATACTGCCTGTAAGCAAGGAGAAGTAACGTTTTCAAGCATTTGTACCCCTTTCAAACCTAAGCTTAAGCACCCCGATAAATCAGCCTGTTACCGATATTCATATAGTAAGTTCAAGCAAGAAACTTGATTACGGAACCAACTACGGAATAAGTTCATACCTATAATCAATCGGTGAACAACATGGTGCGGTCAAAAAACACAATGTTCACTAATACCATGTTTCATAAGCTGATGAAACCAGAATCAGCAAAATATATACGTTCCGAGGATAACGGCTTCACAATTCGTGTAATTCCATTTCAAATCAGTTTCCATCTTTAAACAGTGACTGTACGATATTTATGATAAATTAGTATTTCTGTTTTAGTTTGATCCATTTTATGATGCTATTTGGCACCAACAAGATGGTATTATTGCTAATTTTACACCTAACAGTTCGGGACATGTGAAATAAAGTCTCCGGCCCTACGTTTCATATGTAAACTTTTTACCATTGATGCAAAATTTTTACCCGCGAAAATCCTCCGCATTGTTTAACAAAATCAGCTCCAAACCCGCATTTACCTCATTCCAATGTTAAATATATTACCTCCAACTTAAACACGTCGTTCTTTAACCTGCCGTAATTCAAGCAAAATTCAACAGGCAAACATTGCACGTATCCTGACTCAGCGATAGCATAATTTCTGTAATCACCGGTCTCTGAAGGCATGTTTGGCAACGCGGACAAGGCACCGAGAAGTGACAAAACTGGTGTTTATTGACTATATATTTAAGGAGATGACGAATGATAAATACAATTAAAAATATTATATTACTGGCAATGTTTTCATTAGCAGACTGTGCCTCAACTTTACCAGTGCAAGGTATATTTTTTAAGGCCTCTAGAGATCAGTTCCATGGGGAGATAACTGGCTATTTAGATAGAACAGGTATTTTATCGGTCACTTCAATATCTGGGAAAAAATGTTTTGGAGAATTCTGATATTTATCCCAAAGTACTGGTGAAGGAGAATGTATATGTGATGATGGTAGATGCGGAAAATATATGTTCAACGCTAGTATAGTTGGCGGGAATGGGTTAGGAAAGTTAAATGATGGTGAAGAGTTTGTATTCCATTTTGATGCTGACTGCTTGGCAGTTCTCTAGGTTTGTCATGGCCATCCTGTAAACCATATTCACTTTGCTGGCGCATGCGCTACATCTTGTTATTTTTGTACTTGAATTTTATAAATTAATACCATAGTTTGGCAGAAACACTAAAAGTGAGTTTGAAGGCGGAGTTTAAAACGATCCCCGCGGATTGACTAACACGATCAAAGCCAGAAAGCCTTAGGCAGGAAAACTCTTCATCCCCGTTCACAGAACGTTTCAAAGATTTCTTAAATATTTGAGGATGTATCACGTGGCTCTCAATTGGGATGATTCATTACTGGTTAGAAATGCAGAAATCGATGAACAACATCGGCAGATATTTGACCATTTTGAGAATCTTTCGATTGCCTGTCAGGAAAATAAGGGGGAATTAGTCCTTAGAAATATTTTAAGAGTTTTGGATAATTACGTAGAAGTTCATTTTTTACACGAAGAAGCTTTCATGTCAGAGAACGGATATCCGAAACTCCCGGAACATCAGGTGCAGCATGCCCATTTTCGGCAAACAGTGAAAGACCTGAGAGAGATGGATATTCAAAATGCAGATCCACATCGACTTTCACTAATAGTTTATCAAAAACTAATCCAATGGTTCATACTGCATATTAAGCAATTAGATCAGGAAATGGTTAACTATTATTTGGATTAGCAGCGCTATTGTCATAGGGACTGTGGTGTTGAGGGTTAAATAGTTTCCGCATGAGGTGCAACGCTGTTTAGGAGGTTATAAGCCTCGGGCGTGTATATTTAATTGTGTAAGTGGCGAAAATCGGTATAAACCAACCCAAGGAGGGACCGATTATGGCTACGACCGAACAACTGCTCGACATTTTGATGAAGGACTACAAAAAGCCTGAAGATTTGATTGGAGAAAAT
>CAIYDX010000028.1 GCA_903925005.1 uncultured Geobacteraceae bacterium
GAATAATTTATGTATTAAATGATATTAGGCCGTAGCTTGTTTTAAATCCTCTTCAACCAGCTCAATCAAAGATACCGGCGCAGCATCACCCTGACGAATACCAAGCTTGATAATTCTGGTATAACCGCCGAGACGTTCCTTATAACGAGGGGCAATAGTCGAGAACAGTTTCGTAACCACCTCTCTCTCGCGAATTACGGAAGCGGCCAGACGCATGGAATGGAGATCGCCACGCTTGCCCAGAGTTATCATTCGTTCTGCAACAACGCGAATTTCCTTTGCCTTGGCATCGGTAGTTGTAATTTTACCGTGATCCAGAAGAGAAGTTACCATATTTCTGAACATCGCCTCGCGATGGCTTGTCTTCCTGCCCAGTCTTCTGCCTGATTTATTGTGACGCATATATAGGTTCCTTTCTAACTAGACCAGATATCGATTTACTCTTCTTCTTTTTGCTCGCCGCGCAACCGTACCATCAGTTCCGGATCAGGAAAACTATCAATTTTCATCCCGAAAGTCAGACCCATAACCGAAAGAATATCTTTGATTTCATTAAGTGATTTACGTCCAAAATTCTGCGTCTTCAACATTTCCGACTCAGATTTAGTGACCAGCTCACCGATAAGCTTGATTCCGGCATTCTTAAGACAGTTGGCTGATCGTACCGATAATTCCAACTCTTCAACGGTACGGTACAGATTTTCATTAACCTTGTCTTTATCCTCTTGCGACTCTTCATCAACCTGAGGCTCAAATTCCTCATCAAAATTAATGAATATGGAAAGCTGCTCTTTCAGAATCTTGGCAGAATATGCCACAGCATCTTCAGGGCTGACACTGCCGTCGGTCCAAACCTCAAGATTAAGCTTATCATAGTCGGTCATTTGACCGACGCGTGCATTGGTAACGGAGAAATTGACTTTCTTTATGGGAGTGTAGATGGAGTCAATCGGAATAGTACCGACAGGCGCCTTCTCGTCACGATTACGATCCGCGGACACATAACCTTTACCCATTTTTACAATCATCTCAACATCTAAATTAGCGTCTTTACCGCAAGTCGCAATGTAATGATCAGGGTTCATTACTTCTACATTGTGACCGGCAATAATATCGCCGGCAGTTATAATCCCCACGCCTTTATGTTTAAAGTGAATCGCGGCTTGATCCGTAGAATGCAATTTGAGCCTGACACCCTTCAGATTGAGAATTATATCTGTTACGTCCTCTGTAACACCCTGAATCGCAGAGAATTCGTGCAGTACTCCTTTGATTCGCAGAGACGTAATAGCGGCACCCTGAAGTGACGACAACAGTACACGTCTAAGCGAGTTACCCAAAGTAGTACCAAAACCACGTTCAAATGGTTCCGCATGAAACTTGCCATAAGTAGCTGTCAGAGTATCTTTTTCAACCTGAAGTTGCTTTGGTTTAATAAGATCTCGCCAATTTTTATACATTGCTACCTCCTCCGGAAAAAGAAAACCGGTTGTCGTTCGAAACTAGAATCAGCAGCACCCAGAAATTACTTTGAATATAGCTCGACAATGAGCTGTTCCTGGATTGGAGTTGTGATATCCTCACGTGTCGGTACGCCCTTGAGGGTGCCTTTGAAGGAATCACGATCTAGCTCTAACCACTGCGGAATTCCGCGGCGAACTACCGCTTCCAGAGCGTCATTAATAGCAACAACTTTGCGACTTTTTTCACGTAGCTCTATAACATCACCAGCCTTAAGCTGTATTGATGGAATATCAACTCTTCGACCGTTAATAGTAAAGTGGCCATGGCGTACAAGCTGACGAGATTCAGACCGGGAAGCCGCAAAGCCTAGACGGTATGCAACATTGTCAAAACGACGCTCGAGCAATGAGAGAAGGTTCTCGCCGGTAACACCCTTCATCCGATCTGCCAGCTGAAAGTAACTACGAAACTGTTTTTCGAGAATACAGTAAATTCGACGTACTTTTTGCTTTTCGCGAAGCTGGGTACCGTATGCTGACACTTTGGTTCTACCCTGTCCATGCTGCCCAGGAGCATAATTACGACGTTTAATTGCACACTTGTCAGTGTAGCAACGATCGCCTTTTAAAAACAGTTCCGTGTTTTCTCTTCTGCACAAACGGCATGAAGGTCCTGTATATCGAGCCAATGAAAACCTCCTTGAAAGTTGTTACTTATAAAATCAGACTCTTCTTCTTTTTGGCGGACGACATCCGTTATGAGGAATCGGAGTAACATCCTTAATGAAACTAATACTAAATCCGGCAGCCTGTAGAGCACGAAGAGCGGATTCGCGACCAGATCCAGGCCCTTTGACATAAACTTCAACTGTGCGCATCCCATGTTCCTGGGCTTTCTTGGCACAATCTTCAGCTGCAATCTGAGCCGCAAAAGGAGTACTCTTACGCGAGCCTTTAAAACCCTTGGCTCCTGCTGTCGACCAGGCAACAACATTACCGACCGGATCCGTAATCGTAATTATGGTGTTATTGAAGGTTGCTTGAATATGCGCAACACCATTAGAAATATTTTTACGTTCTTTTTTCTTACGAACTACCTTTTTTGATGGGCTTGCCATTCGTATTCTCCAGAGCTAGTTAA
>CAIYDX010000029.1 GCA_903925005.1 uncultured Geobacteraceae bacterium
ACGGCCAGCGGCGGCGGAGCAAGAATCGTAGACAAATTCAAAGAACGAAAAGCTTTTTTAGGGGTAGAACCAAAATCAAAAGCAGAAACTACCATCTTAAACTAAAAGCATTATTGTCTTGACCAAAGGGTCCACTAAACACCTTTGATTCGCAAAGAGGTAATTGCGGCACCCTGAATTGACGAAAGGAGAACGCGTCTTAGCGAGTTACCGAGTAAAGTTCCGAAACCATTCTCAAACGGCTCAGCGTAAAATTTACCATAAGTGGTTGTAAGTGTATCCGTATCGACCTGTAGTTGTGACGGCTTGATTTGATCTCGCCAATTGCTATGCATTACTACTCCTCTAAAATAAATAAATTGTCAGTTGTTGAGAATCAAGATTCAAGCACTACAGTAGCCGAGGAACAGTCGTAATCATCGAGCCGATAAATACTTTTCCAAACCAATCCGCAACGAACGCATGAGCACTGCTGGACAATGTCACCTTTACCTGCAGACAGGTGACCGATGTTGAGATCTTTAGTCTGGCACTTAGGGCATCGTTCGCCAGCTTGACGCACGAAGGTTTCTCTGGTTACGTATTCCGGAGTTCCAGTTCCAGCGGATTGCACCGCGACAGCACCGATAACAGCACCTTCAATCGCAGCTGCGGCTTCGGATGCCGTGGCTTCCTGAATAAGTACTTGCGGAGGCGTCGCATCTCGATACTGAAGTTCCACTTTGTACCCGGCGGTTAATCGTTCAAAGCGAATGCCGAATGTAGTGTTTTTCAGTAATCCCAGATTTAGTTCGGTGCATCGTGCACGTAAAGATTTTTCAGTTACTTTCAAGCGTTCTCTCCCGGATTTAGATTTATTTCTAATTTCAAAAGCTACTCTTTATATTATGATCTTGTGCGGGATATACCAAAAGAACTTTGGAGCGTGAAATCATGCGTCCCACCCATTAACCAGTAACACATCATCCTGAACAGCCAGCTTGCGCATTCCATCAGTAAAACCACTTCTGCTGAACAGGATGAAACGCTCCCGTCGTGACTCCTTACCCCATACGACAATCCGTGCCTTACGTTGCAGGTTACGGTAAATATCCTCACCGACCGGATTGATGCTCCATTTGCATTCACCGAACCAGATAGTTTCGTTCTCTTCATCCAGCGCCACAAGGTCGATTTCTTCGTTCTTCTGCCACCATCTGCCAATGTCTGAAAATGTCATTTTGCCGGTTTTCAGAAATTCCAGGCAGCGCTCTCTGCAGACATCCTCATACACAAATGAGAGATGCTGGTCGAACGTTTCGTTGATTTTATTGATCAGGTAATCAGTATTGCCGATTTCCAGCCTGCTCCGATGTGGGAAGACATATTTGAACCAGAAGGAAAAGAATCGGTCATGCAAGCGATACAGCCCAAGTCGGCTCTTGTCGGGATATTTCTCTGTAACAGGAATTTCTTTGTCCACGAAACGGAGTGAACGGAGGATATCCAGATAACGGGCAAGATGACTCTTTTCAAAGCCGGTGTCGTTGATAATCTCCGACATTTTCCGTTTCCCTTGGGCAATGGCACGAAGGATAACAAAATAGTTACGCGGTTCACGCAGTTCTTCACGCAGCAGAAACTCGACTTCATTGTGGAGGAACGATCCCCGGTCGAGGATAAGATCGGTGATGGCGCTCTGAATGCTGCCTTTGGCATCAAAGCGCTCGATATAGGCCGGAATGGAACCGAAAACACCGTAGATCTCCAGTCGCTGCTTCAAGTCGGCTTCAGGAAAAAACTCCGCTAGCGATGTAAACGGCATTTCCCGTACTTCCAGTGAAGCGGTACGCCTGCCGTAAAGTGGTGCCTTGTAGAAAAGCACCTCTTCTTCCATCATGCCGATGCTTGACCCAAGCAGGATCAGAAATACATTGCTCTCCTTCAGGTGAGTATCAATCCCCTTCTGAAAGATGGAGGAAATCCCCTTGTTGGAATTGACCAGATAGGGGAACTCATCAATAACCATGACGAGCCGTTCGTGTTCTGCCTTCTCCTTGAGATAGCGGAAGAACTGCTGCCAGTCCCGAAAGCCTGATTCAACCAGGATGGTGTCGCCGAAGTATTCACCAACCTCGCACCCCAGGTTGCGCAGTTGCTCTCCTTCCGTCACACTGTCGGCAAGAAAGTAAAGAGCCCGTTTGTCGCGGATGAATTCACGTACCAAGCGGGTCTTGCCTACGCGTCGCCTACCGTAGAGAGGGATAAACTGGAAACCGGTCTGGTTGTAATATTTGTTCAGGAAGGCAAATTCTTCGGTTCTGTTGACGAATCGCATTGGTATCACCATTAGGTATAATCGTAATTTGGATAATTGCGATTATACCTAATGGTTTCAAAAAGGCAACCCAATAACATCCATCAAATCGGATTTTAGCGGTACAAGTAAAATTGAAAGCCGCCCTCAAATTGGCTAGCCTATCGGTTAAAGTGTTGAAAACCGCTAACTGACTGAATTGGAGCGCATAATATCAGCAAGAATGATCTGGCCGGTGGGGCAACATTTATCAGCTTGATGCGAAAAAACCAGGAGCAACTGCGGCTTGGCTTGGCATGTCACTGAGTTAACTTGACAGGATGCAGGGTGCGTGGTATCTCAACTACGACCAATGCATGTTTTATGACAACAGAATAACGGATCACGGTGCCCGCAAGGGCTTGATAGGGAAGCGAGGTGAAACTCCTCCGCGGACCCGCCGCTGTAAGCGAGGACGAAGGGCATAATGTCACTGGTCGAAAGACCGGGAAGGCGCCTGGAGGATGAATCGCGAGCCAGAAGACCTGCCATGATCTTAGCACTCAACAGTTCCCCGTGGTAAAGGGAGAGTGAAACACGCGTAACGTGACTTTGAATACGAAAAGTCCGCATATTGCTTCGGCATATGCGGACTTTTTTTATGCCTTTTTTCAAACAAATGGAGTCGAGGAAGAGGGGTGCCGCTCTAAATGGAGCCATTCCCCCGCTGCCCCGCAGCCGTGAAGGGAACGAACGTCCATCGCGCTAAGCGCGAACAGCCACTGGGAGAAATCCTGGGAAGGCGGACAAGTAGGAAGCCCGAAGCCGGAATACCGCTCCATATGTAAAACTCGCGGGAGGAAAACATGAAGAGGAAACGTGTAGTAAGCCTGTTGTCAGGTGTCTTGACGTGCTGTCTGCTGGGAAGCGTTGCCATCGGGGCGGAACAACCCGATAGCGTTGATGGAATGAGCGCCAGCCTGGAAGAGGTGGTCGTCACCGCCACTAGAACCGAGCACGATATGGAGACCGCACCCGGCACTGTTGCCGTTGTGAGCAAAGAGGAAATGGGAAAACGGAATGTAACCACCTTTGATGAGGCCCTGAACACGATTCCAGGAGTGGTAACCAGTCGCGGCAAGGGGTTGATGGACGGGATGTCGGCCATTACGCTGCGTGGTCTTCCCGGTCAGAACAGAACCCTGATCATGGTCGATGGTGTCACTCTGAACAGCCCGTTTTCTGGGTTTATCCTTTCCAACAGTGTAGCGCCGGGAAGCCTGGAGCGGATAGAGGTGGTCAAAGGCGCGTCATCCAGCCTGTACGGAGGGTATGCCATGGGTGGCGCCATAAACATGATTACCAGAATGCCGGCCAAAAGGGAGTTCACGCTGCAGACCGGTTTCGGTTCCGCGCTTGAGGGTGCTGGCACCGAGAATACCAGGCAAGTGGCAGTATCCTACGGTGACTCATTCAAGGAGTCATTCCGCATCTATATCCATAACTGATCTTCTACAGTAGTTATTTGAAAGTTGTTTGATATCAGCGCATTACAAGACACAATTCTGGTCTTGGCACCATGAATCAGTTCTCTGAAAACCGTTTTTTATGCTCTGATTGCTCTGATCGTTGGCGGTACGGCAACGCCTGTTGCTTTGAATACCTTGCCGCATGATCCTTGGCATTCCGTCCTGACCGCCAGCATTGAACCATTTTCTTCCAGGATTACTTCCTGAAGCGCCTTCAGATCCTGCTTGATATCGGCCCACTCAAGCTGGAGGCCTTGGCTGACCAATCTATCGTCCAGCTCCTTTTTCAGCACCAAAGCCAGGAAACTGCAGAAGACATGCCCTCTGATGGTTTCATCTCGCTTGTGATAGATGGGACGTGTGTCTATTGCTGACTTCATATCACGGAAGGTCTGTTCCACCATCCAGAGCTCTTTGTACTTGAGCGCTACCTCCCGTGCCCTGAGCGTAGTGTTGGTAGTCAGCACCCAGATTCCGTCGTATTTAGCGTCGGCTTTGACTTTTTCTTCATCAAGGGTCACGCTCTTGTTCGTAATGGTGAGGAAACCGCGATACCCTTTGTTGCTGATCAACGATGACGGTGCTTTTGCAATCTTCTCCTTCAATGATTCGACAATGGTGTTACGGTCGGCTTCATCCCGTCTGGCCTGTCGCTCATTCTTGCAGACAATGTAGCGTGTGCCGTCAACGACTACTTCTTTCACTTTAAGCGAAGACGGCTCTTTGCTGTGTATTCCTTCTGGATAGACCTCCTCGTACGGGGTTTCATCTGCGAGGACCTCGGTTTTCACTTCTTTCACCAGACGCATTCGGACTCCGAGAATATAGGAGAGTTTTTCCTCTTCGAGGGCCAGCATGGTGGCTTGGCTGATCATCCCACGGTCAGCCACGATGCAGAACCGATTAGCGCCGAAGCGTTTTTTAAGCCTTGTAACGACTGGAATAGTACTTGTGACATCCGCCGTGTTGCCAGGCCACATCTCACAAGCAATCGGTTTGCCACGGTCATCCAGCAAAGCGCCAACCACCATCTGGTTCAAGTCAGGGCGATGATCTTTGGAATGCCCCCGCTCACCGATGGTCTTGCCGCCTTCACCTTCGAAGTAAAGCGCGGTGGTGTCCAGAAAAACAAAGTCAAGCTCGGTGAAAAGATTCTTGCGATGGTCGAACATCCGCTCTTCGATCACATCTTTTGTGCAGCGCGGCGCATATGTCCGGTCATCTTGGTCAGAAATCTCTTCTCCCAGGAAGGCCATGGCACGATACACCTGGTGCAGGGCAATATCTTCC
>CAIYDX010000030.1 GCA_903925005.1 uncultured Geobacteraceae bacterium
ATCTAATCTATTGCTTACTCTTTCCACCAGCCTCGTCCATATTTATATTTAAATCCAAAATCCGTAAGCATCTTACTGATTCCTTGATCAGTAGTGTGTGTTATTACCCATAGTGCACCGCCCTTAATACGTAAATCCCTGACCGTAAGATTGTTGCGGACAGTGAATTTGTAGAATTCAGATTCATCAAAGAGTGGTAGTTGGGTTGCTGCTTGGCGACGAATAACATGCTGATTTGGACTTTGGTAAACTCGGTTTGTAGTATGCTTTGTGGTAAGATTGTGCGGCATTTTTGATGGGCGCCATGCCAAGCGCGGACATAGCCAGTCATCCAATTTTTCTTCCCAGCTAACACCAGAAGAGCCGCCATCTCGATGAATAAATCTCTCTCCTTTACTCTGTGATTTTAATTCAACATCAGCGCGTACCCATTGTCGCTTTCCGAGTTCAAAAGGCAGTTGAGTATTACTGTAAACATAACAGGCGTTTCCCTTGCTACCAAACTCAACGACAATCAAGTCGCCCAAGCAAAGAATGAACGCATTATTTTCGGCAGGTCCACCATTTTCCAGGTCAAGCAAACGCCCTTTTGCACGTTCGCGAAATTGTTTGAAATCGACTCCAGTGTTGTGGCGGGCATGTGGACCAAGAGCGAACCACATATCCCCAATCGCTGATTCAAAACGGAGCCAATAATTAAGTCTACGCTGATCTGCTGATCCATCTTCTGATAAAAGACTAAAGAAATCAAAAATGAGGCGTTTTTTAAGCCAACCGTCAACCATGATTCTGGCATTATCATTTTGCACATGGGCATCCCACATAGCAGTATTAAGCCATGGATTTCCGATGATTCGAACAGCTGAATCCCGCAACTCTGGGTGTTCTTCTTTGTAATTACAAGCGACATATCGAACTAGAAAGAATGTTACGCACCGTATGGATAACAATTGAGACACACGGTTGTCTGCAATCGATTTTAGAAGCGGTTTTAAATGGCTTTTAAACTCTGCTTCAGGACGGCTACATGCTGCTTCTACTTGTGAAATAATTGCCTCTTCCCATACCCAGGAATCACCTGGTACTCCGAGTGTGTTGCAAACTGCTTTCAATTCCGTGAAGTCATTTGCTAACAAAGCATCTTTGTAACGTTCACATGGTTTGTCTTTCAACAAATTCACGTGTTCTTCAAGTACCGCAAACCAGCTTCCCGCTGAAGTTTCACTTAATGCAATTGGCAACCGTTTATCTAAAAAAGCCCTTAAAGACTTCCAATTCATTCGCCCATCTTCTGAAGTTTTGTTGGAGTGCCAATGGTAACCGAAATAACCAGATAATAGACCTTGATAGCATTTTCGAAAACGGCGAGGTTCAAGCTGATATTTGTCAACCAAACCAAGCAGTTTTTTGAATAAAGCAGAGTCATTCAATAGACACCATTCATCATCACCTACCTGTTGCCCAACCCCGAAACACACATACTTTACATCAAGAAAAGTTTGCAATTTACCGGAATTGCGATATGAAAAAAGCGTAAGGGTCACCGACCGACTTGGGAGTGCATCTCTGGGCGTATCAAATGCTAACTTCACATCTGCCAATGCTTTTGACATTAGCCCAGGCATGCCCAAACTCTCAAGGTTTGAATTTTCTGAAAAAGCGGTATTGATCTTACTTTTTAATAATTCAATGCTATTCATATCAATCCAATGGACAGTATTGCTCCTCATCTAGTGGCATGTCTGGCGACTTTGATCGACTTTCGCCTATATCAAGAAACTCAAGTTTAAGCTCAATTCGACGACTTTCTTCAAGACTGCTTTTCATAGAATTAAATGATGAACCACCAACTAAAAACAGTTCTCGAACTAATAGACGATCATTGCCGCTCAACGGAGATTCATTCCGTTCGGGCTTGGCAAGCAAGGCACAGAGGACTCTTTCAGATCTTTGCATACTTAAATTCAGATTATGAAGATATGTCCCACGTTTATCAGCAAAGCCTTCTACAATTACCCGTTTGAACCATTTTTGGCCAAGTGGATCACGAGTCATGTCAAGTACCTTAGGCAAAAAAGTTCTCAATAGTCTCCCTTGGTCCGGGGTGAGTATATGACTGTTTGTGTCAAAACGCGCCCTGTCTCCGAAATCTACGGAATGACCGTTTACAATAACCCCTGGAAAATCTTTAGTTGCTTCCTTCATTCGCTCCATCAACTTCTGTATTTCTTCTTCCCTTTGCGTTTTTTGGCGATCTGATTCAGATATTTCATTAGTTATTGCCAGCAACGCAACAGTCATGGCTACGAGAAAAAGTACCATAAGTGCTGTCATTAGATCTGAGAATGAAATCCAGAATGGTTTTTCAGCTTCGTCTTTCGACGAGCGACGACCGGGTGTTTTAATTCCAAACATTGGCTATGGCCTCTTTGTTGAAAAAGAATCGAGTGCATCTCCAAAATCCTGGATACCACTTTTAAGTAGTCCAACAGCAGTAGACAGCTCTTGTTGAAATTCTGCATTACCTTTGCGGAGAGTTTTAGTTACATTGCTAGCAAAATCTGTGTGTGCCATAGCAAGGACATCGGTGACATTTTTTAGATAATCTTCAGTTTCAGACTGTGCTGCACTAAGTAGTTCTGTTGACCGTCTTATCTGGGTAATGATCTCTGATGTAAATGACGCTTCGCGACTTGCGTTACTAATTGTAGATTCAAGGTCAGCCACAATAGCCGCAAATGTTTCGCGGGTCTTTTTATAATCGTCCATTACATTCTGAACACTTGCTGCAGCACCAGAAAGAAGAACCGCGACGCTTTGCATCTTTTCGGTTGCCTGTGCTGCGCTCTGCATTGTTGTTGCAACACCTTGTCCCGCTTTAGCAAAATCACTTGATGCTATATACAATGTTTCAGCACCTGCGGAAAAACGATCCATGGAATCACGGCTGGCTTGAGACAGACTTGCTATACTAGAACGCATAGCCTCAGCAGCACTCCCTACCCGATCAGAAAGCGTACCCACTTGGTTTGATAAATCTGAGATCAGGGAAGTGGTTTGATTAGAAAACTCCTCTTGACGCCTACTTTGATCTTCATCTGCACGTTTTGATATGCTTAACGTTTCTGATTGTGATTCCTTCATAAGTGTCTTCATCATGTTTATTGATTCAATCATGTTTCCTGAAAGTTGAGCCAAATGGGATTCATGACTTCCCGCTGCTTTGTCTGCTTGCAATTCAAGTTGTGAAACCATTGTTGAAACTTTTTCGCCAAGTTCCCCTAAAATGCATTGCATTTTTTGAGATGTTTCTGTTTGCGAGTCTTTACTAACTGTACGCATTTGTTCCAGAAATACTGACATTTGTTGGCTTGCAGCAGATTGACGAGCCTCCATAGAGCTTATTGCATCACTCAATTTTCCAGCCATTGCATCGGCAGCACCTTGTCCAGCCGTTTGCATGTTTGCTGCAAGCTGGTCAAACCTTGAAATAGTCGATTGCATTGCCGATGTTGACTGGAGCATCATTTCATTCATCCCTTGAAATTGAGATCCGAACATTTCATTCATTTGAGTAGAAAAATTGGCCAAGACGTCTGTGAGGAGTTGATTGACAGCTTCACCTTGACTGCTACCTACATGAGTTACTGCCAGAGAAATTCGATCCATAGGCTCACGAAGTACCTCTGCAAAACTTTGTGAAATATTACGAGAAAGATCCCTGTTGTGATTTGCCGAAGCTTCAAGTTGTTGTGCATTGAGATCTGTAAGAATTTGTTTCAGATCAGCAACTAATGCATCTTTAATCTGAGACGATTGAGTAGCAGAACTTTCTGCTGCATTTACGAGGCGTTCCAAATATTCTTCACCAGCTCCTGCGTCAAAGAGGCTATCAATAACTTGGCAAAGTTCCTCAACTAGACGGTAACAATTTGTAACTGTAGATTTTTCGACATATGTGAATATCATCGCAAGAATAATCGCTGCAGCTGATACTAAAAACGAATGTCCTACTCCCTGAATAAGATTTCCCAGGCTTGCGCGAACAATCGCGGCCGGGCCATTAACCTCAAATTTCATCAAACCAAGAATCAATCCTGAAAATGTACCAATAATACCAATACCCGTAAGAATCCCCGGCAAGTGTTTGTAATACTCTGTTTTAAGCGGAGTATCGACAAGCACCTGTTCCGTAAAAAATATTTCTGACATTGCTGTAGAGCGCCATTGTATTATCTTTTCCTGCCCAAAATTATCCACTAGTTTCTGAGCATGTAGAGTTTCCTGATATTCGCTCCAAAGATGGGTAAGTGTTTCACTCTTCATTACTTCGAGAGTAATCTCTTCTAAATTTGTTATCTTACCGGTATTACGATTTTTTATCTTTTTCAGACTGATAATAACTTGCGAAAGATCACTTACAAGAATCTTTGAAGGCAAGAAAAATTTCTGCCATGCGTTTTTAGTGATCCAGAAAAGAATCATTATAAATATGTAAATATGTGTGTATTGACTCAGGTGGTGTAAAATAAATGCCATTTCGTCTTCCTTATAATTCCGTATTGTCCTTGATCCAAGTAAGTCCACAAAATTAACTTTTCAAAAAATGAATTAACTTTCCCACAAGACCTCCCCCATCCAGCGACCTACACGTAATATTTATTCACTGCTTCCTCCATTTCCTTGATAATCTTCTCTCGCAACCACTCCGGTTCCAGAACCTCAACATGTGAACCATGTTTGAGGATCTCCATCATTATCTCCGCCTCGTGCGACGCCGGAATTGTACGAATCAGCGAACCGTCATCCTGAACCTCTTCGGTCTGTGCCTCATGCCACATTTCGCCCTTGATCCAACGCGAACGCTCCGGTGTAAAGCGCAACACTACATTGAAACTTTTCCTGTTCTGGAAAATACCAAAGGTGTTCTGAAGAAACGGCTGCCACTCGTCTTTTTCACGGATTTGGAAAGCGGTTCCCTCTACATTACATAGAGACATTCTGCCCAGAACAAAATCACGCCAGTCACTACGCAGATGGCAAAAGGCAATGAGATGCCAGTTACCCATATAGTTAACCATATGGTGAGGCTCAACTGTGCGCATGGTGCTGTCGCTAGCGGTGGGGGAGTAATAGCAAAAGGTGAGCTGTTTGCCCTGAAGCAAAGCGGAGGTGACTACCTTGAAGGTCAGCGGATCGGTTGGACTAATGTTCTTCCAGCGGAAGGAAAAAGCATCTTCAGGTCGTGCCCTCCCAGGCAGGTTAGCAGACAGCAAAGAACCTAGTCGGGCTGAAACACTTCCCAATTCGTCAGCCAAAAATCCTGCTGAAGCTTCAGTAATCAGTTTACGGGATATAAGGAGTGCCAGAAGCTCTTCTTCTGAGATACGGATAACAGGCAGCTGAAAGGTAGGGTCTGTGTAGAAATAGCCCTTTCGGGATTTATCATATTCAAGAGGTGCAAGGAGACGATCACGGAAATGATCTATCGACCGCTGAGCCGTTTTTGGAGCAATCTCAAAATGCTCTCCAAGCGTGTTAGCATTGGGAAATCGCTCGCGGCGAGCCTCATGGTCGAACCAGACAAAACGCTCCAGATAAAGCTGGTCTCCCACAATCACTCCAATTAAATTTCTCATTAAAATCAAAATGTTGCAAGAGTATACACATTCCATGATCAAGGGTCAAATGAGGAATGATCATGAATTGCATGAAAGCTGACTATCCACGTTCAGATACGCGACTTACCAGACGATCCCCAAAGTCCGATTATTGATATCGATAAGAGTTACTATGAGCAGATGGTTCCGCGTTGCCTTGAGGAACCTCAGAACCCCCAACCGACTTAGACAGGTTATTTTCCTTCCGGCAAGTACATTGTTGATACGGCTTTTCTGACTACCTTGGACGAGGACACAACACGACCAAGGAGCCCG
>CAIYDX010000031.1 GCA_903925005.1 uncultured Geobacteraceae bacterium
CCGAACGGACTGCCGATAGTCAACACCATGTCACCGGTTCTGGCTGCATCGGAGTTGCCGAGAGTCGCGTACGGGAATGGGCCGGTTCCCTGAATGCGCAGCAGTGCCATATCGCCGCGCAGATCACCCTTGACCATTTTGAGCGGGAATTCGGTTGTCCCGCCGGGACCATAGACGGTGGCTTTTAATGCAACAGCACCTGTAATAACGTGGTAGCTGCTCAGCAGGTAACCGCGCGGGTCGATAATGACGCCGGAACCGATTCTGTCATACGTAAGATCTGCCGGCAACGGATCGAACAGCCCCGGGGCACCGGTCGGTGCATTTCCAATGGCTGCGGCAATTGTAACTACTGCCGGTCTGACGGCATCGATGAGCCCATGATAGGAAGCCTGAATATCGCCAACGGCGCCAGGTGCCTGGACGGGCGGGATGACATTACTGCTGGCGGCTGGTATCCGCAAAGCCGCCTGTTTCCTGATCTTGGCTCCCCTGATGAAGCTATTGACGTACCCATCCTGTTGTGAACCTTCATACACTGCCCACACGACGGTGGCGAGTGCCATTGCAACCAATCCCCATGCCCATGGCTTATAGTTCCAAACGCGCTTCTGCCCGGAACACGCACCGACACATGCAGCATGTTCTGTACTTTTCTCCGATGACATCAGCGGCTCCTACTCATCATTTTTTTGCGGTTTGGTCTCTGGGGTCTGAGTGGTATTCTTCTTGATCTTAAATGATGTCCGTATGCCGGTGTTTCTAATACCGGCCAAGAGGGCTATAGCACCACCAAAAATAAGCAGAATCGGCAGCATGGCGATCAGCACATCGACCATATACCACCAGAATTTCAACATTCCCCAAAATCCGAGACTCAGTGCGATCAGCCCAAATACGATGCTTAACATGCGGACTCCTTTTGTATATCAAATGTAACCGTCAGGCATCACGTTACAAGATGCCCCATGTCAGAAGTACCAGCCAGACGACAAAAATCGTCTGCTGGGTGTGAAGAAGCCGCATCTGCTTATGTGTGTCGCCGGATATTTTTTTGGATCGCTTCAGAATTCCTGCAAGTGTCAGCCAGATAGTCACCATCAGGCTCGCATAAATGAAGATGGTGCGGTCATTGCTGACACTGGCATTGATAGTCATGAGCGCGAAGGCAATGACGTTCATCCACATATGAATATCGAGATATTTTTTGAAGAATAGTATAACTTCTTCCGACCAGGGTCGGAACCGATTGGCGATCAGTCGGACAGGGTAATAGGCGTTAGCCAGTACAAACAGCAGCAACGATGCTATCCCGGTAAATTTTACTATCAACTCGCTGTTTTCCATTGCAGACAGGCTCCTTGTGATTAGGTAAACTGTGTTATTCGTGCGGCACCATAGCTAAAGCGCAAATACCCTGGTACCGTCTTGCATGAACTGGTCAAACTCATCGAACGTATTGAATGGAAGCGCAGTATGAAAAGCCGTACAGATGGTCTCAAGTTGGCTGACATAGGCACCCGGTTTCCGCTCTCCGAATGCAGAATCCATGGCTTTAAATGCAGCATCAAAAAGAGCGACCCGTTCGATGCAGTTTTCCTCAATCAACCGTAGCAATGCTTCACGGTGTTGCTGAATAAGCGGAATTGCATGAAGGCATATCTCTTCAACACGTTGGCGGCGTTTCTGAGCCTGCTTGACTTCTGCCGGTTCTCCCAGACTTAACAGGCTGGATTGATACAGAATATTTCCGACAAAATACCCCACAATAGAGCCAATCAGGGCGCCGGCGACCGGTACCGGAATAACGGTCTGCCCCACGGCTCCGTAGTAGAACGATGCAGTGCTGTTCACAGCAGTCAGATTGATTTCATCAAGCAGTTGCTCGGTGTCTATCCTGTTATCAAGATACGCTATCAGAGATTTGCTGCTCTGCACAATCCCGGCGGCTATGGCCAAATGGGCATTAACCTTGATTATTCCGCCTAATCCCACACTTTTTGCCGCCACCCCGACACCAGTACCCACGCCGCCTGTCATATATCCATTGGCCACACTCTTGGCCGAGCTTACAATTACTTCCGCAAGCATGGACCCGTTCTGTCCTTCCCCTTTTATCATTCGCCACGCTTTTTTCGCCCCGCTCTTACCGAAATTTTCAAGCAGTTGAAACATCACACCTTCATATGTGTCCATTGAACTATTTGGTATATTAGCAACTTTCATATCGCAACAGCCTGCATGACACATTCGGATTCTTCAACTATCTGCCCGGATGCTGATGTTATCATGCCGTTATCATCCAGGATTGAAGTCTCCATGACATTTTTGATTGTCTTTGCCAGCATGGCAGCCATCATCACAGCTTTTTTATCCGTGTCGTTATAGGACGTGTAATCAGGAGAGCTTGCCACAAGCCCCTGCACTTTTGCCAATAACGGGGTGAAACGCTCCTCAAGTTTGCAAAGAACCGAAAGTATCGCATATGCACGATAAAAGAGTGCACTCGTTGTAACCTGCTTATTCTTCATCTGTTCAACGGCGGCGTTTACTATTGTGATGTTGGTCGCAGCATCCGCTTTGGCCTTTTTTGCTTTTGACGCCAGTACCATTCCGCCAACAGCCAGAAATGGACCGGCGATCATCCCGCCGAGGGCTGCCATACCGGCAAAGGTTCCCCCGGTTACTCCCCCGGTTACGGCACCAACCGTCCCGCCGGCAACTCCTCCTGCAACGCCGCTGACGACACCGCCACCTATACCGCCACCTATACCGCCGGCCGTGCTTGCAGCACCTGCCATCGCTCCGGCTCCGCCGCACGTTCCCATGCATCCCGCCGCACCGCTTGCCATTGCCCCGGCTCCGCCACCCATTCCCATGCCTCCAGCCACAGCTCCGGCGCCACCACCAAATCCCATGCCTCCTGCCATTCCTCCGGCAACGCCGGCCATGCTCCCTGCCGCACCTGCCATGCCGGCTGCGCCCGCCATAGAGCCTCCTCCGACGCACGCACCGGCGGCGGCTATACCTCCTCCACCCAGGCATGCGAGTGCAGAGGTGGTTGTCGCGGCACCTGAAACGCCACTGAATACCGTTCCGGCAGAGGCCGCTCCTAACAGCCCGGTCCCGCCATACGCTGCTAATACCGTCAAACCGCCACCTCCCAGGCACCCCACTCCAGTCGCGATAACGTCCTTCATTTTCAGACTTACATCCAGGAGCGTCAGCATATCGGATCGGGTAACGGTGAGATTTGCCTCCTCGAAGATACGGCCATCCTTGTAATCGACATTTTTAATCAATGAGAAGGCTTCTACAAAAGGAATCAGGCTGCTGTTATAAAGCTCAAGTTTCTTATTTCCGAGAACCTCAAGCGCTATCTGTGCGGTATTCTGCGTTTTTTCCAACTCCTTTGAAGTTGACTCATAACGTTTCTGTGCCTGCAGGGTTTCCTTTTTTGAAATGTTGAAAAGAGATTTGGCATCAATACCGCTTTTGACCCCAAAACCCCCTGCCAGCGCGGATGCTCCTAACAGGATAAGTGGTAAAGGCATATTCCCCCCATAATTTGAGTCGTTACCCAACCGATCAGCAGTTTCTCTGCTCCATTTCCATGGATTTCTTGAAATATTTAACCGCTTCG
>CAIYDX010000032.1 GCA_903925005.1 uncultured Geobacteraceae bacterium
CGCGAATATCAGAGTGAACAACCGTCGAGTATCAGGTTGCCTCTCTGTTTATACCCTGGAAACATAAAGCAAAAACAACAGCGAAAACCGGTGTTGAGGGACTACTCTTTTCTATTGACTACTGGCGGACATATCAGATTCATTATTGAAAATTATGCCGATCAGCAGAGTTACCTCCTGCATTCCCGAGAAATTGTAACGAGGATATTTCTTCCTGCATATAGAAAAAGCCAGCTTGCCCTCGTAGAGTTTTTCTAAGAGGTGAGATTAAGTTGTATACAAATGTGCCGTTAGTAACTATTTTAATAGGACATTTGTGAATTATTAAAACTACTGCCCAGTCGAGTAGAATTAATGAGATTGTATAGTTTGGGTTCTTCATTGGCCTGATTTTCAACAGTAACTCCAAACCCTCTGCCAAATCCTCGTTGCATATTGGCGTAATTATAACGAAGATTTAAAGCTACATAATAGTTGTAACAATATATAATAATTTTGTTTATTGCCTGAACCTCGTTATATTTACCGGGAATGCAGGTTACCTGTTTTGAAAAAGTCCAAGATCCCCCCCAAGCTGAATTCACCATCACTTTATTTTACCGCTCATATATTCAATACCAACCCACATTTAATCTGATACTTCAGATATTGTTCGGTCCCAGGGAGCTAGGAATCCGGAATTATCCTTTCCACCAGCTGCATTAATGAGCACGGTATTGTCTCCGGTATATGCGCCTATTGTGAAGCGGCCAGCTTTTTCAATAGTTTTTACAGAGAGAACGTAAGCTACGTTTTGAATATTTGAAAGAGAAGCAGCATTGGCATTGCCAGGGTTAAAACCACCAATGGCTCAAGCCGGCATCCCATTAATCAGCTGAAGCCAGTTTGACATTGTAGGTCATAGGTTGCTTGGTGGCCTACGAACCAAGCGTGCTGTAATCTGCACCGATTTCAAGTTTCAGTTTATCATACGGTAACAGACCGGTTACGACTCCTACAACGTTGAGGTTTGAACCTGCGTCTGCTGCAGTAGAAAAACGTGCATTATTGTTGATGCTGATAGTCATCTCTTTCAGTCTTTTCGCATCTGTTGACGGAATGTAGATTTGAGAAGAAGTGCCAGCCAGCACAGAATTATACATACATTACTAAAATGCTGCCGTTGTTGTCACAATTTTCAAGCATTTCATCATCATCTCTCAATCAAAAATATATATTATAATATTTTAAAATGTAGTTCATGGCTCCGCCGGTAAGAATGGCGCAGCTTGAAACAGCTACAATAATTGCGATTGCGCTTTTTGCGCCCAAATCCTTAACGATCAACAGAAAGTTGGTAACGCAAGGAACAGACAAAAGAGTTACCAACAGGGCAACAACAAGCTGCTGGCTGTTCATTGTGCCACTATCAACAAGCTGTTTTAATATTGCAATGCCCGCTTCCCCTCGGATAAACCCCATTATGAGTGATTCAGTAAACTGTTCCGGAAGGCCAAGAAAACCCTTGATTAATGGGGACAAAAAGCGCTCCAGAAATACGAGAAACCCAATCTTATCAAGAGTAAAAAGTGAAAATGCACCAATAAAAAACAGGGGAGTCGCCTCTTTAACGAAGTGAATAGACCGGTGATAAGTCTGTTTTAAAACATTTCGTAAACTTGGTATTCGTATCGGGGGAACTTCCATGATGAATTGTGAAGTTTCAGTTGGCATGACTTTACTAAGAATAACTCCGGAGATAACCGTGATTGAAAATATAGTAATGCATACGGTCATGAAAGCACTGATTGAGACATGCGCCAAAACTACCAGTATTACACTTAATTTCGCAGAACAGGGGATCCCTAGAGACAGTAGGAAAATGGCTATAAAACGTTCTTTTTTGGTTTCAAGGACTCTTGTGGCAATGGTTGCCATAGAAACGCAGGAAAAACCAAGAATGATCGGCAGCATAGCTTTACCGTTTAATCCAACTTTTTTAAACAGGCGATCCAACAAAATTGACAATCGGGAAAAATAGCCTGAATCCTCGATAAAACCGAAAGTGAAATAAAAGGCTACTATTATCGGGAGAACGAGCCCAAAAGAAGGCACTAGTCCGAGAGGATACAAACCATATTTCCCTGTTATCATCTCTCTGATGAATGCATACGGTATCAATGCAACAACTGATTCAACATGTGGGCCGATCATGTTCCCAAAAAAATCTTTTACCATAAAATCAACTACAAAACCGGCGGCAAATTGACCAACGATATAGTACAGAACTATCAATATTGAAAAAAGGATCAACATACCAGAAAAAGGCTCTCTGGCAAGATCACCTATTCTCTCCATCAATGGTGTCGATCTGAAATTTGTCGAATACGCTGATTCGGTGAAGATTTTGCTGGCGAAGCTTTCGCGAGCATTTGCCAGAACCCTGTCAATGGGTTTGTGAAAAAAAAGTCGTGTATTTTTCCGCTGAGCTGTAACGGCAGTATCTCCTGAGAGGCCACCCCTTTCAATTGCCCATTCTGCGGTTTCCTGCTCACCGGATAAACATAATGCGGCAAGTGCTTTTTTTGAAGTTATTCCGTCTGGCATCAGAACTTCAAGCGCCTTAATAGTCTCGGAAAGAATAGGTGGATATTTAACGGCGAATGTTGGAATTTGTGCTTTTGAAATCGCGGTAAGGAGAGCTGAAATACCAACACTATCAGTAGCAACGGTCTCTACTACTACGGTACCAAGTTTTTCCTCAAGAATGTGGCGTTTAACCTTGAGCCCCATCTGATCGGCTTCATCCACCATGTTCAACACGAGGACAACGGGAATCCCGAATTCGGCGAGCTGCCCAGTAAAGGAAAGCATTCTTTTCAAGTTTTTGGTGTCTGCTACCTGAATTATTACATCGGGTTTTTCTTCTACCAGTATTTTTCTGGCAACAATTTCATTCTCATACTGGTGTACCAGACTGTATGTTCCTGGAATGTCAATAAGCTCTGTATCCAATCCGTCTACCTTAAAAATACCTCTATTGACCGGCACCGCAGTATCTGAATAATTGGCACAAGTTATGTCTTTTTTTACGAGCAACCGGAAGAAAGTGCTCTTGCCGACTCCTGGCATCCCTGCGAGCAAAATTTTACGCATGCCTACCCCTTTTAGATAATGAATTGCATTCTCATTTAACCCACAAAAAAATATACTGATTGGAGCTAGTTACGGCAGCTCGAGCACAATCCATAGACTTCAAGCTTATGACTTTTGATTAAAAATCCATGACGTCCAGCAATTTCGCTTTGCGCCTTTTCGATGGTCTCATCTTCAAATTCAATGATAGTGTTACATGATGTGCAAACCATATGATCGTGATGTTCGCCAGATATGATATGTTCATAACGGGTTTGACCGTCATGCAACAAAAGTTCGCGCGCTAATCCGGCCTCAACAAAAAGCTTCAGAGTGCGGTAGACAGTAGCTTGGCCAATACTTGGATAACCGCACTTGATTTTCAAATACAACTCTTCCACACTCACGTGCTGGTGAGTGGAGAGAAATACGTCCAAAATTAAAGTTCTTTGGTTCGTTGAGCGGAGACCTTTGGATGTAGCATAGTCGTTAAATATTTTTTTCTTTTTAAGAATCATTCGCTCCCCTGTTGAATATGAAAATCAATATAGAGACTGGATTGCGCCGTGTCAAGAAATAATATTAACCTCATCGTAAAATCCAGTCGTTCTGAGCTATGATTAAGATGCACCACAAATTTGTACCTGGCGGAGAATACACTTGTTCTGATTGCCATTCTTTCCCACTGTAATATATCACAGTCGCCACTGTAACACTGATACGTACCATGACAATATGCGATGACGTTTCAGATGCCCTGTATAGTCATAAATTACATATTTCGAAATTTTTTCGGATACTTGTCGAGAATGCGATAAAGTTTTCAACTTATGGTGAGGTGAACATTAATATTAGCGAAGAGCCAATGGGTCTTTCGGCCTCTCGATTCCACTGTAGTGTAATTGATAATGGTATTGGTATCTCTGCTGCGTCACAAAACAGTATATTCGAACCATTTGTCCAGGTCTACTCATCGAACAGTCGGAGATACGAAGGTATCGGACTTGGACTTGCCATCGCAAAGCGTATGGTGGAACAGATGAACGGATCAATTACTGCTCATAGTATCGAATCAAATGGGAGTACGTTTAATTTTTCATTCAATAGTAAATTACAGCGTGCATAAAAAACCGGTCCGAACTGAACAAATACGGCATTATAAAATACGGCATTATAATTGATAGTAGGCCGGCAAATCTTTAAAATCGTGTACTCGTTTCTGATTAATGTAAACAGAAAACAGTGGGCAAGCAACACGACGTGGCGCATATTGAAAGAAAACCTTGAACTGATGTGAGCGCATTCCCCCTTCCTTGGCCGTAGGCCAGGAGGCGGGTTAGCGAACGGTTATTATTTGTCTTATGCTTTATAGCTTTATAGCTGTTGACACTGGACACGTTACATATTACGGATAGTATATGAACATTGGCGTTAAATTCAGGATTTACCCATCGAAGGAAATCCAATCCACGTTGTCGCAGTGGATTGGATGCCAGAGATTTATCTATAACGCCAAAGTTTCAGAAGACCGCTACTTCCGAAAGTTCTGGAAGAAATCACTTTCGCAGGTTGGCGAACATATCCCCTGCGATCAGCAGTACAGCCAGTTCAGAGGCGAAGCCACTGAATGGCTGAAGGAAGTTCCTTCTCAGATACTGAGAAACGGCTCCTATCGCTGGATGTCTACATACCAACGGTTCTTTAAAAAGCTCGGTGGCAGGCCAACAATTAAAAAGAAGTTTGGCCGACAGTCCGTAATGATAACCAAAGAGCTATTCGCTTTCGAAGTTGTTGACGACAATTCAGCCATGCTTCATTTGGGAACCAAAAACAACACTATTTAAGTCGCCAGTGTAACTTTCCATGTAGTGAAAGGAGAAAGTGCCATGACACACCGTCATCAAACAGTTTCGCTCGGGTTTACTAACCAGCAGTTTCCGCCAGGAGTACATATCTGCCAGATAATCAGCCGTGACGAAGAACGTCAGGAGTCGCTCTTGAAATTCATTTCCAGCGGGCTTCAATCCAAAGAACGGACGACATGTATTTCTGACAAAGTTACCGAACAAGTTGTCGAGGAATTTCTCGGAAACTATGGCATTTCATACAAAGATGCCAGAGATTCCGGATCGCTGACTCTCGGAGGCACGTGGAATGTTTACTGTAAAGATGATCGTTTCGATCCTGAGCGAATGTTGGCTGGTTTGACCGCATACTACGTTGACTCAGTCGCGCAAGGATACCCCGGTGTTAGATATATTGGCGAAATGCCGTGTGAAGCTCAACATGTAAGCGGCGGTAGTCGCTTAATGGAATATGAAGCAAGGGTAAGCATGCTCCTCCGTAATTATCCCGTTACAGCGGTTTGTCAATATGACGCACGCTCATTTGATGGAGCAATAATCATGGAGGTACTGAAGGTGCATCCTCTTATGATCGTTCGCGGTTCAGTGGTTCACAACCCGTTTTATATTAAACCGGAAGAATTCCTTTCTCAGTAATATGGCGAGAATTCAAATAACAAGAAGGCTCCTATGATAAAACCTGAAATTCTCGGGCAGTTGTTGGTGATGCAGAGTCTTGTAATCGGTCTGCCTGACGAGAAGTCCATATTCAGTTTCGTCTGTCGCGGTCTCCTTGATATACCTGGCGTCAGCAAAGTGAGATACGCCCATACGACTAAGAAGCAGGCAGAGGGCTTAACTGTCAGGTTCCCGCTACTTATCGGCGAGATATGTCATGGCGAACTACTATTCTCGATCAAGGATCAAGAGGTATTCGCACCCTATGAGGACTACCTGAAAAACTTCTGTTATATGCTGGCCGTTATACTGGGGGAACGGAGTCAGCGACTGCAGAATGCGAACCTTCAATCTGATCTTGAAACTCGAGTAAAGCAACGAACCATCGAATTGCATAAAAGCAGGGAGCAATATCTAAATTTGGTGGAAGGAACCCCGGATCTTATTACCAGGGTTGACACTGAGGGGCGATTGATTTTTGTGAATCATGCAGCAGAGAATATCTTTGGATTAGAGCCAGTGGAGTGTATTGGTCGGCCAGCCTTTGATTTCATCCACCCTGATGATCGTGATACAACTATGACCGCTTTCCAAGCGTGGTTACAAAATGTTGGAAATACTTTTACTCACGAGAATCGGCAAGTGCATGTAGATGGTAGACATCATCACATGGTATGGTCAATTCGTGCCGAGTATGCGTATTCCGGGCCATTCCGTCCACCATTCCGGCGCGATACCGGACACTGTTCCGGCGTGAATCCGGCCAGCATTCCGATTTGATTGCGTCCACTATTCCGATGCAATCCGGCCAGTGCAAAATGAGAGTGTAGTCGCG
>CAIYDX010000033.1 GCA_903925005.1 uncultured Geobacteraceae bacterium
CCAGATGGAATTTTGTTCCCATCCAAGATAGTGAGGCATCTTCATACTGTAAGGGAATGGTTTCCCCAAAAGAACGAGATCTGTGAGGCCATGGAATATAGACTCACAGAGTGCTAGCACTTTAGACTGATTGACCTCACAAGGCGGTTTTGTTGCTTCTATGCTTTGAGGATTTTGCCGTATTAGATTTACCCCCTGCATGAGATCATCAATATTCAGGAATCCCCCTAATATGTCTAATACAATTAACTGCAGATGAGCAGCCGAATTTAATGTAATTTTATTTTGTGATACTCGCTCTTTAAGATAAATTACGTAATCGTGGAAAGCTGCCCGCCCTGACGGTATATTATCGAGAACATCAGCATGGCCGCTATTATCAGCCCAATACATGAATGATGAAGAAAAGAGACCGAACCTATGGGATAATGTCGATAGTCTTCGGCCGGTGTTGGCACACTCACTTGAAAAATATTCTATAAGTGCTCGTATTTTTATTGAGCGGCCAACATCAAAAGAAAGTGGACCAACCAGCTTGCCCTTCTTGTTTGTTTCCCTTTGTTTATGAGATCGCTGCAAATAGCAAAGAGCCCCAACGTCGACGGTTCTACCAGCAAAACGCAGTATAACTTGTTGAGGATGGAGTATTTCCAAACCTTCAGCGAGAGGTAAATCCACAATGACGACAGGCCGGTAGATAAAAGCTGTCATTCAGTGCCAGCCAAAGCCTGTTTGGATATTTTCTGCAAATGGCATTCATATTCTATCCCCGCCCAGCGAACCAATTTGAGGTTCATTCGATATTGCAAATAGCGATCTGTAGTCAAAGCCGACTGATGGCCCATTCTTACCTTTACGAATTCTCGTGCCTCGTGGAGTGTAGTCAACCCCTGTTCAACAAGTTTCAGTTGGTGATCGGTCCAATTCATCCCGGCCGTAGCTCTGGTGTCATGAAACTGGTAGTGGAAATCCTTGGTCGCATACTTACTACGGACAAACGGGATTACGTATTCAGTGATGAATTGGCGGACTGCTTGGCCAGTCTTGATATGCCGAAGATTGTTTATAGGATTAAAAAAACTGGTCTCTTCTTTGCTTTGATATAAAGGAGTACCCTTTGCGCTTAAAAACAGGTATTGGTCTTTATGATCGCCGCCATTTGCTTTCTGGCGGCGTTTTACTGCCCGGCCACTCTGCGAATATACGTACAACATTTTGTAAAAATACACCGGAATATGCAACACTTGGCGTTTCCCATTTTTTGTATCTATTCCAGTCCCCAAGCCTACTGGGACCCTTATGAATCCTTGTTGATCTCCATCCAATTTTACATCAACATGTCTAACACGAAAAGTTAAAATGGTCTGAATCCGTGCACCTGTTAAAAACCCAAACAGATGAATTAAAGTCATCTCGGTATTTCCCAAGGTAATCAGAGCATCCATCACCCATTCCTGTTCTGTAAGAGGTAATGGCCGCAGCTTCCCGCCATCATCGATGGCCCCATCATACGGGTCATGTTGTTTGGGTGTTTTTAAGGAAACATCGGTGGTAACGATCTGTTTTGTCCGTTCGAAACCATGAGAATCGCGGAAATCAATGTAACGGTCCGATTCTTTCCAGGGTGGATGCTCAGGGGCAAGCACTTTCTCGGATATAAGCCAGCGATAAAATCGGATGACGGTCCCCATGCGTCTTTGTGCTGTGCCGGCCGCTACTTTTCCGGACTGTACAGCTATCTTCAGGTACCCATTAAAACGATAGGTAGGTCTAAACATCTTTTGTGAGGGGAAGTGCATCCAGTCAATGCCTGTTTCATCTAGGAAACGGCGGAATGCGGCGAGATCGTCAGCAATGCCTGTATAAGTTGACATTGTTGGTACCGAGACGCTGTCTAACCGGGACAGAATATAAACAACTGCTTCCGCCCACGGAGCCCCATTGCTACCCAACACAACCGGAAAATAATTGAACCTGGCTGCTTTGTTTTCGTACGTACCTGATTTGGCTTTGATATAATAGGTTTCACAAACAGGATTGTTGGTCAAACTTGGGACCATCACAGCTGTCGCTTCGTGATCGTCGGCCGTAGCAACTTCAGTAAGTTCTAGGTGGGGTAATAATATTTTTTTTGCACTAATATTCATAGTTGATCTTTCAACACTAACATGCTTATATTGCACGTGTCCATTTAATCATTACTTGTATTTCTAGTCAACAGGATATTTACTTGTGCGTATGATTGAGAAACATTCTGGATCATCGCACAGTCTCAGCCGACAGAAAGAAACCTGGTTCCGACGTAGACGAGGTGATGCGGAACAGAAATACTGCCAGATCCTTAATAATAAACTCAATCCGAATCGACGTAGTCCAAGAAAATACAAGGTTGTGATAGATGAAAACAAAGAATGTCCGAAATTACCATACTGATCCTATGAATGTACTGGATGCTGAGATCGCCATCACGGCTCTGTGCTCCACAGGAGATTATGCCGTTCTGCGCAAGCTAAATCTTGAACGGGACTCCCGCTTCACCCAGATACGCGTTGCTCAAGGTTCAAAGATTGGACTATGCCTTGATACCGAAACAACCGGCTTAAACCATACTGAAGACAAAATCATCGAACTGGGAATTGTTGCCTTCGAATATGATCCGATGACGGCAGAGATAATCAGAATTTCAGACCGGTATAATGGGTTTGAAGATCCAGAGCGCAGCCTCTCAAAAGAGATCACCGAGATTACAGGCATAACCGATGACATGGTTTCAGGTCAGAATTTTGATGACGATCAGATAAAGGCACTCGCAGACAGGGCGACCCTTGTAATTTGTCACAACTCCGCCTTCGACCGGAAGTTTGTCGAGAACAGGTATCCACTCTTCTCCACGCTTCCGTGGGCATGTACCTTGGCTCAACTTGATTGGAGCAAAGAACGGATCAGTTCCCGCACCTTGGAATATCTGCTGTATAAATGTGGTGGTTATTTCATCAATGCTCATCGCGCATTAGATGATGCTGAGGGCGTGCTTGGCTTGCTATTAGGCAATTTCCCTGTTTCTGGCACGCCGATCTTTAGGGCTCTGTTGGAAAAGTCCGACGAGATGACCTCTCGAATATGCGCAGTGGGTGCGCCATTTGATAAAAAAGATGTCCTGAAACAGCGTGGCTACCGCTGGAATGACGGTTCGGCCAGTGGCAGCTGCAAAGGGTGGTGGACGGATGTTCCGCAACATATGGAACAGGATGAATTGAATTATCTGGGTATAGAAATTTATCCAAACGGCAATACGGACAGCGTTGACATCAATAGGATTGACTCTTATGCGCGGTTTTCTGTGCGGGAAGCATAAAAGTAATGAACGATGATACCTTTCGACCATGCACCGAATCCGCCGGTAACGTAAATGATCTGATGTCTTTGGCTCAGATGCGCATGCCATATGGGGCCCATAAAGGGAAACTGCTGATTGATCTGCCGGAACATTATGTCGTATGGATGGCCGGAGAAGGGTTTCCGCCAGGTAAGCTTGGCGAAATGCTGCAGACCGTTTACGATATCAAAGTTAATGGCTTGGAATATCTTTTCCTGAATCGTTCTAAAAGAGCGCTAGTCGTAAAAACCATTCCGGACGGCATCCGGTATGCGTAGCAGCGTAGACCAGTCTGGTGAAGATGGCTGGCAGATTGAACCGGCGGTTAAACCGATACTGGCAC
>CAIYDX010000034.1 GCA_903925005.1 uncultured Geobacteraceae bacterium
CAGCGGCACACTCTGAAACTGGTGTTGTTGGAAAATATAAACGGTGCTCTGAACGGGTTAAATGCTGTTCCCTGGCGTCATACCAGGTAACAAATTCATTGTTCGCTATTACTGGTTCGTCGTCATTATCGTTGAGGTAAAGGAATGAAGCAGGAAAAGTCTGTTTGCCGGTTGCCTTGCCAAACAATTTTTTAAGCCCTTCCACGCCGTTAAATTCGTGTTGGTGACTTATAAAGAGGTCGGCTTCAACCGCTGATAAGTTTTTGCAAGCAACGCCTGTGAAATAGCCGGAAAGGTGACCTCTGTCCATCGATGCCTCCAAGATTAAAGGTTTCATGGCGTTTTATAGCATGGACAGGTGGTAAATGCGATTGATTATATAGCTGGTGGGTTTCCACGGAGTTCGAGGCTGTCTGCGGTTGACTGTAACCATGTTGAAAGCTGGTCGATAATGCTTTCTTCACTGATTCGCAACTTGCCACGTAAGACACATTCCCAAATGGTAGCAACTCGCCATCCTGCTTTTTGCAATGCTTCAAGAGCCAGCCGGTCGTTATGGCGGTTGCGGTCAATCTTTGTTTGCCAGAATTCCGTTCGGGTAGCTGGCAATTTGAAAAGGTGGCAATCGTGACCGTGCCAAAAGCATCCGTGAATAAATATTACTGCATGGTGTTTAGGAAGAACAATATCCGGTTTGCCTGGAAGAGTTTTAACGTGGATACGAAAACGAAACCCGCTACGATGTAGCAGGCTTCGTATAAGAACTTCGGGCTTTGTGTTGGTTGACCGGATACCTGACATCATCCGGCTTCTGGTTTCCTTGTCTACAATGTCGGTCATTAACGGGTGGTCTTGTTAGCCGATTCCTTGACAAGCTTACGGAAAGCTTTGTTGATGTAATACATGTGTTCCTCGTTGACTTCGGAAGTATCAAGCTCAACTCGTCGCCACATTTCGGCACATATAGGCTTTAATTCGTCCGTCCAGCCACTCTCTGGGTCGTCAAATCCGTCTGGGTGCAAGCCAGGGTGCTGTTCGAATATCTGGTGATAGCCTTTGATAAGACTCTGGTCTTTAATGCCCTGTAAGTGGTCAAGGTTATTTAAGACATAATCGAACATAGCGTATTTTTCGGTTGTCTGTGCTTTACTCATTGCATTATTCCTTTTAGGCAAGTAGCCATTGTTGCGAAATTCCGGCTTCTTCCTGCTGTTTAAGTTCGATGATATGCGGTGTCATTAACCGTGCTACTTCCCTGATTACTGGAACAATAACTGAATTACCGAACTGGCGGTATGCTTGGCAGTCGGATACTTCGATTTTGAAAGTATCTGGAAAGCCCATCAATCTGGCACATTCTCTCGGTGTCAGCCGTCGTGGGTTTTTGCCTTTGCCTCTATCAATAAGTATTTCAGAACCATCTTTGTAATATCTGGCGGACAATGTCCTTGCGGTCATCGTTCCGTCAACAAGTCCGAATCCGAAACCGTTGCCGGCTGCCTTATGTTTAGCTGCATACATTTGTAGGTATGCCCAGAGTTTGTCTGACAAAACATACTTTGAATGCACCTTTGCTTTATCACCGGTGGTGAACGGTGCTTCTTCCTGCTCCGTTCCATTCTCTGGATGTAGGATACTGGAAAGCAAAGTTTGCTCTTTTGGTAATTGCAAATTATCAAAAGAGAATCCGGTCTTTTCTCTAAATCCGACTATAATAATACGTTCCCGATGTTGTGGAACAAAGGATTTACCGTCAATTACCTTGTAATGAACGTCATAGCCAAGTTCTTCTTTTAACGTTTGAAGAATTATTTTAAACGTATTACCTTTGTCGTGGGATACAAGGTTTTTTACGTTTTCAAGAAGAAAGGCTTTTGGTCGTTTGGTGGCAATGATTCGGGCAACATCAAAGAAAAGCGTTCCCTGTGTAACGCACTCAAAGCCATGTGGTCTGCCAAGTGCGTTCTTTTTACTGACACCAGCGATGCTGAATGGCTGACATGGGAATCCTGCTAACAATACGTCGTGGTCGGGTATTTCTTCGGCTGGATAAGGACAAATATCACCAACAATCGGGTGTTCGTCGCCAAAGTTTTCAATGTATGTTTTTTGTGAATAGCTGTTCCACTCAGAAGTAAAAATACATTTACCGCCAGTTGACTGGAAACCTGCCCTGATTCCGCCGATTCCGGCAAAGAGGTCAATGAAGGTGAACCGGTCGGCATTGTCTGGTACCTGCTGATTGTTTTTGAGAATTTCTTTTAACGCTGGCAAAATTACGGTGGGACATGGGACGCTTCCACGCTCCCATCTTCCCACGGTTTTAGGGTTTACATCAAGCCGTTCAGCGATGTCTTTCTGTGAAAAACGGGCACGTGCTTCTTTAAGTTTTTCCAGTGCTTCACAACTCATATCGAACCTCGCTGGGTATTTTAGGAGACATTATGCCTTCAAAAATTCCCAGTGTCCAGGAAAATTATGATTTATTTTAAATTACCTGTAAAGCCCGATAGATAGGCTATGTATGGGTTTCTGGAGCCTTTATGGAATTAACGGAACAGCCTGGATACAAAAAAAGGCGGAAGATTGTTCCCGCCCTGTTTGGTTCCTATGTGCCGGATTTTATTTCTTTGCAAGATTGAAGCAGATAATATTTGCATCTGTTACTATAAGCAAAGCTCCCTTATTATCAAAAGTTGTTTGTGCAACAAAATTATCAACTGTTGCATAGGCAGATTTCCCGTTACAATATTCAATTGCATATTGTGAAAATCCGCCCGTTGCTCTGTCTCTTTCGTCTTGAACAACTTTTATAAAGTC
>CAIYDX010000035.1 GCA_903925005.1 uncultured Geobacteraceae bacterium
GCGGAGCGACAAAAGTTACAATGCATCTGATGTTCGGCGTTATCACTTTGTTTGCCGATCAACTCATACGACTGCTCGGTTAGACTGTCAAAGACCGGAAGCACCACAAACACAGGAAAGTTGCATTCATGTCGCCATAATTTTGCTAAAAAACTACCGGATTAAACCAAAAAGCTGAGTCAAGCTTTCAACGTAGCCTGTTCAAGATGGTGGAAAAGCGTTTTGCAAGAACCTCGATTATAAGAATGTATTGATGTTGCCCACCCAGGATAATTTTTTTTCCCACCTTCGCCGCTTTGATTACTGTGAAGAACCAAAAAAGGAGCCCCCGTCAAGAGGCTCCTTTTTTTGACAAACACGTGAAGATTCGGGGATTACAAAATGAAAAGCATTTCCCCATAAGTCGGCAGCGGCCAGTATTTGGCAGCAATGATCTTTTCCAGCGCATCACCATCGGCACGCAGTTCAAGCATTTTAGTAAATACCTTTTCCCTGAACGCAACGGCCTGTTTTTCAACATCGGCAATGTTCAATGCGCTATCAAGAGCTTTCTCCAGCGCTTTGACATTGCTGCTCGCAGAAGCAAGTTTGTTGGAGAGCTCTTCCAGCAGCGCCTTCTGCGTCGAAACGTTCAGCTTGCCGGATACGGCTGCAACGGCATTGATCGATGATGCTACCGTTGTTGCATATTCTATGGCTGTAGGAATTATGCTGTGGTTGGCCATGTCGATCATGGTCAAGGCTTCGATATTCAGGGTCTTCACATATTGTTCGACCATGATTTCATAGCGTGAATGAATTTCTTTTTCGGAAAAGACACTGTGTTTAACAAACAGCTCAACGGCTTCTTTTGTTACCAGCTCCTTCAGTGCCGCAGGAGTGTTGGGAATATTCAGCAGGCCGCGCTTCTTGGCTTCCTTGACCCACTCGTCGGAGTAGTTATTGCCGTTGAATACAACGCGCTTATGTTTCTTGGCGGTTTCCTGAAGGAGTTTCTCAAGGTCGGCGGAAAAGTTTTTCGATTTTTCGAGTTTGTCGGCGAATCCCTTCAGCGCATCGGCAATGATTGTATTGATGATAATGTTCGGGCCTGAGATAGAGAAGGACGAGCCGAGCATCCTGAATTCAAACTTGTTACCGGTAAAGGCGAACGGTGAGGTTCTGTTCCTGTCGGTGGCATCCTTCGACAGTGCGGGAAGAGTGGTTACACCGATCCTCATATCAGCGTTGGCTGATGATGATTTGGCTCCGCCGGCCACGATCTGGTCGAGGATATCGGCAAGCTGGTCGCCAAGGAAAATGGAAATGATTGCGGGGGGGGCCTCGTTGGCGCCCAGCCGGTGGTCATTGCCGGCGTTGGCGCAAGAACAGCGCAGGAGTCCCGCATACGTATCCACGGCTTTGATGGTTGCCATCAGGAAGGTCAGGAACTGGGCGTTTTCATGTGGCGTATGACCCGGTTCAAGCAGGTTCTGTCCGTCATTTGAGCTCATGGACCAGTTGTTGTGCTTGCCGGAACCGTTTACCCCGGCAAATGGTTTTTCGTGCAGCAGACAGACCAGATCATGTCTGATGGCGACCCGCTTCAGAACATCCATAACCATCTGATTGTGGTCAGTGGCAATGTTTGTGTTCTCAAAAATCGGGGCGAGTTCAAACTGTCCGGGTGCAACTTCATTGTGCTGGGTTTTTGCGGTAACGCCCAGTTTCCATAGTTCTTCATTTACTTCTTTCATGAAAGACAGCACTCTTTCCTTGATAGTGCCGAAATAGTGGTCTTCCAGCTCCTGACCTTTTGAGGACATGGCCCCGAAGAGTGTTCTGCCGGCCATCATCAGGTCGGGTCTTTTCAGGAAAAAAGACTTGTCCACAAGGAAGTATTCCTGCTCAGCGCCGACAGTTGATGTAACCCTGGTGGCGGTTGTATTTCCGAACAAGCTTAGAACACGTACTGCCTGCTTGGAAAGTGCTTCCATGGAGCGGAGCAGAGGGGTCTTTTTGTCCAGGGCCTCTCCGGTGTATGAGCAGAAGGCGGTAGGAATGCAGAGGGTGATAACATCGGCTTCTTCTCTCAAGAACGCAGGTGATGTGCAATCCCAAGCTGTATAGCCCCTGGCTTCAAAGGTTGCTCTCAGGCCGCCGCTGGGGAAAGAGGAGGCATCCGGTTCACCCTTGACCAGCTCTTTTCCGGAGAACTCCATCA
>CAIYDX010000036.1 GCA_903925005.1 uncultured Geobacteraceae bacterium
CAGATAATTGGTTATCTGATATGCCGGTTGACGAATTGATACTATCAGATGAATTTGGTAAAGATGTGATTCTTATTAAAATGACTGGATCCAGTATGGAGCCAATAATCCGTGAGGGTGCTATTTATGCTGTAGATAACAGTGTAGCCAGTTTTTCAAGTGGGCAGATTTTTGTCGTATGGATACCGCTTGATGGTCCAGTTGTTAGGCGTGTATTCATTGATTTCGAAAAACTGATTTTAAAGGCAGATAATCAAGCTTATCCAGATATGATCATTCCGATCACTGAAATTCCGAAAGATAACTTTATTCTTGGAAAAGTTTTGTGGGTGCTACAATCTATTTAAATTTGCAAGTTGTTGCCACAGCTGATTTTAATGACCACCCCACCCTCTACCAAGGAACAACTGAACAAATGATCTAACACATAAGAAACCCCTCTGGGCAACCACCGACAAACAGCGCGCCAATATGGATGCTGCCGAATATGAGCATGTAGTACTCGGTTTCATCTTTGTTAAATACATCTCCGACACCTTCTAAATCACTGTATAAATATAATAAGCTAAAATAACAACAGTAAACGTTGCTTTATATGCTCGTTTGGTGTACTTAAAAGTTCATGATAATTTCTCACTACATCAACGACCTGCTGACTCAGGGGAAGTACTGCTTCAGCGGTGTAGAGGCCGCTCAGGCGCTTGGTTCAGGCGTTATTGCCACTCGTGCGGCACTGCGCCGGTTGCGGCATAAGGGCGATATTGCCATGCCGTTTCGTGGCTTCTATGTAATTGTGCCACCAGAGCTTAGAAACCTGGGGTGTTTGCCTGGCAACCAGTTCATTCCGTCATTAATGGCTCACCTGGAAGAACCATATTACGCGGGACTGCTCACCGCAGCTGAACATCATGGTGCTGCGCACCATCGCCCTCAAGCGTTTCAGGTTGTGGTACAGCGCTCCCGTCCTGGAATCACGTGTGGCGGAGTGCGGGTTGATTTTATCTCCAGAAAAAATGTTGCTGCAATTCCCACCCAGGACTTCAAGACACCACGTGGTTACCTAAAGGTTTCCACTCCTGAGGTTACTGCTTTTGATTTAGCCGGCTACCCGCACCATGCCGGTGGACTAGACAATACCGCAACCGTATTAAGCGAGTTGGCTGAGTTCATTGATGCCGCGAAGCTGGCAAGTATTACGGATCTATCCCCGATAGCATGGTCCCAGCGACTCGGGTATATGTTGGACTTAATAGGCGAAACTGAGTTGGCTGAAGGATTAGCCGAATATGTGAGCAGCAAGGATGCGGTGCCCATCCCCCTCTCCCCGACACAACCTCACAAAGGTGTGCGTCAGGACAAACGCTGGCGACTGTTTCCAAATGAGAAGGTAGAACCAGAATTATGATCCCACTCGACTACATCACCGCCTGGCGAACCCATGCGCCCTGGCCGCAATTGTCACAGGTAGAACAGGATCTGATTATCTGCCGGGCTTTAGTGGATATATACAGCCACCCACTCCTGGCGGAAAGTCTTGCTTTTCGCGGAGGAACAGCACTGTTCAAACTGCATCTCTCGCCAGCACGTTATTCTGAAGATATTGACCTGGTGCAGATGAAACCGGGGCCAATCGGTCCGGTCATGGACGCAGTACAGGAAAAGCTGAATCCCTGGCTTGGTGTTCCCAAGCGGAAGCAGTCTGAGGGAAGGGTAACGCTAATGTGGCGGGTGGAATCAGAAGAAGGATTACCGCTTCGGTTGAAAGTAGAGATCAACTCCCGCGAGCACTTTACTGTACTGGGGTATCAGCCGTTCAAATTCGAGATGGTCTCCCGCTGGAACACCGGTACTGCGACCATCTCAACGTATGGCATTGATGAATTACTCGGCACCAAACTGCGTGCCCTTTATCAACGTAAAAAAGGTCGCGATTTGTTCGATCTATGGTATGCCGCAGAAACTCTGGATGTCAGCCCAGAGGCCATAGTGTCCTGTTTCTTGCGCTATCTGGAACATGAAGAACATCAGGTATCCCGCGCTGAGTTTGAGCTTAATCTGTTTGGGAAACTAAATGACCGACGGTTTCTTGATGATATTGCCCCACTGCTTACTACCGGGTCGTCGTGGGACTACAGGGCGGCGGCACGCTATGTGTTGAAGGTACTGGCTCCATTAATGCCGGGTGATTCTTGGGTGAAGACGGAAGAACAGATGCAAACCTTGAAGGATAAGTAGCTGGTGCCGGATTTGTAGATTAATTCGTAGACAATAAATACGGGAAGTGCCCTTATTTACCTTTGAAAGTCTACCTGGTTTGAAAACCATCCTTGTGGCTATTTATCGCAAATCCTGCTACGAAGAATCATATTATCAAAACAGGTAACTTGTGAAAAATAATGACTAAAAAACAACTAACCGAACGTGATATCTGCACGAAATACATCACTCCTGCTCTGGAGCGGGCGGGGTGGGATATTGAAACCCAGATCCGTGAAGAGTTTCCTCTCACTAAGGGGCGGATAATCGTTCGGGGTAAGCTGCACACCCGCGCCAAGCACAAGCGGGCCGACTATATTCTTTTCTACAAACCCAATATTCCCATTGCTGTTATCGAAGCAAAGGACAACAACCACTCTGTCGGTGATGGCATGCAACAAGGGCTTGGATATGCCGATTTGATTCAGGTGCCATTTATCTTCAGCTCCAACGGTGATGGATTTCTGTTTCACAATAAGATTGCAGTTGACGCTATCATCGAACGTGAGCTGGCTCCGGAAGATTTTCCGTCACCTGAAACGCTATGGCAAATATGGTCCACACACAGAGGATTGACCGAGAAGCAGGAAAACCTTGTCACACAGGATTATTACAGCGACGGCAGCAACAAGACCCCTCGCTACTATCAGCTATTGGCCATCAACAAAACCATTGAAGCTATTGCGCAGGGTCAAAATCGTATCCTTTTGGTGATGGCCACCGGGACGGGTAAAACTTTAACGGCATTCCAAATAATCTGGCGACTTTGGAAGTCTAAAACAAAAAAACGGATTCTTTACCTGGCTGACCGAAACATTCTGGTTGACCAGACTATGACCAACGACTTCAAACCCTTCGGTTCAGCGATGACTAAAATCAAGAATCGCCTGGCAAACAAGTCTTATGAGATATACCTCTCGCTCTATCAGGCGGTTACAGGAACTGAAGAGGAGCAGAACATCTATAAGCAGTTCAGTCCCAATTTTTTTGATTTAATTGTGGTGGATGAGTGCCACCGGGGAAGTGCAGCTGAGGATTCGGCGTGGCGTCAGATTCTCGAATACTTTTCATCAGCCACCCAAATTGGCCTGACGGCGACTCCAAAGGAAACCAAGGAAGTATCTAATATCGACTACTTCGGGGAGCCGATTTACACCTATTCGCTTCGGCAGGGTATCGAAGACGGATTTCTGGCACCATACAAAGTGGTACGCATCGACATTGACAAAGACCTGACCGGCTGGCGACCCGACAAGGGCATGCTGGATAAGTTCGGCAACGAAATTGAGGACCGCATCTACAACCAGAAGGATTTCGACAAGACGCTGATTCTGGAAAAACGGACCCAGCTGGTGGCAAAAAAGATCACCGAATTTCTCAAACAGACCAATCGATTCGACAAAACCATCGTCTTTTGCGACAACATCGACCACGCCGAGCGGATGCGCCAGGCATTGGTCAACGAAAATGGCGATCTGGTCGCTCAAAGCTCCAAGTACATTATGCGGATTACCGGCGACAATGAAGAAGGCAAGGCAGAACTCGACAACTTCATATTCCCAGAGTCCAGGTATCCGGTAATCGCGGTCACCTCCAAGTTGATGACCACAGGTGTCGATGCCCAAACCTGCAAACTGATAGTGCTCGATCAGCGCATCCAGTCGATGACCGAGTTCAAACAGATCATAGGTCGCGGCACTCGTATCAACGAGGATTACAACAAATACTATTTCACCATCATCGATTTCAAGAAGGCCACCGAGCTCTTTGCAGATCCCGATTTCGACGGCGACCCCGTACAAATCTACACCCCGAAGAATCCCGATGATTCACCGGTCCCGCCGGAAACTGAAGACGATGGAGGGGTAGCTGATGGTCCTGATTATCCATTTCAGGACGAAGAGGGTGGTCGGGGCGGCGTAATCGAAGGCGCGGATTCTGACTATGAGCCAGGCGTCAGGCGCTATGTAGTTAGCAATGTGGAAGTAAAGGTCGTTGCCGAGCGAGTGCAGTATTTCGATGCCAACGGCAAGCTGATTACCACTTCGCTCAAGGACTATACTCGCACGACCCTGGCGAAGGAGTTCGCTTCGCTGGATGATTTTCTCAGACGCTGGAGCAGTTCCGAAAAGAAACAGGCGATCATTGATGAGCTTGCAAATGAAGGTGTTTTTTTTGATGCGCTGGCGGAGGAAATCGGCAGGGATTGTGATCCCTTTGACCTGGTCTGTCACGTGGCTTGGGACATGCCGCCGCTGACCCGCAAAGAACGTGCAGAACAGGTGCGTAAGCACAACTATTTCACACAATACGGTGATCAGGCAAAGCGGGTTCTTGAGGCGTTGCTCGATAAGTACGCCGATGAAGGGGTGGTTCATATCGAAGCCCCGCAGATTCTGTCGGTCGCACCCTTTACCAATTTTGGTACACCCATCGAGATCATACGCGCTTTTGGTGGACTGGACGGTTATCAGGAAGCAGTTCGCGGGCTGGAACAGGCGCTCTACAGCGCGTAATACGTAAATAATTGGAGACAGATTCATGTCGATTGGTACGCTAATAAAAACGATTCAGGATATTATGCGCAAGGATGTGGGGGTCGATGGCGATGCCCAGAGGATCAGCCAGATTGTCTGGCTTCTTTTCCTCAAGATCTTTGACGACAAGGAGCAGGAGTGGCAACTCACCATTCCGAATTACAAATCCCCCCTCCAGAGCCGTTTTCGCTGGTCAAGCTGGGCCAAAAATCCGGAAGGGATCACCGGTGACGAACTGATTGATTTTGTCAATAATGACTTTTTCCCGGCACTCAAAAAGCTGGCCACCGCCGCTGGCGTGACGCCTCGTGGCAAGGTAGTCGGCTCTGTGTTTGAAGATGCCTACAACTACATGAAGTCCGGCACCCTGCTGAGGCAGGTAATCAACACCATAGAAGCGGATGTGGATTTCAACTCATCCACAGACCGCCACTTGTTCAACGATATCTACGAGAAAATCCTGGCCGATCTTCAGTCAGCTGGTAATGCAGGCGAATACTATACACCACGAGCGGTCACCCAGTTCATGGTCGATATCCTTAACCCGCAACTGGGCGAGACAGTTCTTGACCCCGCCTGCGGTACCGGCGGGTTTCTGACCTGCACCATTGAACATCTCAAGAAGCAGGTCAAGACCGGGGACGATCTCAAAACAGTGCAAGAGTGCATCCACGGGGTCGAAAAGAAACCGATGCCGCACATGCTGGCCATGACCAACATGATGCTGCACGGCATCGATGTGCCCACCAATATCCGGCACGACAATACCCTTAGTCGTCCGCTTAAGGATTACGGTCCGAAAGACCGTGTCGATATTATTATCACCAATCCACCTTTCGGCGGTATGGAAGAAGACGGAATCGAACACAACTTCCCCAAGAAGTACCAGACCCGAGAGACCGCCGACCTTTTCATGGCTCTGATTATGCACCTGCTCAAGCACGATACCGGTCGTGCCGCCGTGGTGCTGCCGGACGGCTTCCTGTTTGGCGAGGGCACCAAAACAAACCTCAAGCGCGAGCTGCTGGAAGAGTTCAACCTGCACACCATTGTCCGTCTGCCCAAGGGGGTCTTCAGCCCCTACACCGGCATCAATACCAACATCCTCTTCATTGAAAAAGGCGGCCCCACAAAGGACGTCTGGTTTTTCGAGCACCCCTACCCGGATGGGTACAAGTCCTATTCGCGCCGAAGCCCCCTAACCATTCAGGAATTCGACCGGGAAAAATCGTGGTGGAGCAAGCGCAAAACGACCGAACACGCCTGGAAGGTCTCGGTCAAAGAGATCGCTGCGCGCAACTATAACATCGACTGCAAAAATCCCCATGAAATTGAAGTAAACCACCGTGATCCGGATGAATTGATGCAGGAATATCTGGAAATTGCCCGGCAGCTGGAATCGGCCCAATCTGCATTGAAGCACGAACTTATGCAGGCACTTGGAGGCAATTGATGGAACTGCTGGAAAAGCATTTCGACACCGCCTTTGCCGCGCCCGACGGTATCAAGAAGCTGCGCGAGCTGATCCTGACGCTGGCCATGCAGGGGAAGCTGGTTCCGCAAGATCCACAGGATCAGTCTGCAAGGGAGCTTTTGAATGAGATTGAGGCGGAGAAGAAGCGGCTGGTGAAGGAAGGGAAGATAAAGACGGGCTCACGCGAAGACGCGAATAACGCGAAGGAAATCAAACTTGAAGAAGTGCCTTATGAGTTGCCGGAGGGATGGGAGTGGGTAAAGTTTGGAAAAATTGCGTTTCAAATAACAGATGGTGCCCATCATACACCAACATATGTGGACAGAGGTATTCCATTTCTTTCTGTTAAAGATATGAGCTCAGGACAATTGAGCTTTTCAGGTACAAGATTTATTTCAAAGGATCAGCACGATAATTTGAGTAAGCGTTGCCACCCTGAAAAGGGTGATTTGCTCCTCACAAAAATTGGAACTACAGGCGTACCTGTCCTAGTGGAAACTGACGAAGAGTTCAGTATTTTTGTCAGTGTTGCATTGATAAAGTTCAGCCAAAAAAATATTTCAGGTCGTTATCTGTCTCTGCTAGTCAAATCTCCATTGGTTAAGAAGCAATCTGAAGATGGCACAGAGGGTGTTGGAAATAAAAATCTTGTACTCCGAAAAATCAATAATTTTATTTTCCCACTCCCTCCACTCGCCGAACAACGCCGCATTGTTGCTAAAATCGACCAGCTCATGGCCCGTTGCGATGAGTTGGAAAAGCTGCGTGCCGAATGGGAGCAGAAGCGCCTCACCGTCCACACCGCCGCCCTCAATCGCTTGATCATAGCCACAGAGAACAGCGACTTCGGCACCGCTTGGCACTTCATCACCCAACACTTCGGCGAACTCTACTCAGTCAAAGAAAACGTGACGGAGTTACGCAAGGCCATTCTCCATCTTGCTGTTATGGGTAAACTCGTGCAGCAAGACTCGAAGGATCAACCTGCAAGTGAACTGCTGAAAGAGATTGAGGCAGAGAAGAAACGGTTGGTGAAAGAAGGAAAAATCAAGGCAAGTGAACCATTTCCTGAAATCAAAAAAGAGGATCAAGCGCATCCACTGCCGAGTGGTTGGGAGTGGGTAAGATTAGGCGAAATCGTTACAAAAATTGGTTCAGGCAGTACCCCTCGTGGCGGGAAAAGCGCCTATGTAACTGCTGGCATACCATTCTTACGCTCTCAAAATATTTGGAATGATGGCCTTCGATTAAATGATGTAGCTTTCATATCACCTAAAACCCACGAACTAATGTCCGGTACAAAAGTTGCTCCTTTGGATATTCTCCTAAACATCACGGGCGCATCCCTTGGACGATGTGCTCTTATGCCTGACGATATTAAAGATGCCAATGTCAGCCAGCATGTAACAATAATTCGAACAGCCATTCAGAATCTTCGAAGATACATCCACCTCCTGTTGTTATCTCCTTATTGCCAAACGATGATTTGGGCAAGACAAGTTGGCATGGCTAGGGAAGGGTTGAGTAAAAAAGTTTTTGAGCAATTTGAAATCCCTCTCCCACCCCTTGCCGAACAACATCGCATTGTCGCCAAAACAGACCAGCTCATGGCCCTGTGTGACGAATTGGAGCAGAGAACTGACAAAGCCACCGGCAAGCGGACCGCATTACTTAACGCCGTGATGGCAAAGGTGTAAGGGAGAAACCATGCGCCTGAAATCGGTTTACATTGGCGAGTACAAAAACCTCAAGAAATTTGATCTGTCCTTCGACGGCAACAGCTTTATCGATGTCTTTGTTGGCAAGAACGGCACGGGCAAATCCAACCTATTTGAGGCGCTGATCGAAATTTTCCGCCACCTCTATGAGTATGACAAAGATAAAGTGTGGCTCGACTTCGAATACTGCATTTGTTTCGAGATAGATGGCAAGGAGACTGAGATAGCTTGGACAGCTGGTGAATTCATGATAAATGGGAAAAATCGCAAAACTATCGGCGAGACACCATTGCCCGACAATGTACTGATCTACTACTCCGGCCACAATGACACTGTTGCAATGCTGGTGAAACATTACGAAGAGGCTTTTCGCAAACGCATCAAGGGCGCTAATTTTGATGAAAGCCGCCGTTTTATCGGCATTGGCCCTGAATATAAACAACTACTGCTATCTATTTTGCTGATCCAGAATGACGATAACAAGGCTCGGCAGTTTGTTTGCCACAAACTCGGGATATCCTCGATTGCACCAGAAATACAGTTGGTACTGAAGCGTCCATTATTTGCAGACGGCAGGCTAAAATTCCTAAAAGCCGAAGGGATAGAGGATTTTGATCCTCGCACTCATTTCTGGGGTGCTGATGGCATAACACGGGACTTTCTCGTTAAATTGATAGGCTGTGTTAAGGGCGAGTTCAATCACCGCAATGTGTATAACCAAGTTGATGATCTCTACAAAATCCCCATTAATATCTCACTGTTTCAGAATCTATTCGCATATGAGCAAATTACCGACCATTTCCGTCAGTTTGACAACCTGAAAACGCTGGGCATGCTTGCGGAAATTTCTATTCCGTTACAACTGACTAGCGGCATCGATGCCACTATTGCCCATTTCAGTGATGGTCAATTCCAGTCGGTCTATATTTATTCCATCATCGAACTTTTTAAAGACCGCAACTGTATTACCCTCCTTGACGAGCCGGATGCTTTTCTCCACCCGGAATGGCAGTTTAGTTTCCTGAAGCAGGTATTTGAAATAACCGACACCACAGCCAAGAATAATCATGTGCTGATGAGCAGCCATAGCGCTGTCACTCTGATTCCCCATGATAAGAAGAAAATAAAGTTTTTCGATATCAAAGACAACCGTACATCTTGCTATGATTTGCCAAAATCTATCGCGATAAACAAGCTAAGTTCGGCTCTTATCAGATACTCTGAACAGGATCAGCTACTAAGTATCATTAATACGATTCAAATTGAGAAGAAACCGGTGTTATTTACCGAAGGGAGCACCGACCCCATCATCCTCAAGGAAGCTTGGTACAAGCTGTTTGACGAAGACATGCCATTTATTCCCTTTTACGCCTTCAGTTGTTCTTACATAGCACAACTTTTGACCGACAATCGAATCCATTCGGATATGTGTGGTCTGCCGGTTTTCGCGCTCTTTGACTTCGACAAGGCATTCTTCCAGTGGGACAGTCTTAAAGGAGATATCATTGAAACTGATCCGTTCAAGGGCATGATCAAAAAATGGGCCTCCGGGGAGTCATATGCAATTATGATCCCAGTTCCAACGCATCCGAGAGTTCAGAATCAAGTCATAAAAAATGCTGCCACATTAGAAACCTACGGTGGGGATTCCTGCTGTGAAATCGAGCATCTGTTTTATGGTCAGAAGTCAACCGGTACATATTACCAAGAAGAGCCATGTGTGGGCGGCAAACGAATCGTATTCAAAACCGATTCAGATAAAACACCCTTTGCAAAAGAAGTGGTTCACATGCTGAATACCGACTGCTTTGAGGTGTTCCGTCCGATGTTTGAATTCATTAAGTCGAAATGCCCTGCATAACTGCAATTATTAGACAAAGGTGAGCTGATGAAAATGGAGCCAGTTTCAGGCATTCAACCGGCAGTACTTAAATGGGCAAGACTGTCGCTCGGTTATGCTGTGTGTGAAGTTGCCGCAAAACTGAAACGCAAGGAAACTGAGATAGAGGAATGGGAATCAGGAATCAGTACCCCAACCTATCCACAGCTTGAGAAACTGGCATACGAAATTTACAAAACGCCACTTGCAGTATTCTTTCTTCCATCCCCACCTCAAGAAACAACTCCAGTCAAAGAATTTAGAACCCTGCCGGACGCTGACCTGCAACATTTATTACCTGATACCCGTTTACATATACGTCGGGCACATGCTTTCCAACTGGCTCTGGCCGAGCTATTTGGAGGACAAAATCCAGCCGCACAACCAATCAGGAAGCACGTTAGGCTCCTGACCGACACTGCCTTCATTACCCAGGCAGAAAAAATCAGGCAAGCTCTCGGCATTTCACTCCGTGACCAAGTCAAATGGAGAGATGAGGACGTTGCGCTAAAGCAATGGCGCATAGCGATAGAAAACGCAGGCATTTTTGTATTCAAGGATTCATTTAAGCAGAAGGCAATCTCTGGTTTTTGCTTGTCTGATGATTCGTTCCCGATCATCTACTTGAATAACAGCACCACAAAGACCAGGCAAGTTTTCAGCTTGATGCATGAACTGTCTCACCTCTTGTTGAGCATCAACGGAATCAGCAAGTTTGACAAATCCTATATCAATGATCTATCGCAGGGTGAAAAGGCAATTGAACAGTTTTGTAATGCGATATCGGCAGAGATATTGATCCCCATTTCAGACTTTAATGAACAGACGAAAAACCTTGATCATGTCGAATATCTTGATGAAAGCATATTTGCTGATTTGGCTCGTAGATACGGTGTCAGCAGGGAAGCTATCTTGCGTCGGTTCTACGACCAAGGGCGGGTAGGTCAGAAATGTTACGAAGAAAAGTCTGAACACTGGAAAGGTCAGCAGAAACGTGGTGGTAGCGGGAATTATTACGCGACACAAAACACGTATCTGAGCGAGCGGTTTGCCAAGGAAGTTGTTACCCGTTATTACCGTCGCCAGTTCTCAGTGGAGCAGGCATCCGATTTGCTGGGGATCAAGCCCAAAAACTTTCCTGGCCTTGAACAGAGAATCATGCAAGGAGGTGCAGCATGATTTATGTTTTCGACACCAGCTCCTTCAGCCCACTCAAACATTTCTACCCGGATGTTTTCGTTTCCATGTGGTCTGGACTTGACGATCTCTATCAAGCAAAGCAACTAATTTCAACGCGTGAAGCTTGGAAAGAACTGGAGCGTGGCAACCCGGACCAACATGTGAATAAATGGCTAATGCCACGTAAAGACCTTTTTCTCACGCCTACAACTGCCGAGATGCAATTCGTGGCCGAAATATTCTCGGTACCTCACTTTCACAAACTCATCGGTGAGAAACAGCGATTAAACGGCTGGCCGGTTGCTGATCCTTTTTTAATTGCGTGTGCCAAGATTTATGGGGGAACACTGGTGACAGAAGAGCAAGCAAAGCCAAATTCTCCGAAAATTCCTAACGTGTGTAATCACTTTGGAATCCCCTGTATCAACCTGAATTCATTCATGCAGCAGCAGGGGTGGAGCTTCTGATGGAAGGCTGGAGGTTCTAGGAGCATACTTAATTCACGATGGATATTTCCCTATATCTGAAGACTACAATTAAACAGAGAAGGCTACACCACTTGGCACAGCCCTCTCAATTTACAAAAAATCAGATAATTCCGCGAGCTTCAGCAAGTCCTACCTTACAACCCTTTCAAATCCTTGCCAGCCGTAAATTTACCACTTTTAGATGCGGCAATCTGGATCTCCGCACCAGTCTGCGGATTGCGGCCTTTACGGGCGGCACGCTCTGAAGCACCAAAAGTGCCAAATCCGGGGAAAGTGATCTTGTCACCGGCCCTCAGCAGTTTGGTGGTAACTGTAATAAAAGCCTCTACAGTCTCTGCTGCCACGGTTTTTGGTACGTCAAGCTCTGTTGCTACTGCTGCTACAAATTCTGCTTTTGTCATGTTGTTTCTCCTTTTAAGTTTGTGCCGTTCTCAGCGCTAACAATCACTCGTTTAGCCCATTCAACAGCTTTTTGATAGCGAACCATATCTTCAGTTGTGAAACGGCTTCCGCCTGTTATTGCCTGTGATGATTCAAGAAGTGCTTTTATCGCGGCCAGCAGATCACTTTCCAATAACGTTATTGTCGTAGTTGACCCACTAAAAATAGAGGCGAATTGTTACCATGAATATACGCTGCGGTCAACGCTGTTGCCGGGAAAAGAGACATCTGGTTCGCACGTTATCCCACCAAGTTGAAAATTGGATGGCATCAGGAATGTTGTGGTACAGTAGATTTCTGTTGGCTGATTATTTCTTCAGAAGGATCTTGGATTGAAAAAAAAACTGAAAATTAATAAGCACTTCACTCCATGCCGCATTGATGACGAAGATGAGATGTACCCGAATGGTATCTTCGTTTTCAACATCACAAAGATGGCTGAATATATTCGGAATAACAGCATCACCTGTGAAGATGTTCTGGTCAAAGACTTCAGCAGAGGCTCTTCAAAGTTCAAGGAAAGCCATCTGGCTATAGTTGATGTAACGAAGCCTGTCATTTTGGCTGAGATTTCACCCGGTCGCTACAATGTGATTGACGGCAATCACAGAATGGAACAGGCCCGAAGATTGGGAATCGAAAAGCTTCCGGCATACAAAATAATCCCTGAGCAGCACCTGCAGTTCCTGACGACTGAACAGGGCTATCTGGCATACATCGAATACTGGAACAGTAAACTGAAGGAGATAAACCATCATTGAACTGTAACAACAACATCAGATTCTCATATATCTTCAGGGGAAGTATGAGACCTCAAAATGGTAAAATATCGGAAGGGCCTAAGCTGGACACCGAAAGGTGCGTCTATTTCAAGCGTGTTTTCTGTGTGCACAAATGTCCATTAATGAGGACTTAATGTATATAAATAGTATCGTATCAATCCGATATCATTACATTTAATGTCAGTTAATAAACAAACAAAACAGTTTCAACACATGGGCAAAGAACAGTTTTCAGCAGACTCTAAGCTATCATTACGCTTTCTGCTTGAACGGTAAAACCTTAGTTCCTGTTTTTAATCCGTCCAGATAATCTGCCCAGGTTCTCCTTGTCGTAAGTATCGATACAATGTCTCTCTGTTATATTTATAAAAATGTTAATAAAGTTTGTCACTGACGACCCAAATTCGAAAAATATCCTAGTGACAATGTTAATTAAGTTTGTCACTGGAAGAATTGCTGGGCAATAATTAACCTGTAACGTTGATTTATGATTAGATACTTTAAAGAATAAAACGCAAGAGCCGCTTCCGTATCGGGAACGGCTCTTTTGCAATCAGAATGTATAAAGTAAGATGTGAAAATAATCGTTAAGCACAACCTGCGACCCTTCCGGATCTCCAGGGCGGCCGTCTAACCCCTTGTGCCCGATCAGGGAAGTATCGTTCCAAAGAGATGGTGGACGGCTTACAATGCCCGATACTTTTGGAATTATAATTGTCGTCAGTCGGCGTGAGTTCTAATTGTCGCTCATCATCATGCTGTCGGGTTCGTATTTGAGCCCAGCAACTGCCGAGCCCCAATGACAGTGCCGTAAACTGGATTATTATCGCTGCTATGGAACAGTCCTCAACCCAGACGTCTGATTTGGCACTATCGGCGCAGACGACAATGGCTAGAGGCGCGTCTTTCACAAGATCCGAACCATGCTGTTTCGATTTGGAGAGCTTAGCAAGTATTTCCGAATCATCAACAGGAATGAATTCCCACGGATTTATGCCCCGAGATGATGGTGCCCTGAGTGCTGCTTCAATAATGGTTTCAATATTTCAGGTGTTATTTTTCAGTTGTGAATTTCCGTATGCTGCGGCGTTTGCTTAATAGTTCGATCATTAATTCGATCTCCTAAATAAAATATCAACTACATCAAAATGTACAGAAAAGGAAGAGTGCCAAAAGAAAAGATGATGCCAACCCCCACTAATGCTACGGCCAATTCAGCTTCCATACCGGCAATTGCAGCCATTGCTGCAGCAGTAACCATTGGAGGCATACGGCTCTCTTCTGAACGGGATAGCAATGCTTAACCAGTGAAAAAACGCCAGCTCCCGGACCACGCTAATCAACGGGCACAAAGCACCAATGGCGATACGGCCTCCTCATCCCGGCTACCGATAGTATGGTAGCCAAACATGAGGTGAATCTCAAGTTACTCTATGAAAAATCGCTCCTGAAGGGGCGTAGGTCCCTAATAACTAAGAAAGTTAACGAACAAACAACCAGACCGTCAGCACTGAGCCGACTATGATAATGAAACCTCGCAGCAGTTTTTCTGGTACACGATGCATTAACCAAGACCCAGTAAAACCTCCAGCAATCCCGCCTAATCCAAGAGCAAATACTGCAGGCCAATAAACCTGTTTGGAAAGAGCAAAGATAGCTACCGCTGAGGCGTTCATTGCCATTGCTAGAAAGTTTTTATTAGCCGAGGCTGCGCGGATTGGTAGACCAGCGACAGTAAGTGCTGCTAACATTAAGAAGCCGATGCCACCTCCAAAGTATCCGCCATAGATTGCAATACATATTTGAATAGCAATCAACACAAATGGTGGTACAACCTGAGCCACTTGCAACGGGTTACGACGAAAGGTTCCCCATGCGAATACGCTGGTAGCAAATAACACCAACCAAGGTACAAGCTTAGAAAAAAAAGTAACCGGTGTGTTGAGAAGCAATAACGCGCCACATACCCCACCTGCGCAACTGACAAAAAATAGGCGGCGGAAACGGATCGGGCCAACATCGCTAAGTAGGTTACGCCCTGCAATTGCAGAAGTAATCTGATTCGGAAACAACGCAATGGTTGATGTCATGTTGGCAGCAAGCGGATTTAGTCCAAATAATAATAATGCAGGGAAAGTTATGAATGACCCACCACCAGCTAAAACATTCTGCGTACCCGCATAAAAGCCAACAGCAGCTATTAGTAAAATTGAATAAAGATCATTGTGTATTACCAACATATACACTCCAAAAATATTTTCAATGGGTTGGCAATATGCTGTTCCCAGTTAGTGCCCAACACTTCTAATAGCGTGCTGCCTCTTTAATCCATTACGACTGATAAAATTACGGTTTGTATATTTTCAAGAGTGCCTGCGCCATCTCTGCTGGGCTGTCAGCCACGCTGATTCCGCACTCTCTCAACACACTTACTTTTTCGGTTGCCGTTCCCTTACCTCCGGAGATGATGGCGCCAGCATGCCCCATTCGCTTACCAGGAGGAGCAGTTACGCCAGCGATATAGGCCGCCACCGGCTTGGTCATATGGTTTTTGACGAAGTAAGCCCCATCTTCCTCTGAGGTCCCGCCGATCTCACCGATCATAATGACAGCTTCGGTGTTGGGGTCAGCCTCGAACAGTCGAAGCACATCAAGATGGTTGGTGCCGTTGACTGGGTCACCGCCAATTCCTACGCAGGTGGATTGGCCGAGGCCGAGACAAGTCAACTGCCAGACGGCTTCATAGGTCAGAGTGCCGGAGCGGGAGACGACACCGACCTTGCCCGGTTTGTGGATGTACCCGGGCATAATGCCGATCTTGCATTCTCCCGGGGTGATCACACCGGGACAGTTGGGACCGATTAAGCGTGTCTTTTTGCCTTTCATGTACTGTTTGACCTTGACCATGTCCAAAACCGGGATACCTTCGGTGATACAGCAAACCAGTTCAATACTGGCATCTACCGCTTCCATGATTGAGTCGGCGGCAAAAGGAGGGGGGACAAAGATGACTGATGCGGTAGCGCCGGTCTGGTAAACGGCCTCTATAACCGTGTCAAATACTGGAAAGCAGTCAATAATTGAGCCGCCCTTGCCGGGTGTTACACCACCTACCATATGTGTACCGTAGTCTCGAGCCCCCTGAGCATGGAACAGTCCGGTTGCGCCGGTGATCCCCTGTGTGATGACTTTGGTGTCTTTATTGATCATAATACTCATTGGTCGACTCCTTTCACGGCCCGAACTATTTTCTGGGCCGCATCGGCCATGCCGTCGGCGGCTACGATATTCAAACCGCTCTCTGCCAGCATTTTTTTGCCCAAATCAACATTTGTCCCCTCAAGGCGGACAACTAGTGGAACCTGAAGTGAAACCTGCTTAGCGGCTTCGATAACCCCAATTGCGATGATATCGCATTTCATTATTCCACCAAAAATGTTGACTAGGATTCCCTTTACATTTTTGTCGGAGAGAATAAGTTTAAAGGCTTCAGTGACTCGCTCGACAGAGGCCCCACCTCCGACATCCAGAAAGTTTGCAGGGTCTCCGCCGTAGTGCTTGACAATATCCATAGTGGCCATGGCAAGCCCCGCTCCATTGACCAAGCAGCCGATGTTGCCGGTAAGCGATATGTAGGAAAGATCATGCTGTGAGGCTTCGACTTCGTTGGGGTCTTCTTCGTCGTAGTCGCGCATGTCACTGAGTTTTGGATGACGGAAGACGGCGTTGTCGTCAAAGCCGAATTTTGCGTCCAGAGCGATCAGGGTTTCCTCTGCGGTGACCACCAAGGGGTTAATCTCAAGCATGGAGCAGTCACAGGCGATAAAGGTCTTGTAGAGCCCTTGCAGCACCTCGACAGCCTTATTAACAAGTTTTCCTGCAAGACCAAGGCTGAAAGCAATTTTGCGACATTGGAAGGCCGTCAGGCCGACTAGAGGATCTATCGTTTCCGTGAAAATTTTATCGGGTGTGCTGGCAGCGACCTCTTCAATGTCCATACCACCCTCGGTTGAAGCCATGACGGTGACCTTTGAGCTACCTCTATCGACCACCAAACTGACGTAAATTTCGTTAGTGATATTGCAGCCGTTTTCCACAAGGACACGCGTTACCAGTTTGCCTTCAGGGCCAGTCTGGTGAGTACGTAGGATCATACCGAGCATGTCACGGGCAATCATGCGAACCTCGTCTGACGTACGCGCCAGCTTTACACCACCTCCCTTACCACGTCCGCCTGCGTGAATTTGCGCCTTGACGACCCAAGGGCCGTCTCCCAGACGCTTGGCCCATTCTCGGGCACTGGCTCCGTTGTAGCAAACGTGACCGTCAGGAACCGGTACGCCGAATTGTCGTAATATTGCTTTTGCTTGATACTCGTGAATATTCATATTTTCTCCAATAAATTGACGTAATAATCCAACCTAGAGATTAAGGCGTGCTTATACTCACTTTGTACATTGGTTCCTGATTCATATATTACAAAACGAGATATTCCGATTTGCTTCCACAAGTTCTAATAATTGATTGAAGGTGTTGCACCATCCATCATGACTTGACCACTATATTCGGCGTTTTTGCGAACAAGCGTTGCGGCAAGATCAGAATCCTTTTTCCTGAAAGCATCGATTATTTTATTATGTTCCTGTACTGAAGTAGCCATCCGTCCCGGTAGGCTAAGTGAGGTAAAACGCATAAGTTGAAATTTAGTAACCAAACCGGATACTAATTCATGTAACTTTCCATTTTCTGAGGCTCTTATGAATACCTCGTGGAAATCACCGTGAATTTTAAAGAATTTCTTGATATCTCCGCTTTGTGCAAGTCCAGCAAGTCTATCGTTAATAGATTGAAGGCGATCAAGATCTTTAGAACTTAATTTCTCACAGGCACGGGATGCCGCGTACCCTTCCAGAATACCCTTGATTGAATAAAACTCATCAACATCTTTGGCACTGAATTCACTAACAATAGCGCCACGTCGTGGGATAACCTTCAGATACCCTTCTGACTCAAGCTGCCGAAAAGCCTCACGTATCGGAGTACGACTTATAGCATAGCGCTCAGCCAGCTCAGGTTCAGAGATCCGGCTTCCTGCCTTGAAATCTCCTGTTATTATAGAATCGCGGACATTTTCCAGTATTTTTTCCCGAAGAGTGAGATGCTTAATCTGCGTCTTTTTCATCTTCGATACTTTCCCAAGATTTGATTGATTCATTTACAGTGCACCCTAGGAAGACCATATATTGACATGATCCATCTGTATTCAACCCCAAGACAAATATTGTTTATCTCCACCAATTAAAGTAAGTTCATTGTTATTGCCTATATGATTGAATGTTTCCTTACCTTTGAATAACGACAGATCACCCAATTCTTTCTCAATTCTCAGCAGCTGATTGTATTTGCAAACCCGATCCGTACGGCAAAGAGAACCGGTTTTGATCTGGCCAGCGTTGACTGCTACGGAAAGGTCGGCCAAGGTTGTGTCCTCAGTTTCACCTGAACGGTGGGAGATAACAGTGGTGTAGCCGGCTCGTTTGGCCATTTCAATAGCATCTAGGGTCTCAGTGAGGGTGCCGATCTGGTTCAGTTTTATGAGTATAGAGTTTGCTATCCCTTTCTGAATGCCCTCTTTAAGAATCCTCGGATTGGTTACGAAGAGGTCGTCACCGACGATCTGTATACGTTTCCCAAGGCGATCAGTCATTTTTTTCCATCCATCCCAGTCGTTTTCAGCCATGCCGTCTTCAATGGAAATAATGGGGTACTTGTTGACCAGGTTCTCGTAGAAATCAATCAGTTCATCGGCAGTTTTCACTGGTTTAGACTCGTTCTCTAGAGTGTACACTCCGTCCTTGAACAGTTCAGAAGAGGCAACGTCTAGGGCAAGAAGCACCTCTTCACCCGGTTTGTAGCCTGCCTTTATGATGGCTTCAACAATGACTTCCAGGGCCTCTTCGTTGGACTTTAAGTTAGGCGCGAACCCTCCCTCGTCGCCAACGGCGGTATTGTACCCCTTACTCTTGAGAACTTCTTTCAGTGCATGAAAGATCTCAGCCCCCATCCGGAGCGCCTCCTTGAAGGAAGGGGCGCCGGCCGGCATGATCATGAACTCCTGAATGTCCACGTTGTTATCGGCATGGGCTCCGCCATTAATTATGTTCATCATAGGAAGAGGGAGTTCCTTAGCATTAACGCCACCTAGGTAGCGGTAAAGTGGGAGCCTAACTTTCACAGCAGCAGCTTTGGCACAGGCAAGTGAGACCCCAAGCATAGCATTTGCGCCAAGAGAGCTCTTGTATTCTGTTCCATCCAGTTCCAGCATCTTACGATCAATTCCTGGTTGGTCAAAAACATCCATGCCGATTAGCGCTTTGGAAATAACCTGATTGACGTTTTGTACCGCCAAGTTAACACCTTTACCGAAATAGCGGGCCTTGTCACCATCTCGAAGTTCAAGAGCTTCACGTTCACCAGTCGAAGCCCCGCTTGGGACAGCAGCACGCCCCACAGTTCCATCCTCAATTCGTACTTCAACTTCAATGGTCGGATTGCCGCGAGAATCAAGTATTTCAATCGCTGTAATGTCAATAATCCTAGACATATTATCCCCTTATAATAATGCTAACGAATATTTTAATTTATGAAAAGCAGGATATTATTGCTTATTGTTGAATAGGACACCACGTCCCGTTTATATTCTTTGGAAATTGACGATTCTACAAAAATCCGCCGAGTTTAGACTTGCTCCACCTACCAGTGTTCCATCAATATTCGGTTGATCCATGAGTTCGTCAATATTGTCAGGTTTAACACTTCCCCCATAGATAATCCGTGTTTCATTAGCTATTTCGTCATTAAACTTATCTGTGAGAGTCCTGCGAATGAACGCATGGACCTCTTCCGCCTGTTTTTTGGAAGCAGTTTTTCCGGTACCAATAGCCCATACTGGTTCATAAGCGACTACAACGTTTCTCATATCCGAGGGACTAACCCCATGCAGTCCAAACGTGACTTGCCGTTCAATAACATTGTACATTTCGTTCATTTCACGCTCAGCAAGTGTCTCCCCAACACATAAAATTGTAATCAGCTCTTTAGCAAGAAGTGACCTTACTTTTTTGTTGATGAAAATATCTGATTCTCTAAATAGCTGGCGGCGTTCAGAGTGACCGACTATCGAATAGCGACAGCCAACATCCTTGATAATGTCCGGAGAGACTTCTCCTGTAAAAGCGCCCTTGTTTTCCGGATAACAGTTCTGTGCAGAAACTGCGATATTGCTTCCTTTCAAAAATTCGGCAACACAATTCAGAGATGTAAATACTGGAGCTACCACAATATCAACATTATTGATTTCACTGAGTTGACTTTTGAGTGTGTTAACAAGTTCAAGTGACTGCGCAATAGTCATGTTTAGTTTCCAATTGCCAGCAATTAACGGTTTGCGCATAACTCGGCCTCCGAAGGCAGTATTTTAAAATTTAAAATGAGTCTATCTGATTAAATATTTATAAAATTATCAAATGCGGCTATATACCATTTGTGCAGAATTATGCGTATTTCATCATCTGGTTGTACGTCCCAAAAGTGGGACGGTCTGACAATGCCGCTACTCCAGGCAGCACCTTCCCCTCCATAAACTCAAGAGTTGCCCCACCACCAGTTGAAATGTGCGTAATGCTATCAGCAAATCCTGACATTTTTATCGCTGCTGCGGAATCACCGCCTCCAATTATCGTAATGGCATCAGAAGCAGCTAGAGCCTGGGCAATTGCAAATGTTCCTCGAGAAAACTGTTCGAATTCGAACACTCCCATTGGTCCATTCCATAGGACAGTTCCTGCTTTACTAATAACGTCTGCAAAACGTTCACAAGTTAGCGGACCGATATCGAGACCCATCATTTCTTCTGGGAAATCGGCTGTTAAGCAAACTGAATGATCCGCGTCAGGACTAAAGTTCGTTGCTATGACATGATCACTAGGCAATAGAAGTTCAACACCTTTATCCTTAGCCTTCGCCAACAGATTGCGAGCTAATTCGATAAGGCCCTCCTCTACTAGCGATTTGCCGACGTTGAATCCCTGCGCCCTGAGAAATGTGTATGCCATTCCTCCGCCAATAATTAGAGTGTTAACTTTGAATAGAAGGCTTTCAATAATCTGAATCTTGTCGCTGACCTTTGAACCTCCTACAACGGCAACAAAGGGAGGAGTAGGCTGCAATAGAGCGTTCCCAAGATATCTAAGTTCTTTTTCCACTAATAAACCAACTACCGACGGATTTATTAGTCTGGCGATTCCCTCTGTCGATGCGTGAGCTCGATGAGCCGAACCAAAGGCATCATTCACATAGAGATCAGCAAGATCTGCCAGTTGTTGGCTAAATGATGATTCGTTATTTGTCTCACCCGAATGGAATCGAACATTTTCCAAAAGTATTACATCGCCATCTTTCATACCGGCTACCATAGACTCAACTTCTGGGCCAATGCACGACTGTGCCATGGTGACAGGTTTACCAAGCAAATTACTTAAATGGATTGCAATTGGGGCAAGACTATATCTGGGATCAGGAGTTCCTTTCGGGCGACCAAGGTGAGATGCCAGAATAAGACGACCTCCACGTAGCAGTATGAAGCGAATGGTAGGTAATGCGGCCCGAATTCGTGTGTCATCGGTTATTCGACCATTTTCATCAATCGGGACATTAAAATCGACCCGACAAAAAACCCGTTTCCCAATCAGATCTATGTCCTTTAGCGACATTTTAGGCAGCACTTTATCCTCCGTTTCTTTGAACATTAGTGTGTTTAGTTCAGAACATTTTTACAGTTAACGAGCGGAAATGTATTTCGCCAGATCCATTACCCGATTGGAGTAACCCCACTCGTTGTCATACCAGGCAAGAACCTTTACAAGGTTCCCACCAATTACACATGTAGATTTCGCATCAACGATCGAAGAAGCTGGGTTGCCGTTGAAGTCTATAGATACGAGTGGTAATTCACTGTATTCTAAAATTCCTTTAAGAGTTCCCTCAGCAAAAGATTTAAGAACCGCATTTACCTCCTGGGCTGTTGTTTCTTTCTCGGTCTCAACAACCAGATCGACTACTGAAACGTTTGGGGTCGGGACTCGAATAGCCATTCCATCCAGTTTTCCTTTTAGCTCAGGGAGGACCAGTGATACTGCTTTTGCGGCACCGGTTGAAGTAGGAATTAGAGACATTCCTGCTGCACGTGCCCGCCGTAAGTCCTTGTGTGGTAGATCAAGTATCTGCTGATCATTTGTGTATGAATGAATTGTTGTCATCAGTCCCTTGATGATGCCGAACTTTTCAGCCAGAACTTTAGCAACTGGGGCTAGCGCATTTGTTGTACAAGATGCATTAGAGAGTATGTGATGAATCTCTGGGTCGTACATATCCTCGTTCACTCCCATGCATACGGTAAGATCAACATTCTCACCTGGAGCACTTATGATTACCTTTTTTGCTCCAGCCTGAAGGTGTTTTTCAGCACCGTCCCGACTTGTAAAGAATCCGGTCGATTCAACTACTAAATCTATGCTCATACTCTTCCAAGGAAGAGCTGCGGGATCCCTCTCTTTCAGTATTTGAATACTTTTACCGTTAACAATTATTGTGTTTCCATCTACCTCAACTTTTCCGTCAAATTTTCCGTGAACCGAATCGAATTTAAGTAGATGTGCAAGTGTTGCTGCGTCGGTCAGATCGTTGATTGCAATTATTTCAAATTCAGAGCAATTCTGTGCAGCGCGAAAAAAATTCCGTCCAATACGTCCAAAACCATTAATTGCTACTTTTGTTGCCATGATTAGAACTCCTCTTCTATTATTTTAGTTACTTACATTTTTCAGTTGTTTAAAGGTACAAACCTAATTTCAGCATACGGTATGAACTAGACCCTTTGTTAACGGCACAAATGATTGTCAAAATCTTCCAGATAATATGGCGGTATTCCATATATACTTGGTCCCTTTCTGTTAACAGGCGTGATCTTGTAAAAACCACATATATTTTCCGCTTGTACTATTTCTCCGATATCATAAGTTATGGATAAGCTTCCAAGCTCCTTAACTATTCTCATTTTTTTCTTCATAGTTTAATCCTCCGGCTTATGCCTATTAACAATCTAAAAGACTCACTGAAGTTCATAATAACTATTTGATCCCAGGCGTTGAACTTTTAATAAGTTGGTAGTTCCAGTGTCTGACAATGGGCTTCCCATTGTTATTACAACGACATCTCCCTTAGACAGAACACCAGCAGAAAGAACAGCTTCTTCCACAGAACGAATCTGCGATTCAGTATCACCTTTAATCTCAACCTGGATAGAACGTACACCAGCGTAAAGAGCAAGCCGTCTTCGGACAGCTTGTGAAGGCGTAACCGCAAATATAGGGAGGGCCGGACGATATTTTGATACTAAGGCAGGCGTGCTCCCAGTCTGGGTGAATGCCAGAATTGCTGAAGCATTGATACCTTCGGCAACTCGGCAGGCAGCTTGCCCTATTGCTTCGGTAAGTCTCGGCAAGCCATTGTGTTCCGAAATCGGCTGAAAAACTCGATCATTGAGTTGAGGGTCATTCTCGATGTCGCGAGCCACGCTCACCATAACTAAAACAGCTTCTTTTGGGTATTTTCCAGAAGCAGTTTCTGCTGACAGCATTATTGCATCTGTGCCATCAAGAATGGCGTTAGCCACATCAGACGTTTCAGCGCGGGTTGGCCTGGGATTCCCCACCATGCTTTCCAACATTTGGGTTGCGGTTATAACCGGTTTGCCTGCTGCATTGCATTTTCGAATTATCTGTTTTTGAATAAGCGGTACTTTCTCAGGCCTGATTTCAACCCCCAGATCTCCCCTCGCCACCATGATTCCATCTGATGCATCAAGGATGGAATCGAAATTGACTACAGCCTCAGGCTTTTCGATCTTGGAGATGATGCGGATATCACTACCCATTGCCGAAAGAATCTGTTTTAACTCAAGGACATCTGAAGCCTGACGTACGAAAGAAAGTGCTAAATAGTCCAGATCTTCCTTCACGCAGAATTCGAGATCCTCTCGATCTTTTTCCGTTAGCGCAGGAGCTGACACCTCTACCCCAGGAAGGTTGATTCCTTTACGATCCTTGAGAGTACCGCCTATTATTACCCGGCACCTGACATCCGGGCCATGAACGCCAAGAACCTCCAATTCCAAGAGTCCATCGTCCAAAAGAATCCTATCACCGCTCCTTACATCGTTTGGCAATTCACGATAGATCGTCGGAATAATGTCACCCTCACCTAGAGCATCGCTTGTAGTGATGGTTACTTCGCGGCCAGTAACTAGTTCCATGGCGCCCCCTTTCATAAGGCCGGCACGGATCTTTGGCCCTTGTAGATCGCCAAGGATAGCTACAGATTGTTGTCTACGATTCGAAAGCTCTCTGATTCGCTTGATTATGACAGCCTTACCGTCAAGGCCTCCGTGAGAAAAGTTAAGACGAAAAACGTCAACACCAGCTTCCATAAGTTCATTAAGCATTTCTTCCGACTCGCTTGCCGGACCAACAGTAGCTACAATTTTAGTTCTACGGAACATATCGCTTCTCCTTTTTCAATATACGGGTTCTCTCTGCATGTTAGTCCGTTATTGACTTTCATCTAAAAAATCTTGCCAACATAGTTTCACTATACGGAACAATGTTCCACCCACAATGAACAAAAATCCTTAGATGCCGAGGCGGATCAAGAAGTATGGTATAAAGAAGGGAGCAAACTGCGAGGTAATTATTGCTGCAAGCACCATCGCGACTCCCGACATAGCTCCCTGTGTTTCTCCTTCCATCAAGGCAACAGTCGTACCCATTGCATGAGCCGCCGTGCCTAAAGCCACTCCTCGAGCCATAGGATCCTTAATTTTAAACAGAGAAAGAGCTCCCGGTCCTATTGTTGAACCTATTATTGCAGTAGCAACTACGAAAGCAACAGCAAGTGAAGGATCTCCACCAGTTATTTTAGCAATTTCGATAGCAATAGGTGCGGTTACAGATTTAGGAGCCAAGGATATCAATATGTTTTGTGGCAGTGCCGCCAATCGGCCGAGCAAGAGAACCGCCACAATAGTACTTAGAGACCCCATCGTAATACCTAGTAGAAGCATAAGACTATTTTTTTTCACTAACTCTCTTTGATTATAAAGAGGCAGAGCAAGTGCCACCGTGGCAGGGCCGATCAGCGATGTCATTATATCCTTGGCAGGCTGGTAATCTGCAAAAGTATAATTGCAAGATAGTAGTACCCCTATGACTATAACCGCACTGACAAATACAGGATTCAAAAAAGAATATTTGTATCGCTCATAGAGGCGACGACTAAGCAAGTAAGAGCAGACAGTTATTACCACTGAAAATATCATAGTTAGATTCATCATGGATTTTTCTTTGACTTTCTCATCAGCAGCTGAATAGTTCCTCCCGTAACGATGAGCGCAACAAGAGCACTGAGGGTAAGAATCGTGACGATGGCCACTCCGTTTTGGTAAAAAAGGCCACTCCAACTCATCAATCCGACTGAAATTGGAATAAAGAAAAAAGCGAAATGCTTTAGCAAAAGATTTACTGCCTCCTGAATGTGGACCGGCTTTATAATTTCGGCCATTAACAGAATGAAAAGCAGAATCATGCCGACGACGTTGCCAGGAAGGTGAAGATGAAGTCTAGCAACAAGCTGGGTGCCAGCCTGAAAAACGAGCCAAAGGATCGTTGTCTGCCAAACTAACCTGACCCAAATCATCAAAAAGAACGCTCTATGTAGCAATTTTCGGCAACTATATGAAACTTTACATCTTGTCTCTGGTTCCACGAAATGCATATCACTTTGATCTTAGCTGTCATGCTGCATACGATGAATTTCAATCGGTACGGGTGCCGCAACACCTACAAAAACAAAACGCCCGCAGCCAATATTCCGCATACCATGAACTTGACCAGCTTTTGCAAGGACAGCCATGGATTTATTGATTTCCGCAGTTTCGCCATTACCCTGAGAATAGAGACCTTCACCTTCCAGTATAATCCAAACGTCATCAGCGTTTGGGTGAGTGTGGAGAAACACTTCTTGTTCTGGTTCAAGACACCACATTACCGCAAGCGTTTTATCGGTTTCATAAATAGCTACTTTTTGTGGAGAATCTGAAAAATGCTCCATTTCCCGTAGGTCATAAATACGCTGTTCCACAGTTCCTCCTATGCCAAAGCAGTTCAATGTGCATGAGTTGCAGAGACAAGATCGAAGATTTTACCTTGATTCAATTTGTTCTGGGGATCAAAACCTCTTTTAATCATCCTAAAAGAATCAATAGCCGCCGGACAGAATTCAAGATTAAGGTATTCTTTCTTCAATATGCCGATACCATGTTCGCCGCTCATAGTACCACCGAGATCGAGCGCAGCACGTACCATATCAATTTCCGCAGCATGAACACGATGAACCTCTTCTTCGTTTCTCTCATCAAAGAGCACCAGGGGATGGAAATTGCCATCTCCTGCATGGGCAAGTATTCCGATGAGAAGATCGTACTTTTTAGCGCAATCTAGGATAGCCTTAACCATGGCAGAGAATGCACTTCTAGGAACGGTGATATCCTGTAGAGAGTAAGACGGACGCCTTCTTCCTACTGAACCGATAACGATCCTTCTGGCCAACCACAATTTCTCAACCTCTGCTTCATTAGAGGCGACCTTGAAATCTCTTGATTTAGAATTGATGCAAATATCACGTATCAAGTCTACCTGTTCATCAAGATCGATGTCGTAACCATCTACTTCGATTATGAGCAAAGCTCCTGCATCCCTAGGCAGTCCAATTCCAACATGTTCATCTGCAGTATTTATAAGCAAATTGTCTATCATTTCAAGGGTCGTAGGAATGATCCCAGCGGCCACTATTCGAGAAACCGTCTGAGAAGCTTCTTCTACTTCATTGAAAATTGCTAGCATTGTCCTTTTAGCGAAAGGCTTAGGGATGATACGCAGATTTACCTTGGTTACCAAACCAAGTGTGCCCTCAGAACCAACCAAAATCCTGGTTAGATCGTAGCCATATTCGCTATTAAAGTTATTCCCGCCGGTCTCGATGACCTTTCCATTGGGGAGGACAACTTCCAAACCGAACACATAATCTCGTGTGACACCGTATTTAAAGCAACGAGGCCCGCCTGAGCATTCGGCAACGTTACCGCCAATTGTAGAAGCTTTATAACTGGCAGGATCAGGAGGATAGTAAAAACCAACCTTTTCCAGTTCGACCTGTAAGTCGTAGTTAACAACCCCTGGTTCAACCGTGGCAATTAAGTTGTCCGTATCAATTTTTAGAATTTTAGTCATCCGACTGAAGCAAATGACAATACTCTGCTGGTTTGCAAGACTTCCGCCACTCAAATTCGTTCCAGCTCCCCTTGGAACAAAAGGAATATTAATTCCATTTAGATACTTAACTATATTTACAACATCTTCCGTGCTATTAGGAAAAACTATTGCCAATGGCAAAAGGGAAATCAGAGTGGCATCATAACCATACGCAACAAGATCTGCCTGCTGTGTGACCACATTCTTTTTGCCAAGCATCTTGGCAAGTTTAGTGTTAATCTCTTTACTCAACATGTCTAAACCTCCTTTCATCTCCCGATCAATGATTCACCTGGTATCAATGTACCTTTTGGGTCAAACTGGTTCCTGATACTTGTTATTATTCCGGCCATATCTTCCCACATTTCATTTTCATTGCTGGATTGACAACGTAGTCGCTGCCCCAGTGATCCAGAGATACTACCGCCAAGACTGGTTGACAATTTGCTAATTCCAAGAAGTGTTTCGTCTATATCTGACAAAGAACTTTCAGAAAGAACAAGTAAGATGTTGCCATTCAGTGCATGGACAATAAGGCTGGGACTAAGATCAAGATTCCCAACAATCGCTTCGAGTCCTTTCAGGGCTTCATGAAGCTTTGACTGACCGACCATGATATCAATTGTAGAGAAGGAAGAATCGCTATTGAGCTTTTCCTTCAAAGCAAGCCAATTGTTCCAGATAGCGTCATTTTGATCCGGATCCTCTGCAACCATGATGTCAATGGCACCACCAAGCTTAAAAATAGATGCAATTTCCTGGCTAAGATGTTTTGTAGAAGGCTTAAAACCTTCAATGTCAGCCATGACAAGGTATTTGGGTGTTTCAGTAAAAATCCCACTCGTAATATCGTGAGCCATCGCTGAGTTCAGAAGATTAAGCCTAGCTGTGTATATTCTACGAGAGAACAAGGTGCTAATGCATTTGCAAGCATCCGTATAATTCAAGAAACTGCCTAAGACTGTTTTTTGGGCTGCCGGTAGAGGCAGAAGCTTTATCAATACTTTGGTGATAATCCCTAAAGTACCTCGGCTTCCGACAACAAAATGAATCATGTCATAGCCAGCCACATTCTTGATCGTCTTGCTACCGACATTTAGTACTTCGCCATTAGGCAAAACCATTTCAAAGCCTAGGATATATGTCCTCGTCGGACCGTAGTTAAACGACCGGGAATCCAAAATTCCATTGGCAAAACAACCTCCTATGGAACTAGTCAATCCCTTGAATGGTTCTGGAGGAAAATATAATCCCTCGGCAGCAAGCTTCTCCTGAAATTCTTTGTGATTCACTCCGGGCTCAACTGTAGCCACAAGATTTTCATGATCAATCTCGATAATCCGACTCATGCGAGCCATGCTTATTGCAATGCCGTCTTTCAAACCTTTGGTGACTACAGTATTTCCACCGACTGCAACCTTTACTGCACATTTATCCGCAATTTTGATTAGCTTAACTACGTCTGAGGTATTTTCTGGGAATACAAGAGCCAGAGGCGCCTCGTTTCCCTTTAAATATCCAGCCATCGATTCAGGAATGACAATGGACTGATTTCCCATCAAAGCCTGAATTTCCTTAACTACCTGTTTTTTCATATTAGACTCCTCTCTTTGGAAATCTTAACAAGCTACTCGATAACGATTCTGCTCCCGGCTTTTGCTTTTTTAAATACCGATAGATCGCCAGTTACCTTTCCAAAAACCGCAACTGGAGAGGCCGGACGAATTTCATCACCAATACTGGCTGGTGTACGCCCGAAAAATATGCACATACAGTTTCCCTCAGGCCAAAAGGCCAGATCACCTTTTTCAACAGAATCCTTGACAGAATCAACTTTAACTTCATCTGCCAAATGGAAGTATATTTCATCTCCCCAGAGAGAAATGGAATTTTCGATTGGCAGTAGACTTATGATGTCTACCCCTGTCGTGTTGTCATAAATAACGGCTTCTACTTCATGATTTAAAAAGCTGATTTTTATGTTAGTTGGCATTTAATTCTTCCTTAAAGGCTTTGCGAAGTATGTCTATTTTAGAATTAACTACCTGCCTAATTTGATCCTGAGACATTTTTACGCAATCTAATGGTTCAAATCCTGGAGTCGAGACAGCCTTCTTCATTGACAATATCCAGGCATCCTTTAAATCGGTCGAGAAATTCACTTTTAGTACACCTAGACCAATAGCTCTCTGCAAAGCATTTTCAGGCACTCCAGATGCTCCGTGCAAAACTAAGGGGATGTTAACTTTGTCATTGATCTTTCCAAGTCTTTCAAAATCAAGCAAGGGTTCTCCCTTGTATGCTCCATGAACTGTTCCTACGGATACCGCGAGAGCATCGATGCCGGTTTTTTGAATGAAGGTGGCGGCCTCATCCGGGTCGGTAAACGTTGCATCCGCTTCATTAACTACTACATCATCTTCTCTCCCTGCGACCTTTCCGAGTTCTGATTCAACAGTCACCCCCATTGCATGAGCGACTTTTACTACTTCAGCAACTACCTTTATATTTTCGGCAAAAGGCAAATGAGATGCGTCGATCATAACGGATGTAAATCCCGCTCTAAGACATTCCATAACCGGTTCCCAATTCTTTGAGTGATCCAGTTGAAGTACTGTCGGAATCTTTGCACCTTTGGTTATATCCGAAACATACTGTGCAACCCTAAGTGGCCCTGCATGTTTCAGAAAGGGCCATTGTGCCTGTATTACGACAGGAAACTCAGCCTCTTCGGATGCTATTGCAATCGCTGCAATCATTTCCCAACTACTGACGTTAAAAGCCCCGATTGCTCCACCAGTATTTTCTGCATATTTAAATGCCTCTGTTAAATTGACCAGACTCATCTCACTTTTTCCTTATTCTGACTTATTGGCCGCCCATGACTTCAATACCGGCAAGCTTTTCCATCACCCGTATCACCGCAGACATATCCTGATCCCCATAACCAGCTAAACTACCCTCAAGGCAAACCTGCTGAGCAAGAGTTCCTATGAGCATGCGTACATTGTAATTATGTGCCAATTGACTGAGGAGCTTCATATCCTTATTTAAAAGGTTCAAAGTGAACGCGGCAGTAAAATCACGCTTAAACACGAAATTCGGAATGCTCCGGCGTAGGATTGCACTATCTCCAACAGAATTTGAAAGAACGTTATAAGTCTGAGTCGGTTCAAGCCCAATTTTGGCCGCAAGAACCATTGCTTCAGCCACAGCACACTGTGTAATGCCTACCAACATCTGGTTGATAAGCTTCATCTTATTTCCGCTACCAGATGGGCCGACATGGGCGATATTCTTCCCCAGATGTTTTAATATGGGTAAAGCCCTCTCGAATGCCCCAGGGTCCCCACCAACCATGATAGACAAAGTACCGTTTTCGGCTCCGGTCACACCGCCACTTACAGGAGCGTCCAAAAAGAAAACACCTTTTGCACCACACTGTTCGTTGATGATTATCGAAGCATCTGGAGCTATCGTACTGTGGTCAATGATGAGCATTCCGGGCTTAGCACTTTCTAAAACTCCAGCCAAGCCTGACACGACCGTCGAAACATCTTTTCCCTCGGGAAGGCATAAATGCAGAATGTCAACATTGGCAGCCATTTCTGCAGGAGTTTTGCAGGGAATAGCCTTTTTCAATGCCAGTTCTTCGACTTGTTTAAGGCTTCTGTTATGTACTAGTACAGAATAACCTGCTTTTAGCAGATTAGCCGCCATGGGCTTCCCCATTTTTCCCAAACCGATAAAACCAACCCTTGATGACATCCACATGCTCCTTTGGAAATAGTTCCGCTTTACTTGATGCGGCTGATAGATCGATTAAACAGCAAAATAATTTGAGCAAGTGTATCTGATTGCCCCACATTACCGGGAAAGACAACATAAGACATCCCTGGAAACTTTGTTTCTGGTCCCAATTTCCACACTGGTATTCCAGGGTAAACCTGTCCGAGAACAAGTGATGCTTTCACGCCAAGCGCATCTGTTGCCAAGTCGTTAGATGTAATACCCCCCTTAGCAATCAAAAACCGGGGTTGAATGTTAAGTAGTCTTACAATTTCGACCAATGCTGCAGACACTGATCTCCCAATCGATAGATTTCCAGTTGCACTCTCCTTAGTAACCAGTGTACGGCTGGTGTAAATCATTACATCAATGCCATCTTTTATGCTTTTATTTACGGTGTCTATTATTTGGGCCAATATAAAAGGTCTTCTATTTTCATCAAGGAGCAAATCGACATTGATCTCTAATGGCAAGATAGAGGACTCATTTAAAACTGCCTTGATCTGAGCGCTGGTTTTCCCCACATAAGAACCGACAACAACCAAACCACCGGTGCGAGAATTGTCAGGCATTTCCATCTCATCACATGTGAGATATTGACGATCTTCAACAGCACCGCGCACTTTTACAAACGAGGCACTAGAGCGGACGAGAAAACGCTTTCCGGCCTCTTCGGATTTAAGAAGTCCGAGAACAAAGATTTCCAAATCTCTGTAAGAGGCAGCATTAACGACCGCCCTTTTCCCGTTATTCATTTGCATCAGAATTCTAACAACATGCTCTGAACCACCATTTCGCAAATCGGAAAGTCCGATGCTCACGACATCTTTAGCTAAAACCTTGCCGCAGGTTTTTTCCTCGATATACAGACCGAGGTGCGAATTCTGATAGCCAAAAACGGCATCGCGAGCAAATTCTGTCTCTCCAGCGGGGACCAGTTCTTCACTCTCTTGGACGTAGTGAACGTCATTAATGGTATAACGACCTCCCTCGAAGAATGCCGGTATAAGGAGCTGACCATCAAACTGGTGGCCAGTTTCTTTCCCCAACACATCTTCCAGAACATCGAGCTCGTCTGGGTAGTGTCCTCGCAGAGTAGAATCACCACGACTGATCACAGAAAACTCAATTCCTAATTCCCTAGCAGCTTGGCAGAGGTTTAGCCCTATTTCCTCGTTGATCGCCCTGGCCTTCTCTTTCAGGAAGCTGCGAGTATTGGTAAGGATGAAAAAAAGTGGTTCCGGACGAAGAAAGGCTGTTTTCAATTCATCTACTTGCCAACTGGTGAGAACATAAATCCCATGAACTGTCTGGCAACCGGTCGGATCATCATCTAAGACGACAGTCTTCCTACAAGAGCGACTAACAGCCGTTTTTATCTCTGAGAATATGTTGTCCTCAGTCCTTTCTTTAGGCTGAAGGGCAAAGAGATTTTGTTTAAGTATCCGACCGGTTTGATTTGCCCCGCACATGCTAGCCTCCATTAACTAATCAGTCTGCTATTTCATACCTTTTTTCGCTGCGATTGCCTCTTTTACTGCCTCGACAATTTTGTCGGAGGTGAGTCCGAGAGCTTCAAGTAGTTCAGGCATTTTACCTGAAAGTCCAAATCTGTCCTGAACACCCACCATTCTCATTGGAACTGGGTGATTTTTTACAAGAAGTTCGGCAACTGCACTACCCAAGCCGCCAATAACAGAATGTTCTTCAGCGGTAACAACTGCACCAGTTCTTGCCGCTGCCTCAAGAATGCATTCATCATCAAGTGGTTTGATAGTATGGACATTGATCACGTCAACCGTAATTCCAAGCTTTGCGAGTTCATCGGCAGCTTCGAATGCCTTGGAAAGCATAATGCCATTGGCAATAATAGTTGCATCATTACCTTTGCGATAAACATTCGCCTTACCAATAACAAAGGGATCGTTTTCACCAGTTACAATCGGGGTGGGCATACGGCCAATTCGTATGTATGCAGGACCAACATGTTCGGCCAGTGCACGAACTGCCTTTGCTACTTCGTTCCCATCAGCAGGATCGATGACTGTCATTCCTGGTAACGCTCTCATCAGGGCAACATCCTCGAGAGGAAGATGTGTAGGGCCTTCTTGCCCCGGTGATGTTCCGATATTATGTCCGATTATTTTGACGTTCTGTTTTGCATATGCGACTGAGATCCTGATTTGATCCCAAGCATTTCCAGTTAGAAAGTTTGCATAGGCGTTAACAAAAGGAATTTTACCTGCAAGGGCAACACCCGCACCGGTCCCAACTAGATCAGATTCGGCAATACCAATATTAAAGAATCGATTTGGGAATTCCTTTGCAAAAAGGTTAGTCATAGTCGCCTTGGAACAATCTGCATCCAGCACAACGATCTCTTTATTTTCGACTCCCAACTGCAGCAAAGCTTTTCCATATGCCTCACGAGGCGCTATTGTATTCATATTATATGAGCTCCTTTAATGCGATTTCCAATTGCTCGTTGTTAGGAGTTATGCCATGCCAGCCAACTTGGTTCTCCATATAGGAGACACCTTTCCCTTTGATAGTTGAAGCAAGAAGAACTGAAGGCTTCCCTTTGGTATTCATTGCCGATTTAAAGGCTGCATATACTTTTTCCAGATTGTGTCCATCTACTTCGACGGTATTCCAGCCAAAGGAATCGAATTTGGCCTTGAGGTTCCCGAGCGACTTGACTTCGTCTACTGGACCATCCAGACATAGGCGGTTCATATCTACAATGGCACATACATTGTCCAATTTGTAATGGGCTGCTGTCATTGCGGCTTCCCATAGTTGCCCTTCATGAAGCTCTCCATCTCCGATGAGAACGTAGGCTCTGCTATCGGTCCCATCAAGCTTAGCAACCAACGCAACTCCATTCGCGACTGACAGCCCTTGTCCCAGCGCACCAGAGGACATATCGACGCCTGGTGTGCATTGGCTACTTGGATGGCCCTGCAGTCGGCTCCCGAGTTTCCGAAGAGTTATAAGTTCCTCTTCTGGAAAGAAACCCCGTTCAGCAAGTGCCGTATAGAAAACCGGTGCTGCATGTCCCTTGGACAGGAAGAAGTAATCTCGTTCTTTCCAATTGATGTGGTCGGGATCAACACGCATAATTTTAGTGTAAAGAACCGCCATGATTTCCACTGCAGACAAGGACCCACCAGGATGGCCGCTACCTGCTTGATTGAGCATCATGAGAATCTGTCTGCGCATCTTTTTACATATTTCAGCCAACTTATTAAAATCAGGTTCAGTATAATGTCCCACGATTTATTCCTCCCTTTTCTTGATTACGGAATCACTATCTTCAAATGCTTGGGCAAGCAGATCGGCAATATGAACGACCTTCTGTTTTTTACCTGCCAGTCTTAAAGACCCCTGAATTCGGTGGAGGCAAGCAGGGCATCCTGTAATGACAGTCTCTGCAGCGGTATCGTCTATATTGTTAACTTTTTGTCTGGAAATGTTTTCAGCAAATTCGTGGAAATATCCCTGAAACAATCCAGCGGCGCCGCAACAACGATCTGCCTCTTTCATCTCTACATACTGAAGACGAGGTATACTTTTCAGGATCTTTCGCGGTTGTTCCCTGACACCCTGTCCACGGGACATATGGCATCCGTCATGATATGTCACCTTCTTATGAATGGCTTTAAGCCCAGCATATTCCAGATCCATGTTAGCTACGACAAACTCAGAGAAATCGAATACCTTTGAACTGAATTTTTGTACTTCATCCAGGAAATCCGGTTCATCAGAAAAAAGGTGTACATATTCCTTCTTCAACATCGCACCACATGAAGCGCAACCGGTGATAACCGCGTCAAATTCTGCAAATTGTTTAATTGTTTTCCGCGCATTTTTCTTAGCAGTTTCGTAGTCTCCGTAAGCATGTTGCGGAGTACCACAACAAACCTGATCCTTGGGGATGATGACATTGAATTTCCCTTTATTGAGGACCTTTACGATCGAATGTCCAGTGCCTGGAAGTGTATGATTGATAAAACATCCGACATAGAAACCAAGACGTTTTTTCGCGTCAGGAACAGTGTTAACCTCTGTTGCCTGGTCTAAAAAGCTCACCCCACTAATCGGCATACCTTTTACATCAATTCCGCGAAATCCATCAAAACCTTCAATCTTGCTTATTATACTTCCGCATACAGCCCTAGCGGCCTTGAAGGCCATCTTGCGTTTATTCGGATTTGCCAAGACATTCAAAGCAATCCGTTTACTGATTGGCAGACCTTTCTCTATCGCCAGATATCGTCGGGCTGCCAACACAAGCTCGTGAGGCTTAACGCCGCTCGGGCAGGTGACTGAGCACTCCTGACACAATAGGCAGCTGTTTATAGCGTCGAGGAATTCCGGATCTTCATCGGACAGTGTTCCGTTTTGGACTGATTTAATAAGTCGATTCCTACCCCTAGGTGCATACGCTTCATTCAAGTGAGTTTTGTAAACCTTGCAGGACGTCTGACAAAATCCACATTTATTGCACTTATAGAGGGCTTCTTCAAAGTCGGTAAGAAACGTTTTTTTCGGTTTATCGTCATTTGACATGGTGTTGTCCTCCATTAAACTTTGGCCCAAGCCTCGCGAAGCGTCCTTTTTGCATTAGCAACTATTAGATCAGAATCCTCACCCGGAGTCGGCTTGACTTCGAATGCAACGACTTTTAAATCGCCATCATCGTTCAGGTAGCCGATATTTCTAAGTACACGTAAGAACTCTGTTAGCTCCTGGACATCCACTTCTCCTCCAGGAAATCCGAAACGGGGATGTTGATCCCCAAACGCAGGGTTACTATTATCGTTTAAAACGCAATTGCCAATATGGACATGGACAAGATGGTCCTTAGCCAAAGTTAGGCTCTGGATCGCAGTTTCACCTTTAAGAGGCAAGTGACTTAAATCAATCATCAATCCGAAATTCGGACAAGTGCGTCTTACAGCTTCAGAAACTTTAACAGCATCTGCAGTCGATCCAATTAGACATTTCTTGTCAATATCACGATCAAAAACCTCCATAACTACATCGATCCCGTATTTTTCTGATGCTACTTTGCAAATATCTATTAGAGATTCAACCAGCAGATCAATTGCTGAAGCTCTTTTCTCTACTCCGGGGTCCGGGCCACTAAGAACTGCGAGTTTTTTCGCGCCTAATTCATGTGCCTGTGGAAGCAGATCTTTAATAACTGTAATTGCATGTCCTCTTTCCTGTGAGTCAAAAGAGTTCAGGTTAAGTTTGCCCATCAATTGTACTGGCTGGCACCCAAACCCTACTGTCATGCGAGATTGCTCTAGGACCGATGCAACTTGTTTTCTGATTTCAGCGTCATTGATGCGAGTTACTTCGATTGCACCGAAAAAATCGTCTTTAGCAATTTTCGAAATTGTCTCTAGAATAGGACCTTCGCCTGCTATAGTCGATGGGTATGCCATGAACTGAACAATCCCTACTTTTATTGTTGAATGCAAATCTTTGCTCATAACTTATCCCCCTTTATTTATTTTGTTATCTTGTTGGTATTAAAGCGACCAATCCGGTAGATTTTTTTCAATCCTATTCGGATTGGTCGCTATCCAGCCTTTTAAACAGTTTCTAAAACACCGGCTATACTTCCGTCTCTTGACACTGAGCAAACTGCAGTTGGATCTACTAGCACTTCAATTAGATAAGGGCGTTTTGATGCAAAAGCCCGGCTGAGAGCCTCTTTGATCTGTTCAGGCCGTTCAACCAATTCTGCTGCAACTCCCATTCCTTTAGCTGTCATTACAAAGTCGATCCCACGGTTATGGCCAACTTCGAGGTTTTCGTAATCCAATTCAGTCGATAGCCACCTGCGATCAAAGAACAAATTCTGCTGTTGGCGTATCAGACCAAGCAGAGAGTTATTAAGGAGAAATACAACTATAGGAATATTGAACTTTGCGGCAGTCGCCAGGTCTTGCAACGACATTCCTAAACTGCCATCACCAAGTAGGTTAACAGCTTGGCACTCCGGCTTGGCAAGCTTGGCCGCCATAGCTGCACCGAGTCCCCATCCCATTGTTCCTGCGCGGCCTGTAATCATGTATGTTCTTGGCTCATACATTTCCAACAATTGGGACGACCAAATCTGGCTGATCCCACAGTCGTGCGATACGATAGCGTCACGATCAAGGAATTTACGCAGTTCGTGAATTGCATGCTGTGGCTTCATTGGAATATCATCAAACTCTAACTGCCGAGCAAAATTTGGTTTATCCTCAACCAATTCATTAATCCTCGCATTAGTCTCGGTAGCTGGAGTATAATTTGACTCTTTTAGATGAGCATTAAGCTCTTTCAAAAAGCCTTTAAGATCGGCTGCAATTGCCAGATCAGTCTTTACATGTCGATTGAGCTCATTTGAATCCATATTGACATGGATGAACTTGCGGCCTTTAGTGTAGATATCGATAGCGCCAGTGCCACGGTCTCCAAAACGTCCTCCAAGGTTCACCACGAGATCAGAATCAAGGAATGCCTTGTTCCCAAGCGGGCTATTGCATATCGTACCGACCATTCCTGCAAAGAGTTCATGATCATTTGGAAATGCATCTTTTCCCATTAGTGTGCAAACAACAGGGATACGCAGGGCCTCTGCCAGCTCCCTGAACTCAGCGGCTGCATCGGCAAGAACAATACCACCGCCTACATAAAGCACAGGGCGTTGACTTGACTTAAATATTTCGAGGAATTTTCCTATTTCCTCTTTGCTAGCACTAGGTTTAATTTCTTGTTCTTCGGCAAGCAGCTCGTCAAAGTCTACCTCAACCATCCCCTTCTGAGCATCCAGACAGAGGTCAAGAAGAACCGGTCCTTTGCGACCGGTAGTCGCCAACCGCCAAGCCTCTTTTATGATGCCAGGAAGATCTTCCGCTTTTTTTACCAGGAATGCTCCCTTGGACACATGGGCCGCCATTTCGGTTACCGGAGCTTCCTGAAATGCATCCTTACCAACAAAAGCTGATGGTGCTTGCCCTGTGAGGGCAATGAGCGGGATTGCATCACCGTATGCGCCGTAGAGACCTGTTATAAAGTTGGTAGCTGCTGGCCCTGAAGTACAGGCACATACACCAACCTTACCGGATACTCGGGAATAACCATCTGCCATAAATATAGCCATCTGTTCATGACGAACTACATACGACTCGATTTTGCCACTTTCAAGAACAGAATCATAAAAAGGAAGAATCGCAGCACCGGGAATCCCGTACAACTGTGTAACACCTTTTGCCTCAAGGAATCGAACCAGGAGCTTGGCCCCCGTCATTTTTTCTTTGCCTTGACCTGCTTTAGTTTTTTCATCTTCCGTCTCAGTTCCCCACAGTGCCATTTTCGTTCTCCTTTCCTCTTTTTAGTTTTTCATCTTCATTTGTTCCGGCATGCGGAACGCGGTTTCATTACTACCGGAAAAAAATTTCTGTTCCACTATTTGGAACATGGTTCCATAATAATTGAACCATAAAGTTAATGTCAAGAGTTTTTTTCAATTTTAAGTAGACCACTATTTTTCATATGAAAATGATGCCATCTGTTTGTAGAGGGCGAAGCGCCTCGCAGTCCAAGAGCTTGCTTGATCCATAAGCTCTGCAGCTTTCTGCGGGTCGTTTTTTTTCAAAACCCGGTATCGGTTTTCACCGTAGGCGTATTCCTCGAACGTCATTGATGGTGCCTTGCTGTCAAGTTGTAGCGGGTTCATGCCCTGAGAGCTTAGAGACGGGTTGTAGCGCATAAGTGGCCAGTGCCCGCAAGCCACTGCCTTCTTCTGTTCGTCAATACCGGTACTCATGTTGATTCCGTGGGCGATACAGTGTGCATAGGCGATAATCAACGAAGGACCGTCGTAGGCCTCGGCCTCGATAAAGGCCTTGACCACATGGCTCGGGTTGGACAATGACACCTTCGCGACATAAACATTTCCATATGCCATGGCAATCATAGCCAGATCTTTTTTGGGCATCGCCTTGCCACCAGCTGCAAACTGGGCAACGGCACCCATCGGGGTTGACTTTGAGGCCTGCCCACCGGTGTTAGAATAAACCTCAGTGTCCAGTACCAACAGATTGACATTGCGACCCGAAGCAATTACGTGGTCCAGCCCTCCGTAGCCAATATCGTAGGCCCAACCATCGCCACCCACGATCCATACAGACTTTTTGACCAGATAATCTGCCATGCTCAGAAGACGGCGTGCTGCCGGATCAGGACAATCAGCCAGTTTTTTCTTCAGTTCAGCAACCCGCCCGCGCTGGGCCTCGATACCGGCCTGGTTAGTCTGATCGGCATTCTTTATTTGAGCCATCACGTTTTTGAAGGATTCGCAGGACTTACAACCACAGCTAAGCAATTGATCCAGCAACTCTCCCGCCGCCTCACCCAGTTTATCCACTGTCAGCCGCATGCCGAAGCCAAATTCTGCATTATCTTCAAAAAGCGAGTTAGACCAAGCTGGCCCACGGCCGTCGCTTCTGCGTGCCCAAGGGGTGGTAGGTAGGTTGCCACCGTAGATAGAGGTACAACCAGTGGCGTTAGCAATCAAGGCACGGTCACCGAAAAGCTGCGATAAAAGTTTGAGGTAGGGTGTTTCGCCACAGCCGGCGCAAGCGCCGGAGAACTCAAACAGCGGCCGCACCAACTGGCTACCCTTGATAGAGTCCAACTTGATCAGATCAAGGTCGGTCTCAGGTAGCGAAAGGAAGAAGTCCCAGTTTCGAGCTTCCTGTTCGCGCAGTGGTGGCTGGGGTTGCATATTGATGGCCATATGGCACGGGTCTTCTTTGCTCTTGGCAGGGCAATTGTGAACACATGCGGCGCATCCAGTACAGTCTTCTGGTGCAACCTGCAACGAGAACTTCATCCCTTTAAAATCCTTGCCAGCGGAATCAGCAGCCTTGAAGCCGATCGGCGCATTGGACAATGCATCCTGCGGATAGATCTTCATTCGGATGGTGGCATGCGGGCAAACAAAGGAGCAGATACCGCACTGGACACAGAGCATCTCGTCCCACACCGGAATTTCTGTGGCTATGTTACGTTTTTCGTACTGGGAAGTGGCCGTTGGGAAGGTGCCGTCAATCGGCATTTTGGAGACCGGCAAATCATCTCCGTTGCCAGCAATCATGGTTGCGGTAACGTCCCTCACGAAGGCCGGAGCCCCTTTAGAAACGACCGGAGGCTTACATATAACACTAGACGCCATGGCAGGCACCTGAACCTCCTGGATGTTCTCCAGCGCGGCGTCCACAGCTTTGTAGTTCATTTCAACTACCATCTCGCCAGCTTTGCCGTAAGATTTCTTAATTGCATCCTTGATAGAGTCGAGAGCCGTCCCAAGCTGGATAATGGAAGATATCTTGAAGAATGCGGTCTGCATGATGACGTTAATTCTTGCGCCAAGCCCGAGTTCTTCACCCAATTTTGTTGCGTTTATCACAAAGAACTTGAGTTTTTTGTTGACAATCTGCTGCTGCACCTCAACGGGCATACGATCCCAGACCTCGTCATGATCGAACGGCGAACACAGCAGGAATATTGCCCCCTGCTTGGCCTTTGCAAGCATGTCGTATTTTTCAAGAAAGGAAAAATTATGACATGCAACAAAATCTGCCTGGTCAATCAAGTATGGCGAGTGGATGGGGTTTTTACCAAATCTCAGGTGAGATATAGTAATGGTACCGGCTTTCTTAGAATCATAAACAAAGTAGGCCTGGGCATAATTGTTCGTGCGCTCGCCAATGATCTTTATCGAGTTTTTATTGGCACCCACGGTGCCGTCAGAGCCGAGACCATAGAACACGGCTGAATAGATCCCGTCGGCCTTATTCTTGAAATCCGGGTCCAACTGTAGGCTTGAATTGGTAACATCTTCTACTATGCCAACCACGAAATGATTCTTTGGGCAGTCATCCTTGAGGTTGTCATAGACGGCCTTGACCATACTTGGGGTAAATTCTTTTGATCCCAACCCGTAGCGGCCACCTACAATAACCGGGTATTTTACAAAGGCTGACTTGCCGTAGGACATAGCCTCTCCGATTGCGGTTCGCACATCCAAATAGAGCGGTTCGCCAATTGAACCCGGCTCCTTAGTTCGATCAAGGACAGCAATCTTTTTCACTGTGGCCGGAAGAGCAGCAGCAAAAGCTTCCACAGGGAACGGCCGATACAACCGAACCTTGACCACTCCAACCTTCTCATTCTTGGTAGCCAAGTTTTCGATAGTCTCCTCTACAGTTTCAGCTCCTGAACCCATGATAACGATGACTCGATCGGCATCTGGAGCACCACTATAATCGACAAGCTTGTAGCTGCGATTAGCAACCTTGGCGAACCTGTCCATTTCCTCCTGAACAATCCTTTCGCATGCTGGATAGAATGGATTGACGGTCTCGCGGCCCTGAAAGTAAACATCCGGGTTCTGGGCTGTACCCCGCATAACCGGGTTGTCTGGTGATAACGCTCTCGCACGGTGGGCCTCTACCTGTTCATAATCAATCATGGCACGCATGTCATCAAAGGTTAGCTCCTCGACCTTCTGTATTTCGTGCGAGGTTCGGAACCCGTCGAAGAAGTGTAGGAACGGTACGCGGCTGCGCAAGGTGGAGGCTTGCGAGATTAGCGCGAAGTCCATCACCTCCTGAACATTGTTAGAACACAACATTGCCCATCCGGTGGAACGGCAAGCCATCACATCGGAGTGATCGCCAAAAATAGAAAGTGCATGAGTTGCAATTGCCCGGGCCGAGACATGGAACACAGTCGAGGTCAGCTCGCCGGCGATTTTAAACATGTTAGGTATCATCAGTAACAACCCCTGACTGGCGGTGAAGGTTGTGGTCAAAGCACCGGTCTGAAGAGCACCATGGACTGCGCCTGCGGCGCCACCTTCGGACTGCATCTCAACTACTGACGGGGTGGTGTTCCAGATATTCTTTTCATTGGCAGCACTTTTGGCATCAGAGATTTCACCCATATCCGAAGAAGGAGTAATTGGATAAATAGCTATAACTTCATTAGTGGCGTGGGCCACATGGGCAGCGGCGGTGTTTCCGTCAATGGTTACCATTTTTCTGGTCATACATTTCTCCAGTATTTACTAGCTACGATTACGTAGTCATAAGTATTTTTTTGGCCGAGGATGTACGCACCCGGTCGTGAAAGGAGCACAAATGGCAGTATGTGCTCGTCAGTAACTCTCAAACTAATTTTATTGCCCTAAATTGGAACCATTTTCACGATTGGGGTGGTATAGATTCATGGCCTCGCGCATTATCAACGAAATACTTTTTTGAGTATGCTCCGCCATTTTCATTAATGTTATTTTTTCTTCATCGCTAATACGCATGGATACAACATTGTCTTTAGTGTTTCCCTTGTATTTTGCCATTGTACTAACTCCTAACTAATTTCTTGAATGTTCGATTATGTTCTACATAGTTCACTTTTAATGCTGGGTACTTCCACAGCAGTTTATAAAATAGTCGAGTGAATACTTATTGTCTCTCAAACTTACTAGCATTCTCTTTGTTTTTTGTAGGAGGACTGATTCCGGTCATTTTTATTTTCTGTCCGGCTAAATCCAAGTATGTTGGATAAGCGTGAAGCACTCTGGCAGAGAAGCGGAATTAACTCATCTTTCATGCGAGTTCCAACCAGACGCATCTCCGGCCCCAATATACTCAGAGCACCAATAATTGTTCCATGTGAGTCGAAGACAGGCGCTGCAATCTCCATTACTCCAGAGTCATATTCCTGATTATCAATTGCGTAACCAAGCTGTGCTACATTTTTCAGTTCGCTTTGCAACACACTAAGATCCGTGATTGTTCGGGATGTGAAACCGATTTTTTCTGACCTCAAAAGTAGATCCAACTGTTTTTGCGGATACATGAAAGCCAATTGCGCTCTACCTGCAGCAGTACAATACAACGGTCGACTGCTACCTACCTGTTTCTTAACACGTACGGTTAAGTCTGATTCCACACCGTCGAGAAAATAGGTATAGCCGTCCTTAATGATCGAGAAATAGCAAGTTTCATGGGACTGCTGTTTGAGATCGATCAGAAAAGGACGCGCATAGTCAACATAATCTATTAGTCTAGTAGCTACTTGTCCAAGTTCCATTGGTTTTATTCCTAGCGTGTATTTACCGGTTGAATTATTCTTTTTGATGTATTTTTTTTCCTCCAATGTAGCAACTATACGAAATACAGCATTTTTTGTAAGATTCATGCGTTGACTCAGATCGGTAATACCAAGCTCGGCATTGCCTACCTGGAACTGATCGATCAGATCCAACGCATGTGACACCGTCTGAATAAAGTATTTTCCTGCAACTGCTTTCATGTTTTTCCTTTGCCTTCTTCAGAAATATTGAGTACTTCAATCTCCGTTAAAAAATGATACAATTGTCTTTTGTCCACCAGTTCAAGCCAAGGACGGAACCTATCGATTTGCATGTTCCGGGACTGCTCGCAGTTTGCTGGTCGCCGAAAGGTCGATCTTGTTTACTAACTTTCATTTGGCTACGAGCGCTCTAACATAATCCAGAACCATCGATATATTTACCCGCTTATCATTTCCGGCTTAATACCGAGTATGAAGGCACCCCAGTGTTTACCGTTGATGTGTATGGGGTGCGAAAGGTCGTTGAGGATCTCACCTGTATCTCTAATGTAGGTCTGCAGCAGAAATGGCGTCGTGTTCTTTGCTCGACGGATTTCGAGCGGGTTTGATGCAAAAAATCTTTTTTCTCGACTGTTCAACAAGTCTATTTCATAGTTACCGCATAACTGTTTTTGGTTTTTACTGTGATGCGTTGAGATATAACCATTAATTGTCACAGTCTATAATTCTTCATCAGAAACCGATGGAGCAATCCTGACATGAAGACCACATAAGTGCCCAGTCCCTTTCGTCACCTGTAGTGCGAAGAGAGGAGACTGAAGATGACAGAATCAAATGAAAACGTTGGAAG
>CAIYDX010000037.1 GCA_903925005.1 uncultured Geobacteraceae bacterium
AGGTTGCGCACTTCGTCGGCGCTGCGGGCCAGCTTGACGCCCCCCCCCTTGCCGCGGCCGCCGGCATGGATCTGTGCCTTGACGACCCAGGGGCCGTCACCCAGGCGCTTGGCCCACTCGCGCGCGCCGGCACTGTTGTAGACAACGTGTCCGTCAGGGACCGGTACTCCATATTTTCTCAAAATTGCTTTTGCCTGATACTCATGAATGTTCATCTGATCTCCTTTGTAAGTGGTTACATGAATTATTGATTCAGAAGATGATTAATGCGGTCCTGACCAACATAGGCGCTGCTGCGTTGCTCAGCGAACGACAGATGATCCAGCATGGCTGTTCTTGCGGCTTCAGGGTCCTTTGACTTGATGGCTTCGAATATTCCGAGATGATGTGTGTAGAGCAGGGAATGGTCATCGCCGGTGAGATTCACCGATCGCCATACAAGGTGCTGGAAATTCTTCATGCCGTCATAGATGGTCTGCATCAGGTGCAGCCAGGCGAAATTGTGTGTTGCCCTGGCTACGCTGATATGGAATTCGGTGTCCAGATCTTCTGAAGAAACTGGATCATTCAGTCTGTGCTGCATGGAAGAAATAATATCCTCCATTCTCCTGATATCTTCGGGCAGTGACCGCTCGACGGCATAATATGCGGTCCAGGATTCAATGCCTTTTCGAACCTCGATAACATCGAGAGCCCGCTCCATTTCAGCGCGAATCAATTCGGAAAAAGGATTGACATCGGCTTTATCCATCAATGACAAAACCACTGTTCCACCGCCCTGATGCGATGCTATCAGTCCGGCCGTTGCCAACATATTAAGCGCTTCCCTGACGGATGGGCGCGAGACGTCGAACATCTCAGCCAGTTCCCGTTCGGATGGCAGTTTGTCGCCAGGCGTATATTCACCGGCCAGGATGGCGGAACGGATCTGTTCGGCTATCTGTGCGGAGAGTTTTTTTATTTTAATGGAATGAAACGTCATAGTAATTCCGATAGCAATGAACAATGTATGTATCTATGTCTGAAATTATATATGGTATTACCAATTATCCTTTTATTTATTGCTTGTCAACAATTATTATAATCAGTGTTATATTGCTGGTATATAAGAATATACTATTTTAAGATATGATAAAATAAATGGTAATACATGTGAATATTGGTGATTAATACATAGAAGTGTGGTCACAATTAGCTGTGTCGGCAGGCAGTTGAAAATATTGATATCAAAAAAAAGCCGGAGGATGTACTTCCCTCCGGCCTTGAAAGGAGCACAAATGGCAGTATGTGCTCTTCAACGCTTGTTATGATAAATCTTTGAAAATAGCTATTATCCGGCCATGCTCTGTGCCAGCACTTCGGTCAGGTGCATGATTTTCACGTCCGGCAGATGATCCGCCAACCCCTTCTTGAGCTGCAGCAGGCACCCCGGGTTGCTGGTCACCAACACTTGGGCGCCGCTGGCGCGGATCGTGTCCAGTTTACGTTTCAGGATAAGGTCTGACATCTCCGGCCGCTCGATATTGTAGGTGCCGGCGCTGCCGCAGCAGGCGTCAGCGGCTTCAAGCTCTGTAAATTCAAGGCCGGGCACCAGCTTGAGCAGATCGCGCGGCTCCTTGCGGATTCCCTGACAGTGAGCAATATGGCAAGGATCATGGTAGGTCGCTTTCAAAGACAGCGGTTTGAGTTTTGTACGCAGCTCATCTTGATGCAGCGCCAGCAGTTGCGAGATATCCCTGGTTTTGGCGCTGAAGGCTTCTGCCGGCGCATATCCATCCAGATGGTCCCCGTATTTTTTCAACTCCGCGCCGCAGCCGCCGCAGTCGGTGACGATGAAATCGACATTATAACCGCCAAAAATATCGATATTGGTGTGGGCGGCGTCTTTCAGGCCGACCAGATCGCCGGCCAGCATGTTGGGGGCGCCGCAGCAGACCTGGTTCCTGGGAGTGATGACCCGGTAGCCGAGCGACGAGAGCAGTTTAATTGTGGCACGGCTGGCATCCGAGAAAATCAGGCTCATAACGCAGCCAAGAAAAAATCCGACCGTACCGCGTTCCGTGCCGACCGCCGGCGTTATCTCGTTTATTTCCTGACGGAGTGGGCGAGCGGGGAGGGGGGGCAACAGCCCTTCCATCCTCTCCAGCTGTTTTGGAAACATCTTCAGAACGCCGAGTGTCCTGACGAGCTTCTGCAGACCGCTGTTCTGGTATAGCCGCATCGGCGCCATCGAAGTTTCCAGCCTGTCGGGGTGCGGCACCAGTTTGCGCAGTATCAAGTCCTCCATGAAGCCGAGGCCGCTGTCCGACTTCCGTTCGCAGGTGAACTCGGCCACAAGCTCGCCGGCATTGACGCCGCAAGGGCAGGCCGAGGCGCAGGCCTGGCAGTCCAGGCAGAGTGAGAGGTATTCCAGAAGCTGTTCCGACTGATCCAGATTGCCTTCCTGCAGTTTACGGATCAGCGCCACCCGCCCGCGTGGCGACGCGGTTTCAAGAAACGTTTCCTTGTAGGTCGGACAGCTTGGCAGGCACATGCCGCAGCGCATACAGTTTATAAGTTTGACGTAGTCCATAGTTTGATCCTCAATGTTGTTCGTTCAGATCCATGCCCGTCAGAGGCTGGCCGAAGAAGTCGGTCTGGTGGCAGAATATTCTCCTGCTGGTTTCATCCAGATTAGCCATGAATTCACTGCGTCTTTTTCGTCTCAGTTCATCATATAGTTCAAGAGCGCTTTCTTTTTTCAGTTCACCTGCGGTGTGGGCGTGAAATTTAGTGTGTTCGGGATGGCGGCATACGATGCTGAAACCGAACTTGTAGGCATGTTCGCATTCCGGTTTTTCAACCAAGCACCCTGAGATATTTGATAAAGCTATCTGTCTTGTAAGACAATTACTCATATTTTGTTCCTCTTCAATTGCTGTAAGCCTGTTTAGAATATTTTCCCCGGATTCCGGCTTCTCAACCAGACATCCTGATTTATCTGAGTACCATTGAAATAGCCCCGGTTGGACATGTTGTCACGCAGAGGCCGCATCCATAGCATTTTTCACGCTTGTATGTGTAGTTACCCTCCTGTAGTTCTTGCGCGCCGAACATGCAGCGTTCAATGCATGCTTCACATTTATTGCAACTACTCGTATCTACCGAAGCTATGTAGTCGGCATGGGCGACGAGGTCAGGGCGGCCCAGTTTTTTCATGAATTCAATATCATGACAGCAGCATTCACAGCAGCTGCATAACGCATACACATGCTGTTCGGGATTGTAAAATGTCAGATGCACGAGTCCATGTTTATTCGCTAATTTAAGCCGCTCAGTCGCCTCATTCATATCCACATATCGAGCGGCTCCTTCAGCAACCTTCTTATCAGCGACATCATTGGTGTAAAAGCAAACTTCAAGAGGGTTGTCGCACCTCTGGTGTTTTGTTCTGCAAAGACAATCAGCCAGGGCGAATGATCTAGAGTTTCTCAGGATCTCGATTACTTGCTGAGTAGGTAAAACCCATTGCAAGGTGCTTAGTGATTGCTGGATCGGTATGACTTTTGATGACGATGGTATCTTACCTTCCTTGACCCATGTGTCAAATTTAACCATTCGCTCTTCAAGTTCTCTATCTATAGGTATGTTTGTCAAAATATTTTCCCCGGATTTAAAATCCCCTTTGGATCGAAGGCCTGTTTGATGCCTCGCATGACCCGGATTCCCGATTCTCCGACCAGTCTTGGCAGATACTTTTTCTTGGCCAGTCCGACGCCGTGTTCGCCGGTGATAGTGCCACCCATGGCGATGGCGGCGTCAAAGATCTCTGAAAAAGCGGCATGGGCGCGGGCAATCTCGTCTTTGTCCCGTTCGTCGGTCAGACAGGTGGGGTGCAGGTTACCGTCGCCGGCGTGACCGAAGGTGCCGATCGTGACGTTGTATTTTTTTGCCGAGGCCTGAATGATCTGCAGCATCTGGGCAATACAGCTGCGCGGCACGGTGGCGTCTTCCAGAATCGTGGTCGGCTTGAGCCGCGCCAGGGCAGAAAGGGCCGTGCGGCGGGCAGTTGCCAGTTTGAGCGCTTCGTCGGCATCTTTGGCGGTCTGAAAGAACGAACAACGGTGTTTTTTGCATATTTCCGCCACTGCGGCAGCCTCCTCGGCAATCACCACCGGATGACCATCCACCTCGATCAGCAGCACGGCATCAACGTCCAGCGGCAAGCCGACATGGGCGTAATCCTCAACGCACTTGATTGTGACTTTGTCGAGGAATTCGAGCGTCGCGGGAATCACCTTGGCGGCGATGATGGCGGAAACCGCCAAGGCGGCATCTTGCAATACCGGGAAGTGGGCCAGCATGGTGATCTTTCCTTGCGGCTTGGGAATCAGCTTGACGGTAATCCCGGTGAAGAGCCCCAGGGTCCCTTCGGATGAGACGAGCAGCGGACTAAGGCTGTAACCGGCTACATCCTTGACGACCTTGCCGCCGGTGCGCAGCAGTTCGCCATCGGCAAGGATAGTATCCAGACCCATGACATAGTTTGCCGTAACCCCGTATTTAAGACCGCGCAGACCGCCGGAGTTTTCGGCAACATTACCACCCATCGTTGAGATATTCATGCTCCCCGGATCGGGTGGATAGAACAGGCCGCGTGACTCGACTTCGCGGTGCAGCGCGCTGGTAACGACACCAGGCTCAACCGTGGCGGTCAGATTCTCTTCGTCCACCTCTATGATGCGGTTCAGGCGGCTGGTCTGAACAACAACGCCGCCGGCGGAAAGCGAACCGCCCGAGAGGTTGGTGCCGGAGCCACGCGGCGTGACGCAGATGCCGGCGCCGTGACAGAGGCGCATGATGCGTGCCACCTCATCGGCACTTCCCGGCAACAGAACCGCCCCCGGCAAGCTTTCCAGTTCCGGCGTGGAGTCGTAGCCGTAGACCGCCAGCGATTCCCGGTCAGTCAGGGTGTACTGCTCGCCGACGATGGTTTGCAGCTCTTTTATGAATGTTGGTTGCATATAAACTCCTTTTTTTTAGGGTCAAGGGGCCGGTTGAGGGTCAAGGGGCCAGGGTCAAGGGTTTTAAAAGCAGATGACTTTACTGTTCCCTGGACCCTTGACCCTGGCCCCTGTTCTTACCCGTGGCTGAGAGTTTCCGGCCGAATACCCATTATGAATGAGCCCCAGTGCTTGCCGTTGATAAAAATCGGATGCGAGAGGTCATTGAGAATTTCCCCGGTATCTCTGGCGTAAGTTTGCAACAGGAACGGTGTCGTGTTCTTCGCCCGGCGGATTTCCATCGGGTTCGAAGCGTAAATTCTTTTCTCACGGCTGTTTAGCAGGTCAACATCGTAGTTCCCGGTCAGCGGCCGCTGGTTTTTGCTGTGATGCGTCGAGAGATAGCCGTTTTCAGCTACAATCAGGGTATAGATCGCCTCCGGAAAAACTTCCAAACCCTTGTCGAACAGCGGCTGCATTTCACGGTCAAAAACGTCGTTGTATGCCGCGGCGAACTTCTGCGGGTTCGTATTCGGGACCGGACGATAGTTCTGGTCGAAGATATTGATACCGCGTCCTGATATTTCAATCATCTTGGCCTGTATCTGATCACGGTAATCAGCGGCCTTCTGGATCAACTCCTCTACATGGCCGCGACCGATCTTGAAGCGCGAGGCGACCTCCAGCATCTTCTCGGTGACTTCCTGCATGCCGTTGGACAGGTTGTTGGACTCTTCGAGGTTTACCAGGACATCGGAGCTGAGTGCGTGAACATCGGCGACCTGACGGTTGATTTCCGAAGTCGTGACCGAAATCTCCTCCGAGGCGGCGGCGATTCGAGTAAGCTGCGAGCTGTTGTTCTCCGAATCCTGAACGAGTTTATCGAAATGCCGGGAGGTGTTTTCAACGACTTCGCGGGTTCGGCCGATATACGTGCCGATCACCGTGGTTTCCTGCTGGGTGTTCCTGACGTTCTTCAGCATGTCGTCGATGTTGCCCGAGATCTCCCGTGTTGCCCTGTTGACCCGCTCCGCCAAAGCACGCACCTCGTCGGCAACCACGGCGAAACCGCGCCCGTGCTCTCCGGCCCGCGCCGCCTCGATGGCCGCATTCAAGGCAAGGAGATTGGTCTGGTCGGAGATGTCCTCGATCAACGAAACGATATCCCTGATTTTTTCAGAGTTAGTGTTGAGGCTGGCGACTGTGGTCCCGAAATCATCCAGCTTGGCGACAACACGCGCAATGTTGTCGGTGACGTCGCGCAGTTCTGTCAGGGAGCCGACAGCGGTCTTGAAATTGCCGTCAATCGACCTGGAGATGTCATGGGTGCTCTGGGTGATGTCGTTTATGGCCTGACTGGCCTCTTTGCTCGACGTAAGGATTATGTCAGCCAGCTCACCCTGTTTTCTGGCGTTGTTCTGAGAGTTTACAACCTGTTTTTTAACTTTTGTGCAATCCAGCGCACTGCGCAATGCCATCTGTTTGGTGTTGTGCAAAATGTCACGGATATCCGCCAAAAACAGATTGTAGTTGATCGATAGCGTACGTATCTCGTCATAGGACACCAGTGGGGCATCCATCGACAGATCTTTGGTGGTCAAGGTTGTGGCAAATTGCGTTAGCGGCTTGATAAGAAGGTATCGCTGAAAGAGCAGGCTGCCGACCGATGCCAAAATTGAAACAATATAGATTGCAATTATGAGGTAATGACCGGACGTTTGCGGCAATTGGTCACGAAGTAGTGCGGCTGCCAGCATCAGCGACTGAAGCAGCAGGAGGAACAGAACGTTGCCGGCCAGTTTTTTGGTCAGAGAGTTGAAGAAGTTTTTCTCCAGAAAAGTATAGATATCTTTAAAAAATTCCACGGTTTTCTCCTTCTCTGACTGGTGTGAAACTAGGGTCAAGGGGCAAGGGGCAAGGGGCAAGGGGCAAGGGTTTTAAAAGCAGTTGACTTTACTGGACCCTTGCCCCTGCTTTCTTGACCCTTACCCCTATCAATTATACTCTTACTTTACGGAATCATCCACTGCAGGAAATAAGCCTGCACATAAACTATGACACCAACCACTACGGTCAGGAAGATAGAGTGTTTCAAGGTTAAACGGAACAGCGTGCCCTCTTCGCCAACCATTCCGCAAGCGGCTGTGGCAACAGCCAGCGATTGGGGGGAGATCATCTTGCCCATAACGCCGCCGCTGGTGTTGGCTGCGCCGCAGAGGATCGGGTTGAGGCCGAGCTGTTCAGCGGTGGCTTTTTGCAGGCCGCCGAAGAGAACGTTACTTGATGTATCGGAACCGGTCAGGAAAACGCCCAGCCAGCCGAGGAACGGTGCGATGAAGGGGAACCAGTGACCGGTCTTGGTGAAGATCAGGCCGAGGCAGTTGGTCATGCCGGAGGTGTTCATCACATAAGCCAGACCGAGTACGGAGGCGACGGTTACAGCAGGGTAGCGCATGTCATACAGTGTTTTTCCGGCCAGTTTAACAACATCGCCAAAACCTACTCCGCAGATCAGTGCCGAAAGGAAGGCGGCGATCAGAATGGCGGTGCCGGCGGCGGACATGAAGTTGAAGTTATATTTGGCAGGGAGCTTGACAGGCAGCTGATCTGCCAGTGATTTAACCAGCGGCTTAAACTGATCTTTAGCTACCAGCTTGTTCTTTTCGAGGTCGTCCTTGACCAGTTTCTGGATATCGGCATTCTTCTTGGCAATAGCATTGAAGCCGGAAGTGCGCTCTTCGGTCAGCACGGCCCCTTTACCGGCCATTCCCTGCTCAACCGGCAGAAACTTCTCTTCCAGACCCTTCAACTCATTCAGCATTGTGATAGCACCGGCAAGTTTAGGTTCGGTTGTCGGCAACGCGGCCAGCAGTTTGTCCGCTTCAGCTGTTACAACCGCAATTTTCTTCAGGCCATCTTCCGGTTTGGAAACTTTCTTGACGATCATGTTGTCGAGTCCGGCAACCGTAACGACCACCTTGCTCTTGTCCAGTTCGCCCTTGACGGAGGGGAAGCCCCAGAGCAGTACCATAATAGTCAGGGCCAGGTAGGGTGCCCAGGCGCGGAATACCTCTCCGGCGGTGTAATGATGTTGCTCAACGCCCTTGCTTGCCTCTTCATGATCGAAAACATAATTTTCTTTAGGGCTCCAGACCTGAAGCAGCAGTACCAGCGCAGCCATGGCAGCCAGCGAGGAGATAATGTCCGGCAGATATGGGCCGAGGTAGCTTGCCGTGGCCCACTGACCGACGGCGAAGGTGACGCCGCAGACGATGATTGCCGGCAGAACTTCGATGGTCTTTTTCCAGCCGACCATGATCATGATTACATAGAATGGGATAAATACGGATATGAACGGAAGCTGACGACCTACCATTGTGGAGAGCTTCATCATGCCGTCATCACCGTAGCCCATGACGCCGGCCAGGGCTACAACCGGGATACCGATAGCGCCGAAAGCAACCGGTGCGGTGTTGGCGATCAGGCAGACACCGGCGGCGTATAGCGGACGGAAGCCGAGACCGACCAAGGTAGCGCCGGCGATAGCTACCGGTGTGCCGAAGCCGGCTGCTCCTTCGATAAAGGCGCCGAAGCAGAAGGCGATCAGCAGTGCCTGGATGCGACGGTCGGCGGTTACTCCGGCCAGCGATGCCCGGATGATTTCAAACTGGCCGCCTTTAACGGTAATGTTGTAGAGAAAAAGGGTTGTGATGACGATGTAGAATACCGGGAAGAGACCGAAAGCAGCACCCTGCGCAAATGCCAGCCCTGCCAGTTTGGCCGGCATCCCCCATACGGCTATAGCGATTCCTATCGCCGATGCAACGGCCAGAGGGCCAGCCTTGTGGGCTTTCATCTTTAAAACTGCGAGACAGACGAAGATTACAACGAGTGGGATGGCGGCGACAAGCGCCGACAGGCCGAGACTACCTGCTACAGGGGTGTACGTTTGAATCCAGGGCATGATGTTTCTCCTTTCCATTCTGGGGGTGTGAGTGCTGCTGCGGCTTCATTTAAGTTGCTCTGCAAATACAAGCTAATTTATTGGTAATGCAAAAATATAAACAGGTTTTGCTAACTTGTAATACCAATTACTAGTTTTAGAAAAAACTGTCAAGCATTATTTTATGGTATATAAAAAAAGCTTGTTGACAAAGGATATAGAGATGAAATAGGGTGATATGTAATGTGGTTATACAAGTTGATTTAACGGTTTTTTGTTGTTGAATATATCAAAGGCAGAGCTTTAAAAGCGGCGCGCCGGTAAAACCTTTTTACATTTATACTTCTGAATACATTCGCTTGAAGCAGAGGAGAGACGACATGATTTACGAACAATTTAAATTGAGGGCGGAAGGTGTCAGTGCGGAGGTCTGTCGCTATGCAACTAAAGATGCGGCACTTGCCTATCTGATCGAGTTTTTGCAGAATGAAGGGATTGCCGATACGCCGCAAACGGCTGCTCTGTGGGCCGACAGTCCATTTCTTGATGGCATGGACCGGGCCGTCTTGGAGGGACTTCCAGGGTTAAAATTTGCAGTTACCCGTGAATCGGCATCGCAGGCCCGTTTCGGGATAAGCCAGATGGATTGGGCTTTGGCGGATACCGGATCGCTGGCTCAGAACTCAACCGCTATCGAGCAGCGCTTGGTATCGTCGCTTTCGACTATTCATATCGCCATAGTGCCGACAAGTGGAATACTGCCGGACATGCCGACACTCCTTTCCAAGGTGCACCCTAGAGATTGCGCCTACCTTGCGATGATTACCGGGCCGAGCAGAACCGCCGATATCGAGCGGGTGCTGACGATCGGCGTGCATGGACCGGAACGGCTGGTAATTATTTTTGTCGATGAATTAGGGGGTACTATCTAATGCGGAACGAATTCAAGGAATCCATCCATAAGGCTGTCAATAATATTAATCTGACCGGAGCGCTTGGGAAATTCTCCGAAGCGTACAAGGTCAACCGTGCCAAAGCGTATGAGGGTATTGATTTTGAGGAGCTGCGGGGGAAAATTGCCGATCTTAAGTCGTATGCCGCCTCTCATCTTGACGAACTCTCCGAGCAGTTTACGCAGAATGCCGAGGCCAGAGGCGCCAAAGTTTTCAGAACAAACGATCCGGCCAAGGTCAGAGAGTACATTCTGAAGGTAGCGCAGGAGAATGGCGTAAAATCGGTTATAAAATCAAAGTCAATGGCAACGGAAGAAATCCATCTCAACCCGTACCTGGAAAAGGCCGGGATCGAAGTCGGAGAAACCGATCTCGGAGAATGGATTATTCAGTTGGCCGGGCAGACCCCCTCGCATATGGTCATGCCTGCCATTCATATGACGAAGGAGGAGGTTTCCGACCTGTTCAGCAAGGAGGTCAACGAACGGCTGACATCGGATATTCCAAGACTCGTCAAGGTTGCGCGTGAGAAGCTTCGCCCTACGTTCCTTGCCGCCGATATGGGGATTTCAGGCGGAAACATCGCCGTTGCGGAGACCGGCAGCATCGTCTTGATGACCAACGAAGGTAATGCCCGTCTTGTTACGTCACTTCCCAAAATTCATATTGCGCTGGTCGGCATCGAAAAACTGATCGCCAATTACGCAGATGTCGCCACAATTTTAAAAGCACTTCCCCGGAGCGCGACGGCCCAGCTGCTGACCAGCTACGCCTCGATCATCACCGGTCCGACGCCGAATACCGATGGCACAATGAAGGATATGCATATTATCCTGATGGATAACCGCCGCAGCGAAATGGCGGCCGATCCCAAATTCAAACAGGCGCTACAGTGTATTCGCTGCGCGTCCTGTCTCAACGTCTGCCCGATTTTTCGGCTGGTGGGGGGGCATGTCTTCGGTAAGGTGTATACCGGCGGTATCGGCACGATCCTGACCGCCTGGTTCGACGAACTGAAACAATCGGAAGATATCCAGGGGCTCTGCATTCAGTGCGGCGCCTGCAAGGATGTCTGCCCCGGAAAGATCGACATTCCCGATCTGATTATGGAGCTGAGGCGTCGGCTGGTGCTGGATCAGGGGGTGCCGCTGCTGCAAAAGACGATCTATGCCGTGGTGAACAATCGCAAGCTGTTTCACGGGATGCTGCGGGCCGCTTCAATTGCCGGCAAGCCGTTTACCACGGGTAAATTTATCCGCCACCTGCCGCTGTTTCTGGCGGATCTGACCGACGGTCGCAGCCTGCCGGCCATCGCCGCCGAGCCGTTCCGTGATATCTTTAAAAAAATAAAACAACCGAAGCAGAAGGAAAAAGTGGTTTTTTACGCCGGCTGTCTGATAGATTTTGCCTATCCGGAAATGGGAGAGGCGCTGATAAAAGTACTGAACAAGGCCGGCATTGAGGTGATTTTTCCTGAAGAGCAGACCTGCTGCGGCGCTCCGGCCCGCTACAATGGCGCGTATGAGGTCGCGGAAAAGAATGCCATTGACAACATCAAGGCCCTCTTGAGCGTCGATGCAACCTATGTGATCTCCGCCTGTCCGACCTGCACCGTGGCGCTGGCACATGAATTTATCAGCACCTTTGAAAGCGTGGGACAGACCGAATGGCTGCCGAAGGCGAAAGAGCTGGCCGCCAAGACGATCGATTTTTCCGTTCTGGTCAAAAAGCTGGTCGATGAAGGGCGGCTGTCGCTGAAGGATGGCAAAAAGCTCGGCAAGATCACCTACCATGATTCCTGTCACCTGAAACGGGCGCTCAAGATTTCCGAACAGCCGAGAGAGTTGCTGCAAAAAGCTGGTTATGAACTGACCGAGATGTTCGAGTGCGATACCTGTTGCGGCATGGGCGGGTCATATTCGCTGAAAATGCCGGAAATCTCGGCGCCGATTCTGCAGCGCAAACTTAAAAATATTAAGGATACCGGCGCTCCGATCGTGGCAATGGATTGCCCCGGCTGCGTGATGCAGATCAGGGGGGGGCTCGATCAGGATGGAGCGAATGTCAAGGTCAGGCATACTGTTGAATTGCTGGCGGAACAGCTGGACATATAATTATTATTTTGTTTTAGGTTGAAATAGTAAAAAACTTGGGTATGCTTTGTACATGATAACTACAACTACACTTGATAATGGCGTTCGCATTGTCACCCAGAACATTGGGTATATGCACACCGTAACAACCGGTATATGGGTAGCCAACGGCACTCGCCACGAAGCTCCCGAAGATAACGGCGTTGCTCATTTTATTGAGCATATGCTGTTCAAGGGAACGAAACGTCGCACCGCTCATCAGATCACCCGTGAGATCGACTCGATGGGTGGGATCCTGAATGCGTTTACCGGACATGAATATGTCTGCTACTACGCCAAGGTTCTGGCGAAATTTATGCCTCGTTCCGCCGACTTGCTGGCGGATATTTTTCTGAATTCAACCTTTCCGCTTGACGAAATTGAGCGGGAACGGAAGGTCGTTCTTCAGGAAATAAAGATGCGCGACGATTCGCCTGATGAGTACATTCATGACCGCTTTCATCAGAACTTCTGGCGGGGGCAGCAGCTCGGCATGCCGGTTCTAGGCAGTGAGCAGACGGTATCCGGTTTGTCGCGGAGTGCGATTCTTGCGCATAAGAACAGCCGCTATCGTCCTCAGGATATCATTATTGCAGCGGCAGGCAACGTGCATCATGATGAACTGGTTGCCATTTTGGCGCCGTTGTTTTCCGATATTTCTTCGTTATGGCAACCTGAATCGACCGGTTCATTTCCACCTTCAGATAAAGAGGTAAATATAATCGAACGGGAGATGGAGCAGACGCTTGTCTGCCTCGGCACACGTTCGCTCCGTTCTGATCATGAAGATCGCCATGCGCTGTTTCTGTTGACGACGATCCTGGGCGGGGGGATGAGCTCGCGGCTGTTTCAGGAGATTCGCGAGAAGAAAGGGTTGGCGTATTCGGTCTACTCTTATATCATTTCCCACGCCGACACCGGGGCGCTGGTCGTGTACGCCGGCACCGAAAAGAATCATTGCCTCGAAGTAATCGATATTGCCCAGCGCGAGATGTCGCGGCTTGTCGCAGAAGAGGTGCCGCAGGATGAACTTGACGCCGCACGGGAACAGCTGAAAGGGAAAACGCTTATGTCGCTCGAAAGCAGCGATAGTTTGATGACCCGTCTGGCAAAAAACGAGATTTACCTCCAAAAACAGCAATCAATCGAAGATGTTCTTGCCTGTTACGATGCGGTTACCGGCGAAGACATTCAAAGAGTGTCACAAGAATTGATCAAGAGTGAATTTCTCCATCTTGAAGTTATGGGGCAGGTTGCCGATCTGGGACTGACTGTTGAGAAGCTCATTGTTTGAAATCAAGAAATAGGTAAAATTACCTACAAAATTTGTCATAGTTTAGTGACTTTTTTGGACCGAACAAAAAAAGTATTTGCCGGATCGTGTTGCTGCTCTTCGCAATAACAGGTAGTTGTCATGATAATTGTGCATTGGCATGAGAAATGCTCATGACTTTCACGGCAGCAACAAATTTGCCACATACCTCTGTGTAAATCGCAAACCTAGAGTAATTTAGGGACGCAAAGCCTCGGGTCCTTCATTTGTTGGAGGATAGCCGGGCTGCCAAATAGAGGGCGTATCAGCCATAAACGACGCCCTTTCTGATTCAAGAATAGGGCGTTTCTAGCTTAAATGATATCCTCCACGGAATTTCGCGGAAGATTCGAATTGTTTATTACTGGCTGCACATCTTTTTTACAAATCCTCCACAGTTAAAAATACAACGTTTGAGTGCCGTTATTTTAAAATATTTCATTTATATACTTGAATATTAACCGCCGTTGTGGAATAATCAGCGCATATGGAAATGGAACAGCAACATATACAAACTAATATTGGAATTGGTTTGGAATTAAAATAATTTGTTGATGAGTTGACTTTTGTGTTAGATGTGTAAAAATCAGAGTTTAGTAAAATGGAGTTATAATAAGGGGCTGTCCTAGATAACTAATTGAGACATCCTTTAACAAGTTCTTTAAGTAGTAAAACCTGATACTTAGGGTCTGGGTTGTTAAATCGCCACTCACATTCTTTTAGAAACAGATTGAAGTGCTCTTTTGGTATGCCAT
>CAIYDX010000038.1 GCA_903925005.1 uncultured Geobacteraceae bacterium
AAGGGCTGAATAATAAGGCGAAGGTAATCAGCCACAGAGCTTACGGCTTCAGAACGGCAAAGAACTATATCCTCAATTTGTATCACTGCATGGGCAATCTAACCATGCCTACTATTTTGCACAGGTTCGTGTGAGGAACCTAAAAAAGATGAAAGGCAAGGGTCCGGGGGATATCGGAGATATAGTCCGAGAGCATACAGGATTTGCCATCGGCAAGGATGAATCGAGGATGATTGCGGATGCCATGGTTCCAGGTTATTCCTCACATACCGGCGACTTCATCTGTCAGCCCGACGCCACCCTGGCAAAGATTCTGTCTCACAGTTCATACGTAAAGAAAGCCAAGGGAGAGCCAGCGGCCGTAATACGCCGCGGTAATGTGGGATTTACATCTTGCAATCATACCGCGGAAGATCAGCTGCTGCTGGCATATGGTCACAAGGCGCGGGAACTCGGAATGGATCGGCTTGTGGATAACACGTATCTTTTTGAGGTGATGTGCCGTTATTTCGGGTTAACCCATAGGAATCCATCTATGACTCCGGAGCAGGCCATTCAGTACCTGAAAACCACATCAACGGAAGAATGGCGGCGCCACATGAAGCTTCATATGGCCTGATTTACTTTGCACATGTAAAGCAGGTCAGACAAACATGCAAAAGTCTGGATATATATTATCCTCATAAGGTGAATACCCAATGCAAATTAGATACAAGCGAAGACCACAAACACTTGCTGTCGCCATTCTACTGTTCAGTTCTGTAACCTGCTATGGCGGAAGCCCCTCCTCCGAAGCAACCCAAGGCTCTTCCGTCGTTACTCCCGCACCTGCAGTAGCATCACCACTATTATCCGGAGGGCCTGGTGGTGTGCCTGTCACCCCAGCGCCACCTGCTTATACGCCACCGCCTATTGTCATTCCGGATAAACCTCAACAGCTTGTACTTCCGGATGTGCCGCCGCAGTTTGTTTATTTTCGTGAACTTGACTACTACGTAGCAGTCGCTGTGCCATATGATTTAGTGTACATTCGCCCGAATTTCTATATCTACAGCAATGGGTATTGGTATATAGCTTCTAATTGGGGTGACCCTTGGGTTGCAGTCGGGCCTAAGTTGTTACCGCCGGTCCTTAAACGGTTCAACTTGGTTGAATTTAGACGCCACCGTGATCACTATCGAGGTGTAGAATTACAACCAGGGTGGGGGCGGGAAAGACGGTAGAAGACCTCATTTATCCAACCTTCATCATTACTTTGATTTCCGCTTCAGCAGTCAATGTTGTGCCGCTTTTATCGATCTTTTGATTTTAAATATCCACTACCAATTGCTGAATAAGGGAGGTCCAGTTCGAGGCCCGGAACCTGTTTGGCTATCCAGGCGGTGAATGTATTACTGTTTGGACCGGGGAAAGCCTTGTAGGTGTCAGGCCAGGGGTAGCTTTTCGCAGCGCGGTCAACGGCTTCGATTAGTTTCCCCGCAGACTCTCCTCGAAACTCCTTGAGCAGCCGTGGGCGTTCTCCAAACCAGTACCGGTCTGGCAGATCCTTTTCAATACGCATGGCTGGCAAACCTCGATTTTGCCGCCACCCGATAACTTCATAAACTGTATAGAATGCTTCGTTATTTGGCTTGGTTGCAATCCAAGTATGGATGGCAAACCAACCTCTCCATCCCCAGGCAGAAGCTCCGTAGATCTGAAGCACAGCTTCTTTGGTAGCTTCAGGAGATGGAGCAATCCCTGCCGACTCTCTGCTTGCTGTTCGCCAGTCTTTGGTGGTGCAGCCCGTTACAACAGCAAGGATCAATAGTAACTGTAAATACTTGTTCACGGTTGTTCCTCCATATTTACTAAAGATGCCTTTTGCAAAAAAGTTTACGAAGCCAGAATACTACAATTCAGACCACTTCTTGGCAGTTTAATTATTTGAACGTGATGGAGGTTCTGATTTTTTAATTAATTGACAAGAGTTCTGATGGTTGTCAGATTATCTGGACTCGGTTGGTAGGAGGTTTTAAAAATTAATATGGGCGGTGAGTTTTCGCGAAC
>CAIYDX010000039.1 GCA_903925005.1 uncultured Geobacteraceae bacterium
AAAAGGATTGGATGACTGGAATAAATGGCTCATTCTGATGGGCAGATTGAGTCAGACAACCTGAGAGTGGACTGAGATTCTTCTGTGTCCTTCAGTGTCGGGAATTAGAGTTATGAAACTGTTTGACAAGGACAGCTAATGCCAAAGATGTATTGCTGGAGAGGCAGACAAAAAAACCACGGATTACCATACGGGCATTCCGTGAAAACAATCTATCGGTGGTAACTGTTCATGACAACGGCGGGGGCATTGATGACAATATTGTTCCCAGGGTTTTCGAGCCTTATTTCACGACAAAAGGTCCGGGGCAGGGCACAGGTATCGGTTTGTATATGTCTAAGGTGATTATTGAGAAAAACATGGGGGGCAGATTGACTGTATCAAATGTTCAGGACGGTGCTGAATTCAGGATTGAGGTATAAATTACAGCTGACAAACATAAACATTACCCCAGTGAATCAATAGCATCCTGTAAAAGCTCCAGATGACCCTGATCATACCTCTCCATTTTTACGAAAAGATCTGAAAGTCCACAACTTTTATAAGTTAAAATTGATTCTATGTGACGCTCTGCTAATTCAATCTCGATGACTAATGCGATTTCAAATGCCTCTGATAAAGATAACGATTTTGTTTCGACAGTTCGGTGAATCGAATCTAACTTATCTAAGACAGCATCTAATTTTTTATCTTTAGAACCAATATCTTTTTTATTGTTTCCCAAATGAAGCGATGCCAACTTAAATTGAGCGGAATGATTGTCTTCATCATTGGCAATCTTACGCCACAGCGCCTCAATATCGGGGTCATCGGAAAACATACGCTCAAAATGACGATAAATATGCGCACATTTTTCTTCGATCAGACTACATTTATCAAGAACATGTATTTTATTAAGCGGTAATTTATCTGTCATCCCGGCCTCCGAAAAAATCTTTAGAAATAAGTAGATACCTTAATATCCGCACATAAGTACCGGCTTTATGTCGGCTCTTAAACCAGCATATGTAACAGTATACAACATGCGTTCTTTAAGTTGTATATAAAGTTTCGCCTCCACATGGCAGCTGATTACAACAGGAAAAATAGTACGAACGCGGAATGAGCCAATTTATCTAAATGACTTGATATATCAGAAGAATTGGCATATAAAACTGTAACAGGTCAGCTTTCAAGGCTGGCCTTTTTTGTTCAAATGTTTAACAAGGACGTAAGAGAGTGTTGATCAGCCTCGTTTCCATACACCCCTCCCCTTCTCCGCAATCAATTCCGCTGGCGAATGCCTTTCTTAAGGCATATGCGCTTGAAAGCGCCGTTCCGATTAAACTTGTTGATTTTTTTCTAGGTGAGGATGCCGCGACCTGCGCCATGCAGCTTGCCGATTCTCTTCCGGATGCTGTCGGCTTTTCAATGTATGTCTGGAATCACGATCTAATCCATAAAATAGCCATCCAACTACGGCACAGTCATCCTGCTGTCATACTTTTTTGCGGCGGCCCCGAAGCTACCGCTGATCCTGAAACTATTACAAATATCGGAATCTTTGACTTCGTTGTTATCGGCGAAGGTGAGGCCCCCTTTTTATCTCTCTGTCAGGCACTGGCCGCTGGTGGAGATTACTCGAATATACCGGGCGTTTTGCTGCCAGGTTCCACCATTCTTCCACCACCGCCACCTATCGCAAACCTTGATTCAATCCCCTCCCCTTACCTGACAGGGGTGATCGATGCCCGCGCCAATCCGGGTATTCTCTGGCAATTATCGCGAGGGTGCAGCTTTACGTGTGATTTCTGTTTTGATTCGCGCGGAACCGATGGCGTACGCCACTTTTCGCTGGAAAGAGTGGAATCCGAATTACGGCATTTTGCCGCCACCGGTGTTTCACAGATATTCGTGCTCGATTCAACCTTCAACGTTGATCCGAAGCGTGCAAAAAAAATCCTGAGGATGATCAAAAAACTTGCTCCTGCCATTCACTTTCATTTTGAGGTTCGTAATGAATTTATAGATCGTGAAATGGCGGGGCTCTTTGCACAGATTGCCTGTTCACTGCAGATCGGATTACAGAGCGCGGACCGGGAGGTACTCAAACTGGTTGGCCGATCATTCAACAGAGCTGATTTTACTGAAAAGGTCGGCCTGCTGAATGAGAGCGGCGCGGTTTTCGGTTTTGACCTGATATACGGTCTGCCGGGGGACACTCTGGAGGGCTTTTGCCGCTCTCTGGACTATGCTCTGTCGCTCTATCCCAATCATCTTGATATTTTTCCGCTGGCCGTCCTGCCAGGGACCAGATTGGCGGTTCGCGGGGCAACCTTGAATATGCAATGGGACAATACTCCCCCTTATATTCTGGAGGCGACCGACAGTTTTAGCAGATCGGACATGGCCGCGGCTGCCGGGCTGGCCGCGGCATGCGACATCTTTTACACACGAGGTAAAACGGTCGCATGGTTTAATGCCATAGTAACAGCTCTTGGCCTGAAGCCGTCCGTTTTTTTGCAAAAATTCAGCCTCTGGCTGATCGATTACCGGGGTAACGGCGCGAAAGAATCCGACTTCAGTGACGACGAAATTCGGGAAATACAGCTGCTTTTTCTGAAGCATCTGTTCGGCAACAAAAAATCAAAGCGGCTTCTGCCTCTTGTGCTGGATCTGGCAAATTATCACCATCAGTATGCCGCAGTGCTGCTTGCTCCGATAACAGAACCGGCCGGAAACGTCCAGATACCCGACAACTTGGGCTCCCACCGCTTCAAACTTGCTCCATCGGCAAGGGTAGTTCATTTTACCTACGACATTGAGGAACTTCTTGAGTGCGGGGAACCACGTATCGTTTGGATGCACGAACATCTGCCACAATTGGGGTCTCAGGCGGTTATCTATAGCAATAACGGCATGGTATGCACCGAATCGTTGGCCACCCCTTACATAAGCATGCTGGAGCAGTTAAATAAGTGGCCGGACAGTGAGTACCTGTCCGGCATCGGGCTCACTATTGAAGAGGCCGATGAGTTTCTTGTCTTTGCTCTGCAGGAAGGAATCATTGCGATAAGTTTATCCTGAATCCGTGACGGTGGAGTGCCGGAATGCGCGGAATACCGGAGCTGGCCGTCGCTTGTGACTGAACAAACCTGTTTTGCCGAACGTCCTCCGCTTCACTGACAATTAATCACTCAAACCTGAAGCTGTAGGCGTTCCGGGTAAGTGGAGGCACAGAGGCGTCACGGATTCTGGTTTATAAAATCAGGATATGTCCCGATCACTCTTTAACTGTTCTGCGTCGAAAGAGGTTGCATTTTCGTGAATCTTTTAGTATATCTCTCTTTTCTTTAGCATCCAGTTTTTTCATTCTGATATAATTTACGAAAGGTGTTTAATCACCATGCATGATAAAATCAAGATTTTTTCCGGCAATTCAAATCCGGACCTGGCACAGAGAATATGCGACAGCCTTGGCGTTCCGCTCGGCGCCGCCAGGGTACGACGATTCTCCGACGGTGAAGTCATGGTCGAGATCGGCGAGAATGTCCGCGGTCGCGACGTCTATGTTGTTCAGTCAACCTGCGCTCCGACCAATGACAACCTGATGGAGCTGCTGGTTATAACCGATGCCTTGAAACGGGCTTCGGCAGCCACCATAACCGCTGTAATCCCCTATTACGGCTACGCCCGTCAGGATCGCAAAGCGGCGCCGCGTACCCCGATTACCGCAAAACTGGTTGCCGATCTTATTACAACTGCCGGTGTCAACAGAGTAGTTACTATCGACCTGCACGCCGGTCAAATTCAGGGTTTTTTCAATATTCCGGTCGACAATCTATACGCCGCGCCGGTTATTCTTAACTATCTAAAAGACCGTTTCAGCGGCGAACAAGTTGTTATGGTATCTCCTGATGCCGGCGGCACCGAAAGAGCCCGTGCTTTTGCCAAGCGCCTCGAATATTCGCTTGCCGTAATCGACAAACGTCGCACCGGCCCTAACGTGGCTGAAGTGATGCATCTGATCGGTGATGTCCGCGATAAAATAGCCATTATCCTGGATGACATGATTGACACTGCCGGCACCCTGACACAAGCGGCCAAAGCACTTAAAGAGAACGGCGCCAAAGCCATTTTTGCCTGTGCCACGCATGGAGTGCTGTCCGGCCCGGCAATCGAGCGCATCAATGCTTCGGATATTGAAGAGGTCGTTCTGACCGACACCATACCCGGCGGAACCCGCGCTGATGTAACTTCCAAAATCAGAATGCTTTCCGTGGCCGACCTGTTGGCGGAAGCGATCAGGCGTATTCACGAGGATGAATCAGTAAGCTCGCTATTTGTATAGCATAGTACCATATTTTTGATTATGAATAGGGCGGGGTTGACCCGTCACTACACGTGGAGGAACGTATGCAACAGAAACAAATGAATATTGAACTGCGCACCAAGACCGGCACTGGCGTGAGCCGCAGACTTCGCATGGCAGATATGGTTCCGGGTGTTGTTTATGGCAAGGGCCTTGATCCGGTGACGGTCAGCATTAAATACCGCGATCTGCAGGATGCCATTTCCGGCGCTGGCGGGCAGAACAATCTGATCACCTTGATCGGCGGCGGCAGCCTGGACCAGAATATCGCGATTGTTGCGGATATTCAGCGTGATGCGATCAAACGCACCTTCAAGCACGTTGATCTCCATCGCATCAATCCGAATGAAAAACTTCGGGTCACCGTACCTGTTGTTATAACCGGCACTGCCATCGGCGTTAAAGAGGGCGGCCTGCTCGACCTGGCGCACCATGAATTGCACATTGAATGCCTGCCGGGTAACATCCCGGACAGCATTACCATTGATGTCTCCGATCTCAAGATCGCTCACTCGATTCATGTCAGCGAGATCCCTCTCCCTGAAGGAATCGTTATCCTTGACCAGGCCAAGATTCCTGTTGTCAGCGTTCTCGGCAGAGCTAAAGAAGATGCCCCGGCTGCCGCATAACAGATAAATAATTGATATGAGCACCTATATAGTTGCGGGGCTGGGCAATCCCGGCCCCACCTATCAATGGACCCGCCATAATGCGGGTTTTCTTTTTTTGGATCGCCTCGCTCACCTGGAAAATGTTTCAATATCTAAAAAAACGTTCTCGGCTTTATCAGGAGAATGGAATTTTGCCGGACATCGTCTGATACTGATAAAACCTCAGACATTCATGAATTTGTCCGGAAACTCCGTCATGCAGTCTCTCCAATTCCATAAGCTTCCGCTTTCAAACCTGATCGTGATCCATGACGAGCTTGACCTTCCCTTTGGAACCGTCCGTTTCAAGCTCGGGGGGGGACATGGCGGGCATAATGGTTTGCGCTCCATAATGGAGAACCTGGGCAAAGGCGACTTTACAAGGCTTCGCATCGGTATCGGAAAATCGCCTCACGGAGATACAACCGGTCATGTCCTTGGCAAAATCCCCCCCGATCAGATGGAAATGCTTTCCAGCGTACTTGACGGCGGCATAGAAATGCTCGAAATGATGCTTAAAGAAGGTCTCTCTAAATCAATGAGCCTTTACAATAACAAGAATTTTCTGGAAGGATAGATTATGGGTTTTAACTGCGGAATTGTCGGACTGCCGAATGTCGGCAAATCCACCATCTTTAATGCTCTGACCTCGGCCGGCGCCGAATCGGCAAATTATCCATTTTGCACTATCGAACCGAATGTCGGCATAGTTCAAGTGCCGGATCCTCGAATGGATCAGTTGGCCTTAATCGTCAACCCTCAAAAAATGCAGCCGACCACTATCGAGTTTGTCGATATCGCCGGCCTTGTCAAGGGAGCCAGCCAGGGAGAGGGTCTCGGCAACCAGTTTCTGGGTCACATCCGGAGTGTCGATGCGATTGTTCATGTCGTGCGCTGCTTCGATGACGACAATATTGTCCATGTTCATGGCCGTGTTTCGCCAGCTGACGACATTGAAGTCATCAACACCGAACTTGCTCTGGCAGACTTAGATACAATCGAAAAGAAAATGCAGCGTGCCGAGAAAATGGCGCGCAGCGGTGACAACAAGTCTAAGGAAGAAGTTGCTTTTTATCTTCGTGTACGGGCCCTGCTCGAACAGGTCAAGAAGCTTCAAGGGATTGCCCAGAATGAGGATGAAAAAATCTGGATGCGCGATCTTCACCTCCTGACTGACAAACCGGTGCTTTATGTTGCCAACGTTGCGGAAGACGACCTGGAAGGAGGCCACCCCAATGTTGCCAAGGTTCGTGAAATTGCCGCATCCGAAGGAGCCGGCGTTGTCGTAATCTGCGGTCAATTGGAAGCGGAAATTGCCGAGCTTGACGGCCAGGAAAAAAAGGCTTTTCTTGATGATATGGGGCTGGAGGAAGCCGGCCTTGATCGCCTCATCAGAAACGGTTATGCGTTATTGGGACTCATCACCTATTTTACCGCCGGCGTCAAGGAAGTCCGCGCCTGGACAATCGTCAACGGCACCAAAGCGCCGCAAGCTGCCGGCGTGATACATACCGATTTTGAAAAAGGCTTCATTCGGGCCGAGGTGATAGGCTTTAATGATTTTATTGCCTGCAACGGCGAAAGCGGCGCCAAGGAGAAGGGGTTGATGCGGCTCGAAGGGAAGGAATACGTGGTTAAGGATGGCGATGTAATGCATTTCCGTTTCAATGTATAACGGTTTAACAATATCCGAAAGATGGTCTGCATAAAGATTCTGTTGCACTTTGCATAAATACATAGTAAAAGACTTGTTCTTTTAAAAACGGCATATTTGCCGTTATCTCCTTGCTCCGGGTAGGACCGGGGCTCGAATCCGTGAGGAGGATTTACAACATGAGGAAGTACGAAACGATTTTCATCCTCCAGCCTGAACTGAGCGAAGACGACATCAAGTCGGTCACCGCAAAGGCACAAGACGTCATTTCGACGTACAAAGGCGAGTGTCACCGGATGGATGACTGGGGTATCAGGAAACTGGCCTATCCCATCAAGAAGTCTGCCAGAGGCCGTTATTACTATCTCCGTTTTGACGGAGAAAGCGCTCTTATTGCCGAACTTGAGCGGCGTCTGAGACTTGACGACAAGGTGCTGCGTTACCAGAGCGTAAACATCACCGATCTGCCCGAACGTGCTCCGGAGAAGAAGACCGAAGTGCTGGAAGCCGTAACGGAAGAGAGTGTTGAAGAAGAAGTAACCGCCGCTGAAGAAGCCGCCGAATAATTTCCTGGAGGAGATATACTCATGAGTGACGAAAGACCAGCAACAACTTCATCTTATCAGCGTCCGGCAGGCGCCGGCCAGCGTCCAGCAGGCGGACCGGGACAGCGTCCGACAGGCGGCCCCGGCGGACAGGGCGGACCACGCAAGAGACGCCCTTTTCAGCGTCGTAAAGTGTGCCGTTTTTGCGCTGAGAAGAACTTGACCATCGATTACAAAGAGCCTCGCACACTGCGCTTTTTCATTACCGAGCGCGGTAAGATCGTTCCGCGCAGAATTTCCGGGAATTGTGCCGCTCACCAGCGTCACATCACCGAAGCTATCAAGCGCGCACGTAACATCGCTCTTCTGCCGATTGCAGCAAATCACGCAGTAAGCTGATCCATCTGAATGAGCCTTAAATCACCAGCCGACCGCTACCTGCACGTACGCCTTAAAGCGTCACTGCTTGGAGCGGTCGGTTCGTTCGTTTTGTTTGCGGCCTATCTGGCGGTGCCTCCTCTCGGGATTTTTTCCGGGATACTGGCGCCGTTTCCCGCAGCGTATAACCGCCTGGTCCATGGCCGGATAGCGTCGTTGATCGTTATACTCGCCGCGGCTACCGGGATAACGGCACTGTTCGGGATTTTTGCCGGTGGTCTCTATCTGGGTATGTGCGGTATGATAAGCTTTTTTATGCCGGAACTTCTTCTACGCGGCATAAGCGGCAGCCGGGCGCTTTTCTGGACTACTGCGGCTAACCTGCTTATTTTTACAGCCGGTTTCATTGCTTACAGCACAGTCTCCGGCATCAATCTGCAACTGGTGATTTCCAAGGAAATAACGTACTTTTTGAAGCAGGAAATTACCATATACGAAATGGGGGGGGTAACGGGGGAAGAGCTGGAACTTCTCAAACATGCGATGTCTACAGCGGCTGAACTGCTGCAGCGTCTCTACCCTGCCCTCGTGACGGCAATGCTTGTAGTTATCGCCGGTTGCAATCTTATTCTCGTAAGGAAGACCACCGATAAAATAGCGCTGAATCTTGCAATTGGGGATTTCAGTACTTTCAGAAATCCGGATCTGCTCGTATGGATTCTTATTGCCACCGGATTTACGCTGTTGCTGCCGACGTCTCTGGTGACAACTCCGGCACTTAATATTTTGCTGATTATTGCCATGCTTTATTTTTTTCAGGGCATGGCGGTTGTCTCCGCGATGATAACAAAGCACTCGATTCCCGCTTTAGTGCGGATACTGTTGTATATACTGTTTGTCTTCCAGCCGTACCTGCTGGGACTTGTTGCCGGCATCGGCTTGTTCGATCTCTGGGTTGATTTCAGAACCCCAAAACCACAGGAAAACCTGTAGTTCCAATTTCATAACAAGACTGAAATTGGAATAAATACTTAACAGGCTCGAAAGGAGAGTAAAATGAAAGTTATTCTGAATGAGAACATTGAAACATTAGGTCACATCGGTGACATCGTAAAGGTTGCGCCCGGTTATGCCCGTAACTACCTGCTCCCCAAAAAGCTGGCGGTATTAGCCACTGAAAATAATGCCAAAGCGCTTGAACACACAAAGCGTCAAATGGCCTACAAGAAAAACAAGGCCCTTGATTCGGCAAAAAATCTGGGAGCAAAACTGGAAGCGCTGTCGATTGTGTTTTCGCATAAAGCCGGCGATGAAGGCAAACTGTTCGGTTCGGTTACCAACATGGATATCGCCGCCTTTCTGAAGACCAACGGCTTCGAAATCGATCGCAAGAGCATCGTTCTTGCCGATGCCATCAAGCACACCGGTGAATTTTCCGTAGCGGTTAAGGTTCACCCTGAAGTGACAGCCACGTTGAAGGTAACTGTCGCCGCCGCTTAATATTCTGATTACATCATGTAAAAGAGCCCGCGGATTTAAACTCCGCGGGCTCTTTTTGTTTATCGCCTTGATAACGCCACGCCTCACCGTCTGCTCCCCTGGAAATACACCCATGTCAGCATCGTTACAATGAAGCCCGCCGCACACGAATAAAGACTGTGGAACTGATTGAGAAGAAAAAGGAGTTGCGGCCCAGACAGCAAAGGTTTGCCGATGCGGCTCTTGGTCAATATGAGAGCTGGAACGGAGAAACACCGAATATCCAACTTACGGCAACACCTATCGGCGCCGCCCCGCCGTTGAGTCAAATATCTTGACAAGGTTCACTAATATGTTAACTTATATCACATGAGACGAATTGACTTTTACAAAACGGTCATTGGTGTTTCGCCTGTTGAAGATTTCCTCGACACGCTTACCGATAACCAAACCAAAAAAATATTGTAGGTTCTGAAACTGGTTAGAGAACTTGATCCGGTACCGTCTCAATATTTCACAAAACTGGTGAATACCGACGATATATGGGAAGTGAGGGTGCAAATAGGCGGCAATATATTTCGGCTTTTCGGATTTATTGAAGGCAACCGCCTTGTTATTCTTACCAATGGTTTTCAGAAAAAGACTCAAAAAACACCTCGACGTGAAATAGAACTGGCGGAAACCAGAAAACGCGAGCATCAAAGCAGGGAGGTAATTATCAATGGATGATCTCGAACGGTATATTGTAAAACGCAAAAAACAGTCTACAGAATTCGCAGAATCTTTTGACGGTGGATATGAAGAGTTCAAAATTGGCGCTATGCTCCGGCAAGCACGAGAGCAAGCAGGCATTACCCAAGAAGAGCTGGCAAATCGTATTCACACCAGAAAGTCTGCAATCTCACGAATAGAAAATCATGCCGACGACATCCGACTTTCGACTCTTCGCAACATTGCCCTTGCTTTGGGTAAACACCTTGAGGTCAGAGTAGCATAGCGTACTTTCAGCATAAGAATAGAAAAAGATAAGGGCTATTTTTGAGTACGGGTTCGGAAAAGGTGAAAGGGACGACAGTGTCAGGTCTCCACTTATGACATTGTCACAGGTGAAGACCTGACACCCATGCGGCCTCATTTTTGGAGCATGGTGTCCAGATGAAGAAGATGAAAGGGATAGCTTCAATCCAGATGATGATTGGCGGATCATTTTCAATGTTCCTTGATTCGTCCGATTTACGGCAACACCTCACCTGTCCACGCTTTGTGCAGATACATAAGGAAGATCAGATATGAACAAACAAGACACTGAGCGAGATGTATTTATTTCTTACGCCTCTGAAGAAAGAGAAACAGTAGCAAGGCCACTCGCAGAACTGCTAACATCACTCGGAGTGTCAGTATGGTTCGATAAGTTTGACCTCAAAATGGGGGATAGTCTTCGCAGAAAAATTGACGAGGGATTGACAACATGCAGATATGGAATTGTTCTGCTGTCACCTTCATTTTTCGGGAAGCACTACACCAATAGGGAACTCGATGGCCTTGCCCAAAGAGAAGTAGACGGCACAAAAGTTATCTTGCCTGTATGGATTGACATTGACGAGCAGGAAGTACGGAAGTTTTCTCCGCCCCTTGCTGACCGGGTGGCGGCGCGGTGGGAAGATGGAATAGCAAGCATTGTAATGAAGATTATTGAAGTAATTAAACCAGAGGTTCTTGATGAGTTTCGAAATAAGGAGATTACTCTCGCTATCATTGACAATGGCATCGGTATAGCGGCAGAGAAACTGGAAAAGGGACCGGATCATCTGCCTCTTTTTGTCGGCAACTCGACAAAAGGAGAGATGGCTGGTGAGGGGATAGGGACGAGACAGATCTACTCCACTTTTGGCGCGGACAACATTGCCGTGGAAAGCAGAGAGGGGGAATTCACCAAATGGACCATATCACTGATGAAAAGCACCACCAGTGATACGGCGCTGCTGTCGGATCTTAACAGCAAATACGTCAGGTTGATCAAATCAACGCAAAAGATCGAACTCACCGAAGAGAGCAGCAGGACGGAAATTTCCACCTTCATCTGGCAGCTCAGACAGATGGAAATGTTCAGCTTCAATCTCATTTACCAGTTCAGCAGGTACAACAACATACGTGATATTTTCCAAAGCGTGCTTCAGTATCGTGTCGGCGGCAAATCATTCAACGATCTGAGGGACGAAGTGAGAAAATGCCGTATTGACAACCCCTCCATCGGGGCGTGGGTGCTCGGAATAACCAGGCGTATCAGCAGAAACGAGATCTACATCGCGCAAAATGTGCCTTTTCAGGAATACAAGGACGTCCTGTTCCAAAGTTACGGCCAGTCTGTCGGCCGCACCATGATATTCACTCTTGATCCGGAGAGTGGCAATTTTTTTTCAACTGATCGAAAGTTGGCAGAACACATCGATTTTGTACCTTACCTCTCACGCGACAAGGATGAACTGCTGCGGGGAGAGTTGATCGGAGATGTCAGGAACGTCAACAGCCCGATTTACCTGGGCGTCTGGTCGGTAAAAAACATTGACGACCTGCACCGGAAACTTAAACTGATCCAAAAGGGTGCCGGGCAGTTACTGCAGTTTGGGATTGAAAAAGAAAAAAGAATGGCTTTCTACAACACCACGTATAACAACTGTGACAGCGAGATCGATACGTTGAAAACGGTAACGATCGGGGAAATGGCATCCCTGGAAGAGGCGGACTTAAGCCGGTTCATCAGGCCGGCTGATAATGATATGTGCGGTGTTATGCTAGTCAACTGATTTTTTTGCCGCTGCTCCAAGCCTGCCGATATCACATTGATGTGTGGGTCGAGCTGGACGCCGATGCCGGGTCAAACCTCGAAGCCGATCCACACCGTTTTGGCAATTTGCGGCGGCATTGCTTTATGATATGCTAAGCATATGACTTCTTCCGCGATAACACCGAATATTCTGGAGTCTCTCCAAAGCCCGTCTGCATACCCGGTTCAGACCCGCACGGTCGAACTGCTGCAAACGCATGTTTCCTGGCTGTTCCTCACCGACACTCATGTTTTCAAAATCAAGAAGCCGGTTAATTTTGGTTTTCTCGATTTTTCAACTCTCGAACGCCGGCGCTTCTACTGCCATGAAGAACTTCGGCTCAATCGCCGTCTCTGTCCGGATCTCTACGAACAGGTTATAGAGCTTCGTGAAACGGGTGCTGGCGCCGCGTTTGCCGGAGTTGGCAGCGTGATCGATTACGCGGTCATGATGAAACGGCTTCCTGCCGACAGGATGCTTGACAGGCTTGTCGACAGCGGCAACATTTCGATGGAAGATATACGGGTTGTCGCCCTTGCAATATGCACATTCCACGCAAATGCCCCCACATCGCCACATATTTCGGAATTCGGTTCTCCGGAACAGATTCGGTTCAATTGGCGGGAAAATTTTGAGCAGACACAGCCATTCCTCACCTCCACTCTCCCGGCGAATACCCGCGAAATTATCCGTTCCTATGTCGATAATTTTATCGACTCAAACAGTGCTCTTTTTGCTGAACGGATTAAAAAGGGGTGTATCCGCGATTGCGACGGTGATATACACCTCGGCAATATCTGCCTGATAAACGGTACCGCGTATATCTTCGACTGCATTGAATTTAACGAACGCTTTCGCTATTCGGACACTGCCGCCGATATCGCGTTTTTGCTTATGGATCTTGATTTTCACCGTAGTCCCGATCTTGCTGGCGCGGCGTTATCCACCTATATTATGGCATCCGGCGATGCGGATCTTGCAAAACTGATTACTTTTTACAAAGTATATCGCGCCTTCGTGCGCGGCAAGGTCGAGAGCATGCGGTTTCTTGACGCCGGCATTGACCAGGCGGAGCGGGACGCCGCGCGAAAGCGTGCTATCCGCTACTTCAGGCTGGCACAGGGGTACTGCATAAATAGCACCCTCCCCCCTACCCTGTTTATCACTTCCGGAACAATGGGGTGCGGCAAGAGTACGCTGGCTGATCAACTTTCATTTGAACTCGGCCTGAAAACATTTAATTCCGACAGGGTACGGAAGGATCTGGCAGGGGTTCCGGCAAAAACCCAGGTTCTTGTTTCATACGGAGTGGGGCTGTATTCAAAAGAAATGACCGAAAATACTTACCGGCAACTGGAGCGATTGGCCGGAAATGAACTTGCCGCCGGACGTTCCGTGGTTATCGATGCGGGATTCGGAACAGCTGCCGAACGGGCCGAGTTTGCGAGACTGGCGGTTTCTCATCATGCCCGGTTTGTCATTCTGTTCATGCAGTGTGATCCGGACGAGCAGCGACGGAGATTGCGTGAGCGTTCTTCTCGCGGCAATTCCGTATCAGATGGCAGGGTTGACCTGCTGGATCGGCAAGAGAGTCTTTTTGAGTTCCCAGATGACGCGGAAGGTACTATTATCACCATTTCCACCGGCAATGCTCCGGAAGATTCTTTAAACTCTGTTTACGAGAGGCTGCTTAAACCATGAAGCAACTGCGTGCGCAAATAATCTACCGTCTGCAACTGCGCGAATCATGGATAATTTTTTTCATTCTCGGCATTATCATGATGACGTTTCCGTTTTTGCACATCTTCAATAAACCGACACTTATATTCGGCGTGCCGCTGCTGTTTCTCTATTTTACGGCGGGGTGGATTATTTCTATTATCGTGATCTGCCTTTTCGTGATCGCCGATCGCGATGAAACCGGATCGAATGATGAAAAGAACGAACCATGAACAGTATTGTCTCCTCAGTGGCAACCATTGCGGTCATTTATACGGCGCTTATTTTTCTGATCGCCTGGTACGCCCACCATCGCAAGGAGACCGGACGGAGCATCATCAGCAATCCGATCATCTACTCCCTTTCTCTCGGAGTGTACTGCACCTCATGGACCTTCTTCGGCAGTGTCGGCAAGGCGGCCACAACCGGGATCGATTTTCTGCTGATCTACCTCGGCCCCTCTTTAACGGCATTTTCCTGGTTGTTTCTTCTGCGGCGTATCGTCAGGATAAGTAAAGAGCATAACATCACTTCGATCGCCGATTTCCTCAGTCAACGTTATGGGAAATCCGCTTGGCTTGGCGCACTGGTCACACTGATCGCCTTCCTCGGGATCATGCCTTATATCGCCCTGCAGTTAAAGGCTGTAGCCACCAGTTATTTTCTGCTCAGCGGTTCTCAAACGGCCCCGGTCGCCTTTATTACATCAGGACCGGGCGCTTCTATTCCGATTGCCCTGTTTCTGGCTTTGATCCTGGCGCTTTTCAGCATTGTTTTCGGAGCGCGAAGATTGGTATCTTCAGAACGACACGAGGGTTTGATCGCTGCTGTGGCCTTTGAATCACTGGTCAAGCTGGTTGCTCTGCTGGCGGTCGGACTGTTCGTAACCTATGGCCTTTTTGATGGCTTCATTGATATTTTTGCACGATTCAAATCCATCAACCCGGAAAAGTTTTCGCAGTTATTCACGTTTAACACATCCAGAAATGACCCGGATTACATATCAACATTTACGCTCCTTTTCTTGTCAATGGGGGCGATTATGCTCCTGCCGCGCCAGTTTCACGTCATGGTCATTGAAAACTCCGATGAACGTCACATTGCCACAGCGATGTGGTTCTTCCCCACCTATCTGTTCCTGATCAATCTTTTTGTCATGCCGATTGCCATCGGCGGCATCCTTACCACCGGCAGCAGCAGCGGCGCCGACTATTTTGTTATGTCACTCCCGAAACTTGCCGGAAATCACGGCATTGCCATGCTGGCATTTCTTGGCGGTTTGTCGGCGGCAGCCGGAATGGTCATGGTCGAATCAATTTCCATAGCGACCATGCTGCTGAACCATATCTTCATGCCGATTATCGTCCGGTTTACCCCCAGGACTTGGTTCCCGGTATTACTGATCAACCTGAAACGGTTCGGAATCGTTCTGGTCATAATGCTCGGCTATTCTTATTACTGCGTCATTGACGACTCGTACACACTCGTGAACATGGGCCTTATCTCCTTTTCGGCAGCCGCGCAATTCATGCCGGCCATGCTGGGCGGCCTGTACTGGAAACGGGGCAACAAGGCCGGAGCGATCAGCGGCCTCCTGCTCGGCTTCCTGATCTGGCTTTACACCCTGCTGCTCCCTTCATTCGGTAAATCGGGATGGATTCCCGAAACGCTCTTAACAAACGGACCTTTTGGCTGCACCCTGCTTAAACCGACCGAACTGTTCGGATTGACCGGTATGGATCTATGGAGTCACTCCCTGTTCTGGAGCATGCTTTTCAATGTCGGATCCTATATTATCTGTTCGATACTTATAACTCAAAATGAGCAGGAGCGTGATCAGGTACATAAATTTATCGGCGTATTTGACCGACATGAGGGACATCGCCGTACCGAGAGAAAGCGGCTTTCAAAGCCGGTTACAACCGATCAGTTCGTTGCCCTGATGACCAAGTTCATTGGTGAAGCAGAGGCCATGCAAGCGCTTAACCTTTATACGAGCGATCGGAAAATCGCCGGGAATGGATCAGTTTCAGAGTTTGAACTCCCTAATCTGAAACGTTTCACGGAAAAGACTCTAGCAGGTTTCGTCGGTGGCGCGGCAGCCAGGGCAATCGTCAACAACTTCCTCTCCGATATCGGTTCGAGCATGGAGCCGGTATACGATATTTTCAGCTCCGTACGTTCAAATCTTGATCAGAATCGCGAATCGCTCTTTGTGCGTTTGAAGGCTTCCGAAATCATTAATCGCACCCTGGACCTGCATGTAATCATGGATGACCTGCTGAAATTGCTGGTGAAGGAGTTCAAACTAGATATCGCCCTGATCCTTACAAAAAAACCGGAGGAAATTTATTCTGTTGCCGCTGTTCAGGGAGAAGTTCTTACGGTTATTTATCCGGCAGAGTGGCTCCAGGAAAATACCCCATTTTTAGATCTGGTCTATCTTGACCAAAAAGCACATTTCATAAATGATCTGCGCCTTGAGCGCGTTGCTCCAACGCTTGACCTGACAGTGTCTGAAGGTTTCATATCCTGTGCTCACATACCGATCCATCGAGAAGGAGAAGCGGTTATTGCCGTACTCTCGCTGTTCTCAAAGTCGATAGCAGGCCTCTTTACCCAGGAATTCATCGAGCTGCTGTCCAGCCTTGCGGGTCAACTAGCTCAGGCAATTACCATTACTCAGGAAATTGAAGCAAAACAGCTTGAACGGAGTCAGAAAGAGGCGGCTCTTCTGCAAACGGCCAGAATCACGCGCGACATGGAAATCGCCCAGCAGATCCAGAAATCGTTTCTGCCTGACTCCGCACCGGTAATGGCTGGCGTTGATATTGCCGGACGCTGTATTTCCGCCGCTCATGTCGGAGGAGATTATTATGACTTTATTCTCCGAAGTGATCAGATCGTAGATATTGTCATTGCCGATGTTTCAGGTCATAGTGTCGGAGCGGCTCTGATCATGTCGGAAGTTCGTACACTAGTGAGAGCGGAAGCCAATTCTGTTCACACCCCGCGTACCGTTCTTGAGACCCTCAATTTTCAACTGTACGACGATCTGTCGCGGGCCGAACTGTTAATCACGATGTTTTATGCGGAATATAATTCAGGAACCGGAATGCTCAGTTACTCAAACGCCGGGCACAATCACCCGGTGCTTCTGCGTTCCGACGAGTATTTTTTACAGGAGTTGGACACGGAAGGTTTGATACTCGGGGTTAAAAACAGTGTCCTTTTTGAAGAGCGAAGAATCAAGCTTATTTCCGGAGATGTCCTTCTTTTCTACACGGATGGCCTGACGGAGGCATCCAACAGTGAAGGCGAGATGTTCGGCATATCGGGAGTGTACGACCATCTGAAAGCGCACCGGCATCTTTCCGCCGATGAAATTCTCGATTCATTTCATTCCAGGATTCATGAATTTTCCGGTTCTCAAAATCTTCAGGATGATATATCGTTCGTTGCATTGAAAATTATCTGACTTAACAGGAGATGACATGGATATTGTAAAAGAAAATACGGATGGAGTTACTGTTCTTCATATCAGGGAGGATCGCCTTGACGCGAATAATTCCGAAGAGCTTAAAGCAGAATTCCATATCCTTTTTGATAGCGGCACCAAAAATATGGTCATAGATCTTGAGGAGATACTGTTTATCGATAGTTCAGGACTGGGAGTGCTGGTATCAGGTTATAAAAACGCTTCAATCGCGCATGGAAGCCTCAAATTATCCAATCTGCAGGCACAGGTGAAATCCATGTTCGAACTGACCAGACTTCACAGGGTTTTTGATATTTTTGCAACCGTTGATGACGCTCTGCAGAGCTACAAATAGTTCATTGTTTTGAATCAGGCAAACTGACGCCGTGATCGGAAGTGTATGAAAAACGACATTGACATCGATATCACCCTCCCAAGTCACACCCGCTACTTGCGCATGATCGGTAAAATTGGCGAGAAAGTGGCACGGGAGATTGACTGCCCGGAAAAGATTCGTGAAGAACTAACCACCCAGCTTGCCGTCGTACTGACGGAAGGCCTGGTCAACGCCATTAAACATGCGAGCTGCACCGACCCGGACAAAGACATTCATGTTCGTATCAACGTTTCCAATAAAAATCTGGTGGTCAAAATCTTCGACAACGGTGTCGGCTTTGATCTGAATGCCGTACCGGAACCCAGTTTTGCTCCATCCGAAATAGAAGATAAAGGGCGCGGAATTTTCATTCTTAGATCACTGATGGATACCGTGGAGTACAGACGGTACGATGGTGAAAATGTTCTGGAGATGAAAAAGTGTCTGGCTTAGGCTGGTGTCGCCTCTATACCCCAATGGGCCAATTCGGCCAGTACGCTGGAGACCAGAGTTTCGAGCTGAGCTTCAACTTCTGCCGTCAGTCCGACTTCCATTTCTATCGATCCCGGCTGTACGCCGATCAGCACCATCTCTTTCGGTGTATGCCCCATTAATTCGGAGACCGCCAATAGATCCTTAAGTCCCATCTGATGCGGTGAGATTTTAGTTTGCAGCGCAATCGGCAACTCCTGTCCGCTTAACCTGACACAGGTCCCAGCGGCCTTGCCGGTTTCCACCGCATCTATCATGATGAGATTGGAAATATTTTCCAGCTTCGGAAGCAAATCCAATCCAAGTGTGCCGCCATCCATTATCTCTACGTTATCCGCAAATTTGTATCTCTGCTGAAGCAGTTGCGCAACCATAACTCCAACGGCATCATCACTCATAACCAGATTGCCGATGCCGAGAACCAGAACTGATATTTGTGGCTGAACTGCTGTCATGAATAATCCTTGTTTATGTAGATTTTGGTAGATGACACACATCAGAATAAGTATCAAGGGCACGTAAAATGCGCCCTTGATACCGGTTTACAGGAAAAACCGGACTTATTCCCGAACGAACGTATCGATATCGGTTTCGTGAACCATCCCCATCAACCGTGCATATTCCGACTCGATAAGTTGATAATGATGATTAGTTTCCTTGGCATTAAGTACATAGACCGCTCTGATTTCCGGAGCATCAATTTTTGAAGCGGTCTCCAATAAAGTTTCTTCAAGGTTCTTCTCTCTCTCCATAGCCAGCTCAAGCGCCTTCTGCTCACTGAAGTCAGCCGCAATCAAACGGGCAATTGTAGAAACCCAGCTCGATTCGTTGTCCGGCGGAGAATCAAGGAACGCATCGAGAGACGGGATCTCAGAGCCTTGGTAAATCCTGTAAAATTGAGCGGCATGCTCGCGCTCTTCTTTTGCAAGCAGCTCGAAAGTGCGGCGCGCATCAGGATTGATCATTTTCTGTGCGCCGAGCTGATAAAAATTCATCGCATTTTTTTCTGTCTGGATGGAGCGTTTGATCGCCTCCTGAACATTGATACTCATAATAGGCATCCTTTCTTCGAGTGAAGTGAAAGTGAGATTACAGACAAATAATACCTGTCAAGCCCTGGCTGTCAACCGTCATCCATTAACCTTAAACTGGTCCATTTCATTTTGCAGAACATTAATCTGCCGCGCAAGCTTCAGCAGAATTTCGTCCATGACAAGAGTTGAAGAGACCTGATCATTTGCTGACTTTTCAAAATCATCGAGAGAGCTGCTGATCTGTTGGGAGCTGTCGGTCTGGAGTATGGACGCCTCGCGGATCTCGACAACTATGCTATTAATTACTTCGCTGGAGTTAACGACCTGTGTAGCCGATTTTTTATGGTTATTGATAGAATGCATAACTTCTCTTGTGAGATTTCTCATACGTTCTACCGCCGAAGTGATCAACTCGGAGCCATGACTCTGCTCCTTGGTTGCATAGGCGATCTGCTCAACCATTTCAGCAACACGATCCATAGCCTGCTGCATACCAACGCTTGCATGCGCCTGGCTGAGCGCGGTTTTGTTAATATCGGACATATGGCTGCTCGCGGCCTGAATACCGTCGACTATTTTACGAAGAGCGCTTCCGGATTTTTGTGAAAGTTCGCTCCCCTCGGCAATTCGCTTTTCTGAATGGGTGATGGCTTTTACCGCAAGTTCCGTTTCTTCCCTGACGCCAAGAATTATCTCGGATATTTCTCTGGTGTGGCTTCCGGTACGCTTTGCCAAATTCTTGATTTCAGTTGCTACAACCGAAAAGCTTTTACCGGAATCGCCGGCCTGAGCAGCAATAATCGATGCGTTAAGAGCCAACAGGTTGGTCTGTTCGGCAACTTCGTCAATTACTGAGAGGATTTTGCCGATATTTGCCACCCTTTTGGACAGGTTCTCAATAGCGTTGAATGTGACGGTTGAAGACAATTTAATCTCATTGATACCGGATATCGTCGCATCTACTGATCTCCAGCCATCCTCGGCATCTTTTCGAACCGTTTCAGCTATTCGTGAAGCATCATCTGCCTGAGCCACGATCTGCTTTATGGCGTTGTCCATATCACCGACCAGCGCAGCGGTTCTGGTCGTATCCGCTGCGAGGATAGCCGTATTATCCTTGATCTGACGTACCGCGGATGTCATTTCGATTATTGAAGAGCTGACCTCTTCCACGGAAATGACAAGAGATTCAATGCATAAAGTGGTTGATTGAAGGCTTTGGGACAGGTCCATCATGGAGTTGGAATTGTCTGACGACAAAGTGGCCAGAGTAACAACAGGCGTTGAGATATACATGATGGAGCCGTTTAATTCCCGGATTGCCAGGGATGTCCGTTTGAGGCTCTCGGTCTGCACGGCGGCAGAGGCAACCCCCTTTTCGGAGAGATGCCCGATAGTCGAGGAGATGTTCTTCAGTTCCTGCAGAGAAGCATGGACCTTGGTGATCGCCCCGGAAAGCCTCTCCATCATGGAGTTGAAATTTTCGGCAAGCAGGGAAATCTCGGTTTCGCCCACGAAAGCAACCCGTTCAGACAACTTTCCTTCAGCAGCCTTATTCATCGCCGTGGCAATCTGCTTGATACGAACAGGCAGTTTTCGGGCAGTTAGTACCATGATAACCGTCGTCGAGACAATTGCGTTTATTATAAACAGCGAAGCCGTCAGCAGTTGATTGGGCGACGCCGAAGCAAGAGAAAAAACGACACCAGTCAGGGATATTACAATTCCGGTAATAAGAAACATCCGGATAATGTTAGTCCCGGTTCGCAGCTTTTTCATGCAGTATTTCTCCCGTAACATATACTGGCATCGCACAGCCGATGGATCATCTTCCGCCTTGGCTGACCGATCTCATTTTTGCTGTAAAATATACTAAAAGCATCAATAATAAAACACAAAATCATTTCATAAAGTTGCCGTTCAGGATGAAACACATTAATGTTCCGAATTAATTGACTGAATTACATTAATCAATAGAAATGTTTTATGCGCTTGGCGCCATAACACCCCCATACTATTGACAGACCGAGCAATGGACGTGTAATAATGCCTCTTACTAGATTACCGACACTTGGAGGAAGCAATATGGCAATTGAACCAAATAAAATCATTTATTCGATGATGCGCGTCAGTAAGTTCTATGACAAGAAACCGGTCATCAAAGATATATCTCTCTCCTATTTTTATGGCGCCAAAATTGGCGTATTGGGTCTGAATGGTTCCGGCAAGTCTTCTCTGCTGCGAATCATGGCGGGTGTTGACAAGGATTTCAATGGACAGGCGGTCCTGTCTCAGGGATATACGGTAGGCTATCTGGAGCAGGAGCCGCGGCTTGACGAGACCAAAACAGTTCGTCAAATAGTTGAAGAAGGGGTCCAGGAAACCGTTGATCTGCTGGCCGAATTCAACACCATCACCGACAAGTTTTCCGAACCGGATGCCGATTTTGAAAAATTGTGCGACCGCCAGGCGGTTCTTCAGGAAAAGTTGGATCATCTGGATGCCTGGGATCTGGATTCTCGCCTGGAAATGGCGATGGACGCCCTCCGCTGTCCGGATGGCGATGCGTCGATTAAAGTTCTCTCCGGTGGAGAAAAACGTCGGGTGGCGCTCTGCCGGCTGTTGCTGAAGAAGCCGGACATTCTTCTTCTGGACGAACCGACCAACCATCTGGACGCCGAAACCGTTGCCTGGCTGGAGCACCATCTGCACAGCTACTCCGGCACCGTAATCGCGGTTACTCATGATCGCTATTTCCTGGATAACGTTGCCGGCTGGATACTGGAGCTGGACCGCGGCGAGGGGATCCCCTGGAAAGGAAATTATTCGTCCTGGCTTGAGCAAAAACAGAACCGTCTGGCGAACGAGGAAAAGCAGGAAACCGACCGCCAGAAAACGCTGCAGCGTGAACTTGAGTGGATCAGGATGTCGCCGAAAGGGCGCCATGCAAAATCGCAGGCCCGTATCAGCGCTTATGAGGATCTCGTCGCACAGGAGAGTGAAAAACATGCCCGTGATCTCGAAATTTATCTGCCGCCGGGCCCGCGCCTTGGCGATATCGTCATTGAAGCCGACAACGTAGCAAAAGCCTACGGCGATCGACTCCTTGTCGAAGAAATGACCTTCAGGCTGCCGCGCGGAGGGATCGTCGGCATTATCGGGCCAAACGGCGCCGGCAAGACAACCCTCTTCCGCATGATTACCGGTCAGGATAAAGCCGATTCAGGCTCTTTCAGAATTGGCGACACGGTTCAGCTGGCTTATGTCGATCAGAGTCGCGACGCGCTCAATCCAGACAAAACCATCTGGGAAGAGATTTCGGAAGGACAGGAGATGATTCAACTCGGTAAAGTGGCTGTCAATTCGAGAGCTTATGTCTCAAGGTTCAACTTCTCCGGCAGCGACCAGCAGAAAAAAGTAGGGATGCTGTCCGGCGGCGAGCGTAACCGGGTCCATCTGGCCCGGATGTTGAAGAGCGGCGCCAACGTAATCCTGCTGGATGAGCCGACCAACGATCTGGATGTCAACACGATGCGGGCTCTGGAAGAAGCTCTGGAAAATTTTGCCGGCTGTGCCGTGGTCATCAGCCATGACCGCTGGTTTTTGGATCGGATCGCCACACATATCCTGGCATTTGAGGGGGATTCGAAAGTGGTCTGGTTTGAAGGGAATTATTCGGAGTATGAAGAGGATCGCAAGAAGCGGCTGGGAACCGCCGCCGATATCCCGCACCGTATCAAATACCGCCAGTTGACGCGGTCCTGATCAGCGTGACTGTTTAATACTGGCCTGCATCAGCTCGATAAATGCCTGCCGGGTTTCGGGGTCTTCGATAGCAGCTGCCTCGGTTTCGATCAAGGCGCTCTGTTGTGGAGTCAGCGGCTGAGCAGCAGTGACTTCCTCCGGCGCTTCAACGGTCGGTTTATCAACCCTGCCGGCTTTAAGCACGATTTCACGGACAACCTCATCGCCGAGACAGGTATTGAGCTTCTCTTTCATCATTGCTGTCATGAAACGAAGTTCCTGCATCCAGGGTGCGCTGGAGACCGCCACGGTAAGTGTGCCGTTGATGATCCGCACAGGTTGCGCCCGGCAGGCGAGGGCCGCCCCTACGACATCAGGCCATACACGCCAGATTTCCGCTTCGCGCAAGCGTTCCGCCAACCCGAGGCCAACCAGGCTCTCCCGCACCAATCCGGACAAAGGTTTGGGGAAAGGCATCCTAGGGCGCTTTGACATTTTGATTTCTCCGGCGATTTAATGCGCCGCCAACGATCTGCCCGGCAACTGAGCTGCCCAGAGTTAACGGGATAAAATGCCAGTTAAGCCCAGCCTTAATGCGCAGCAGCACAATAATGGGTATCGGCAGATGTATCAGAACCCACCACATAAGGGAATATTTTGCAGTATATTGACGGGCATAACCACAGGGAATGCTAATTATTAATGTCAAGGCAACCAGGCCGACTATAGAGATTATACTTTGCATACAAATTTTCCTTTCCCGGCATAGTAGAAACTCGCGTGGTTTTTGTCAATTAGCATTACATATAAATTCAGCCGAACCGCTTCAAATTCCGGGAGATCATTATCGTGATTCAAAATGACCAGTTTCTTGCGGTATTCAACTCAGCACATCGAGTCATGAAAGCCGAGAATATTCTCAAGCGCTGCGGACTGGAAATCCTGCTTATCCCGGCTCCCCGGGCACTTTCCACCGATTGCGGTCTGGCGATTCGTTATAGCAGCGATATAAACGATCTTGTACTGCAGGCCCTGACTTCTGAAAACGTTCTGCCGGCCATTATCTATCGAAAAGAGAGTGACTTGCTCTACGAACCTGTCTGGCATAACGAAGATAATGTGGATACCGAAAATCAGTAATCCGTTGTCTCTCAAATGTATACATGATGTTTTGCAGCAGCCATAACGCCACCCGAACATCCCACCTAATACAGCTTTAAAAACAAATAGTTCTTGACAGCAATGACCCAGGCAATTTATAGTGATCCCCTTTTGGAATAACTCTGCGCCTGGGATAAAATAGCCAACGATGTTTGACAGCCTATCCGACAAACTGGAATCAGTCTTCAAGAAGCTTCGCGGTCAGGGAGTGATGTCGGAGGACAACATCAAGGAGGCTTTACGCGAGGTTCGACTCGCTCTCCTTGAGGCCGATGTCAACTTCAAGGTTGTCAAGGATTTCATTGAAAACGTCAGGAGCAAGGCGGTCGGCACCGAAGTTCTGACCAGCCTGTCGCCCGGCCAGCAAGTCATCAGGATCGTTCATGACGAGCTGGTTGCCATCATGGGTGGCGGCGAAGACAACTCGCTTGATCTTGCTGCAAAACCACCGGTAGCTATTATGATGGTCGGTTTGCAGGGAGCCGGTAAAACTACAACGTGCGGCAAGCTGGGCAACCTGCTCAAGAAGCAGAAACGGCGGCCATTGCTGGTGCCGGCTGACGTATACAGACCGGCCGCAATTGAACAGTTGAATACGGTAGGGCGCCAGCTCGGCCTTGAAGTTTTTGCTTCAACCGCCGATCAGAAGCCGCTTGATATCTGTGTCAGCGCGATGAAGTTTGCTGAACTGAACGGCTACGATACCGTTATTCTCGACACCGCCGGCCGTCATCAGATCGATGATTTCCTGATGAATGAGTTGAGCGAGATCAACGCAGCGGTTCGGCCACGCGAAATTCTTTTTGTTGCTGACGCGATGACCGGCCAGGAAGCTGTTACGATCGCCGCAGGCTTCAATGATCGGCTTGAGATCAGTGGCGTCGTTCTTTCCAAGCTGGATGGCGATGCAAAAGGGGGCGCGGCTCTTTCCATCAAAGCGGTTATCGGAAAACCGATAAAATTTGTCGGACTTGGCGAAAAACTTGATGCTTTGGAAGTTTTTCACGCCGACCGGCTTGTTTCGCGTTTACTCGGCATGGGTGATGTTCTTACGCTTGTTGAAAAGGCACAATCGCTTTTTGACGAGAAAGAGACAACTCTCCTTCAGCAGAAGCTTAAGAAAAACCAGTTTGATCTGGAAGATTTCCTCACGCAGATGCAGCAGATTAAAAAGCTTGGTTCGGTTGAATCGATCATGGGAATGATCCCAGGTATGGGCAAAATGATGAAACAGGTGAAGGGCGCCCAGCCAAGCGAGAATGAAATAAAGCGCATTGAGGCCATTATCCGCTCGATGACTCCGGGTGAGCGCGCCAATCATGGCATTATAAACGGGAGTCGCCGTTTGCGGATATCCAAGGGGAGCGGCACAACGGTACAGGAAGTCAACCTGCTGCTGAAACGTTTTACCGAAGCGCAAAAAATGATGAAGATGATGCAAAAGCTGGGTCCGAAGGGTCTACTCAAAGGAATGGGAGGACTTGGCGGACTTGGAAAAGGAATGATGCCGTTCCGATAAATAGATGCATGACCAGTGATCAGACAAATAACATTCGAGAAGCATACAAATCAGGAGGAAACACCAAATGGCTACAAAAATCAGGCTTGCACGCGCAGGCGCTAAGAAAAGACCTTTTTACCAGATAGTTGTTGCTGACGGACGCAGTCGCAGAGACGGCAGCTTCATTGAAAATGTTGGTACATACGACCCGACCAAAAATCCGGCTGTTGTCAAACTGAAAGCCGAAAGAGCGGCCGATTGGCTCAGCAAGGGCGCCCAGCCGACCGATACGGTTCGTCAGCTTCTGAAAAATGCCGGACTTCTTGACAAGGCAGCTGCAACGACCGCTTAACGTATCCAGCTCTTCCGGTTCGCCGGTCACTCTATATGAGCAGCAGAGGATCCAGCCATGAAGACTCTTGTTGAAAGCATTGCAAAGGCACTGGTCGATGACCCGACTCAAGTAAATGCAACCGAGGAGACAGAAGAGGGGACTCTGGTCATTAGTTTGACCGTCGCCAAGGAAGACATGGGGCGAATCATAGGCAAGGAGGGGCGAACCGCCAAGGCGATTCGTACAATTCTTAATGCCGTATCGACAAAAGACAACAAGAAGGCGATCCTCAAGATTGTTGAATAAATGACAGATCAGGATGAATTGATTCCGGTGGGCAAGATCATCGGCACTCACGGAATAAAAGGGTTTCTGAAGGTTTTCTCCTATTCCGGAAACATTGACAGCTTGCAATTCGCCGAGACCACTTTCCTGAAAGGGAAGGACGGCACGCTTCGTGAGTATGTCGTGAATTCTGTTTCCGCGCATGCCGGCGGCTTCATTTTAAGTCTGGATGGTTTTTCCGACATTAATCAGGTTCTCTCCTTGACCGGGTCGGAACTCTGCTTGAAGCGAAGTCAGCTGCCGGTTCCGGATGAAGATGAATATTACTGGCGCGACTTGATCGGCCTGACCGTTCATACCGATCAGGGCATCGAACTCGGTACACTGGTTGATATCTTTGAAACTGGCAGCAGCGATATCTACGTGGTACGTGGCGGTACTAAAGAGTATTTGATACCGGCTATTGCCGATGTAATTGCCAAAATAGACATCGCCGGAAAAAAAATGATTATCACCCCGCTTGAGGGCTTGCTGGATCTATGAACTTCGACATCCTGACTCTGTTTCCAGGGATGTTTTCCGGCCCTTTTGATGAGAGCATCATCAATAGAGCCAAAGATAAACAGCTCATTGACATTTCGCTGTACAACATCCGCGACTGGGCAACCGATCGCCACCAGACCGCGGATGACGCCCCCTACGGCGGCGGTGCCGGAATGGTTATGAAAGCGGGGCCGCTGGCAGCATGTATCGAATCGGTAAAGGCTCTGCGACCGGCATCGTCGGTGGTGCTTACATCTCCCCAGGGACGGCGACTGACCCATGCCGTTGCCCTTGAACTTGTGAAAAAGCCGGGATTGATTCTTGTTTGCGGACGCTATGAGGGGATAGATGAGAGAATCCGTTCGATCTACGCCGACGATGATATCTCGCTTGGCGATTTCGTTCTCTCGGGTGGCGAAATTGCGGCAATGGCAATCGTCGACGCTGTGACCAGACTGATTCCGGGAGCGCTTGGCAGTAATGAATCGGCTGAAGAGGACTCTTTTGGTGACGGCTTGCTCGAATATCCTCACTACACCCGTCCGCCGGAGTTTAAAGGTCTTACGGTTCCGGAACCGCTGCTTTCCGGAAATCATGAGTTGATCAGAAAATGGCGCCGCAAGGAATCACTGCGGAAGACCAGGGCACTGCGACCCGATTTGCTCTCACTTGTCACGCTGACACGGGAAGACCGGAAGATGCTGACGGAGATCGAGCAGGAGGAAGCTGATGGAACCGTGTAACAACCTTGCCATTGCCCTTGTTCACTATCCGGTATATAACAAGCACCATGAGGTTGTCACCTCGGCGTTGACCAACCTTGATCAGCATGACATCGCCCGCTCGTCGAAAACATTCGGGCTGGATCGTTTTTATATTGTGACCCCTTCCGATGAGCAGCGAAAGCTGGCTGAACGAATAAGCGGTCACTGGCAGCAGGGATGGGGAGCGGACTACAATCCGGACCGCAGGCAGGCGCTCGATATTGTCCGGGTAACCCCGACAGTGGCATCGGCAACCATTGACTTTCAAAACCATTTCGTCAAACCGGTCAAGCTGGTTGTCACCGGCGCAGCGAAGCGCTCCGGTTCCACCGCTTTGGCAACGTTCAGGAAGCTGCTGCAGGAGACCGATCAGCCGTATCTGCTTTTACTCGGCACCGGATGGGGATTGACGGAAGAGTGCTTTGCAACGGCTGATCTCATCCTTGAACCAATTTCGGGAAACGGAATATACAACCACCTCTCGGTTCGCTCAGCAGCTGCAATCATGCTTGATCGACTTACGGGAATTGAACGCGAAGATACATAAACTCACAAACCGAGCATCATACAGGAGGAAGGTAAAAAATGAACACCATCGATTTTCTGGAATTTGACCAAATGAAGAAGAATGTTATCCCTTTCAAGGTCGGGGATACTGTAAAAGTACATGTAAAGATCGTTGAAGGCGACAAACAGCGTATCCAGGCTTATCAGGGCGTCTGCATCGCACGCCAGAACGGCGGAGTACGCGAGACCTTCACCGTTCGCAAAATTTCCAACGGCATTGGTGTCGAGAGAACATTCCCGCTCCACTCGCCAAATATCGAAAACATTGAAATTATGGTTCGCGGTCATGTCCGTCGCGCCAAACTTTACTACCTGCGCAAACTGCGTGGTAAAGCAGCCAGGATTCGCGAGAAGAAATACGTACCGGTTGCCAAATAGCTTACAAAAAGCCCCGCTCCTGCGGGGCTTTCTATTTTGGAGTGATTATGAAGCATCAAGGCGAGCTGTTTGCGGCATTACCTCTCGACACTCTGATGTTCGAAAAAACAGCTTACATCAACGGCTTTACGAACGTGGCGGGAATTGATGAAGCGGGACGCGGACCGCTGGCCGGTCCGGTTATGGCCGCGGCGGTAATTCTGCCGGCAGGGCTCATGATCGACGGCGTTGACGATTCCAAGAAGCTGACGCCGGACAAGCGGGATAAACTCTTTGATATCATCATGTCGCAAGCGCTCTCTGTCGGAGTCGGCATCTCCGAACCGGCCGAAATTGACCGGATCAATATTCTGCAGGCCACCCGCAGCGCCATGCTGAATGCGGTGCTGCAGCTTTCCCCTCCGCCGGACTACCTGTTAATCGATGGGATCAGTACAATCGACAGCACAATTCCACAGAAAACCATAAAAAAGGGTGATTCCTTAAGCCTTTCAATTGCTGCCGCCTCGATTATCGCCAAGGTGACCAGGGACAGACTTATGATCGAAATGGACTCAAAGTATCCGAGGTACGGATTCGCCGGACATAAAGGGTATGGAAGCGCCGCTCATCTGGCCGCGATAAAAAAGCTCGGCCCCTCCCCCATCCATCGTCTGACTTTTGGCGGAGTCAAGGAGTATGTCGATTGTTCCTCTTCCTGATAACATTCCTCTCGCTCTATGGCGGCATGCACGTTTATGCATTTTTTAAACTACGTGATGCTTTCAGATCCATAACGCACCTGTCGGGATTCCTGATTTCCTGGATGATTATCATGACCTTCGTTCCGCTGCTTGTTCGCGTCGCGGAACAGCTCAGGATGGAGAGAACCGCCCTGGTTATCGCATGGCCCGGCTATCTCTGGATGGGTTTCCTCTTTATATTCACCTCTATTTTGTTCTTTACCGATGCAGTTAGCTACAGTTATCGTTTTCTAATCCCTCACAGTTCAATACGGCTCCCGGAATTTATTTCGTTAACCACATCCTCCCGGATTGCGCTTCTCCTGGCATCGGTTGCCAGCATATACGCCTGTATCGAAGCGGGCCGGATCCGTACCGACCATGTTGTTATCACTTCACCCAAAATCCTCGCCTCCGTTTCCAGGATCAGAATTGTTCAGATATCAGATCTGCATATCGGCCTGCTGCTGCAAAAAGATCGACTAAAGAAAATTCTGGAAAAGATCAGGGAGACTGAACCGGATATTCTTATTTCGACAGGTGACCTGGTTGACGGCAAACTTAACCGCGAAGACGCAATGTCAGAATTGAATCCGCTGGCGGCATTACTGGCGTCTGTTCCGGCCTCTTCCGGAAAGTTTGCCATTATCGGCAACCATGAAGTGTATGCCGGCCTTTCCCAGTCTGTTGACTTCAGCCGCGCCGCCGGTTTCACGATGCTGCGGAACCGGTCCATTTCGCTTGCAAACAACATAACAATAACCGGCATTGATGATCCTGCCGCAAATCCACAAGCGCATGACAATCCTCTTATTGAAACCGCCCTACTCAACTCGGTTTCACCCGAATCATTCCATCTTCTCCTGAAACACCGTCCAAAGATACTGCCGGAAAGTGATGGCCGCTTTGACCTGCAATTATCGGGGCACGTTCATGGCGGCCAGATTTTCCCATTTAATCTCCTTGTCAGACTCGTACACCCAATTCCCTGCGGCACCACCATAACCAAAGCAGGATCACACATTCATGTATCAAGGGGCACCGGAACCTGGGGCCCTCCCATGCGTCTGTTCGTACCGCCGGAGATCACGGTGATCGACATACTGCCGGCACGCAATAAATAAAAAATTTCCTGCAACGCCCCCCAAACCCTTGAGACATTCGGAAATAAAGCGACAAATGTCGCATACGTGTTAAAACCATCAGATCATCCCGTAACATGCCGTTTCAGCGCAGCATATAAAGCAGCGCCGGATTTGCGCCCAACCTTGGCCATCTTTTTTGTCGCAACACTTCGAGTACAAACGCAAAAAAAAAGTCAATAATATCAGCTTGACAACAGCTCCATTACTGGCATTATGCTCTCTCTCTAACATTTATTTCATGAGCATATCCAATTAAGGGGGGGCACATATGCATAGCAAAAAAATCCGCATATATTTCCCCATCCTCATGATTCTACTATTGGTTGCCATTATAGTAACAACGGCCTTTCATCATCACTCCGATTCTCTCGATCATCCCGGTTGCGCCATCTGCAAGGTCTGCAAAGACCTGACAGCCAACGATACCCACTTGGTCTTTCATCTCCCTCATCCTTTCATTGTTGAAGTACGTATCAAAACAGTTATTGCCTACAACTACCAGTCCCCTTGTGTTATTCCGAAAAATTCACGAGTTCTACCCGTAAATTCCCCTTTGTCATAAGAGGACTTTGGGAGACATAGTTAAATAGTCGATTAGCTGGCAAGTTAGTCAACTAATCAACTACGTCCATCAGGGGCTCCTCAACGGTTTTGCGTGAAGTTAGCAATCTCTTTCAAATCTGTCTTCGCCATGTTTGTGAGGGTAAAAGAGGGCATCAGTTGAAACTTTCACCGTCAAGTTCAGAGAGTAAGCTCTTTAGCGAATAATCAGAGATGCCGCTTTCTTCACCATCAATAAGCGCGCGACGCAACAAAGACAGTTTGGTTTCCCGTTCTTCCAAAAGTCGCAGACCGGCCCGGATTGTCTCGCTTGCTGAACCAAAACGCCCTTGGACAACCTGCTGGGAAATAAAATTTTCGTAGTGTTTACCAAGGCTAACACTGGTATTTTTTTGCATGAGATTACCTCCATCAATGTCGTTATGATATTAGTCTGTAATATTTATTGGTATTATTCAACAGATAATATGGCTGGGGTAGGCAAGGGGGACGCTCTTAAAAATTTTACATCATGTCCGCACTCTGCTATTCTCCCGGCATGCCACGCACAGCCCGCATAGATATTCCAAATCTCCTTCAGCACGTGATGGTGCGAGAGATCGAAAGACGAGATATCTTTACCAGCGACGATGATCGACAGGACTTTGTAACCCGTTTTTCCGGCCTTCTCGAATCAACGGGAACGGAATGCCTTGCGTGGGCGCTGCTGTCAAATCAGGGCAAAGATGAGGGTGTCAGGTCGACCATATGACATTGTCACAGGTGGCAACCTGACACTATAAGGGGTTGCCCATTATTTGATGAACATTATTAGTACAACTACACGATCGGAGTAGGTGAATGAGTTATTTTAATAAATGTTTTTTATTGTTTATGTTCCTTTTCTTGTATGCCGTCCTGGGTGAGCACCCCGTTCTTGCGAAGGAAACGCCCGACGACGTTCGTACCGCAGCGCCGTATGATTACACTGCCATAGATGGCCATGCGCTCAATGCTTCTCCTTCCGTGGAACGTTCTCTGGATTCTCTTGCCGCCTATCTGACGGCACCGGCGAAAAACGACCGGGAAAAGGTACGGGCAATCTTTCGCTGGATCACTTCAAGGGTTAGTTATGACGCAAAGTCGTTTTTATCCGGTTCGCGGACGGATACCACTCCCGAGGGCGTTCTGAGGAGCAGATCGGCCGTCTGCAGCGGATACGCCGGGCTTTTTCAGGCGCTGGCGCAACGGGGCGGTCTGGAGTGCGCAACCATACGGGGATACGCGAAAGGATACGGCTACGCGGCCGGCCATACGGTCGGCAAGGTCAATCACGACTGGAATGCGGTCAACATCGACGGGTCTTGGTACCTCCTGGATTCGACCTGGGGAGCCGGCAGCCTGTCCGGAAAAACATTCGTACAAAAATTCAAAGAATTTTTCTTTCTCACACCGCCCGAGATCATGATTTTAAGCCACTTTCCCGTTGATACCCGATGGCAGCTTCTGCAAAAGCCGCTTTCAAAGGCGATCTTCGATTGTCTTGCCAAGCCGGCCACCGATTTTTTCAGGCTGGGGCTGGATTGGGAGAGTCTGAGTCATAAGGACAGTCTGTTGCGGGTCAAGGATAGAGTGGACATAACGCTTGCCACCGGCATTCCGCTCGAATATATGGCCAGACTGAAGAAGAACGGGAAGGACGTGCCCTTCTCCACGTTTGTCGAAACAACTGGCGGCAAAGCGACGATCCATGCGGAATTTCCCGATTCGGGCATGTATGAACTCTTGCTGTTTGCCAAGCCGGCCGGAATGAGCGGCAGCGATCCGGAGCTGCTTTCCTATTCCATACAGGCCGATGGCACGGCACCCGAGGAGCCGAAGGGATTTCCGGTGGCATATGGGGCGTTTTACAGCAACGGTGGCGAACTCTATTCGCCGAAGCAGGGAAATCTGAAAAACGGTGAGGTCTACCCGTTTCGCGTGAAGATTCCGGGTGCCAAAAAGGTAGCGGTGATAGTGGGAAAATTATTCGTTTTTCTCAAGAATACCGGCAATGACGTTTTCGAGGGAACAGCCAAGGTAAGCAACGAGAGCGTGATGGTCTCGTACAATACCGGCTCCTCGAATAATTACATTGGTATATTGAAATACAATGTATTCCAATCGGGTTTGCAATAATGATTTCAGAAAAGCATTATTCGACCTGTTGCGGTCGGATTGCGGCTTTTTGAGGACTATAACTTTCCGAGTCACTATATCAAAAGTCGTCTCATTTCATTGGTACAGGAGGATACTCGCTATGCCGCAGAATTATCGTGAACCGTTAACCAACATCTTTTTCCTCAGATTTCGTAATCTTTTGCTGCTTCTTGCCCTTTCTCTCTTGGTTATAGCGAAAGGCGAGGCAGCCGAGGATCGTCTCGTTTGCAGCAAGGACTTCTTGCAGATAGTTTCACCTGATCAACTGAGCGTGGATCAATGCAGACAAGTCGCAAAGATGACGATGGATGCCTGGAAGTTCGATCTAAAACAGATGAACTGGGACAGCTCTACAACTATGGATGCACCGCTTACCATGCGCGTGCTCAGTATTGAGCGTATGAAGGCCGAGCATAAGGGTAGTCTTGGTTTTGCGCGAAGTAATGGCAAATTATTCGTAACATCGGCACGCTTACTCGATGATGACTCGGCCAATCGAACTCTTGCTCACGAGCTAGGTCACATCCAGACTTTTCGTACACTCGGCAGGCACTCCTTGAAAGTTCCGGTCTATTTTCTTGAGGGCCATGGCCTCAGCATGGGCGGGGCCTATCGGGACCACCTTGGCCTTAGCAGCAATAAGAACGATACTCGAAAGGCTCGACAAATCGCAAGCCTCACTGCAAACGAGGCCAAACTTATTCTTACTACAAACAAAAACTATTATATCAGCGACGGAAAGAAGGATAGAAAGAAGGAAGATATGATGGAATCCATGGGTATCTTCTTCGTTGAGTATTTACATGTTCGCGGGGGTATTCCAAATGCGGTTGAGCGGATGGGTCAAGTCTTTGAACTGGTAGGGCGCGGCAAGACCTATGAAAGCGCTTTCAAGCAGGCATATGGAATCTCCCTCGATAAGATCATTTCCGAACTTACTGCATTTATGGAACAAACGGCGTCAGATCCCGCGGAGCGTCTCAAAGAAACACGTTACGAGGGTTTGCTTGATCTGAAGACCAAGAAAGCGGCTCGGCATCAGTAGGAATGTTTTTCAATTAACACTGTATGTTGGTCCATACCCGTTTGGTTTTGAACGATGACTGGACAAGGTTTCCAGCCGGGTCGCACGGGAGTACACCGTAGGTCTTGTTTTGTGAATCATCTATTAAAAAACGGAGGTAAAAATGATGAACGGCAGAGGGTGGGCGGTCTGTTTGTTTCTGGCGGTGGTCTGTATGGTTTCGGCTCCGGCCGGTGCGGCCGCCGAAATCGGCAAGGAGGCATTCTGCAAGAAGTACTTTGCGCTGGCCCTGAAGGTCAATGAAAAGAGTTTCAGCAAAAATATCGTGAAGCTTATCTCGAAGAATCCCGTATCCGCTCAGGAGTGTCAGGCCGCGCTGCAGTCGCGAGCGGCGGAAGGCGACGAGGACGCCAAAAAATACGAGACCTTGAGCACGGTGCTGAATCAATTGATAACCGCAGTAGCGGAAGAGAACGGTAAAAAGCAGGCAGCACAGTCGGATGAATCGGCCGAGCCGCCGAAGGAGAAAAAGGCGAAAAAGGTCAAGGAGCAACCGGCCAAGGAGCAGCCGGTACAGCAAGCCGAGGCCCCAGCGGAACCGGCTTCCCCCAAGCCCGGAAAAACCCGCAGCGGCAATAACGTCGAACCCCTTTCAAACGGCCTGTTGCTGAACATGGAACGTAACGAAATACGCCAGAAATTCGGCGCCCCCAAGGCAAGCTGGGTTGCGTGCCAGATGGATTACGGCAGCTTCAGCGCTGATTTGTGTTATGGCCCGCGCATTGCGCGTCTTTTTATCACGAGCCCTGGCGTAACGTTGAGCAGCGGTATCGGCGTCGGCAGCAGCAAGGCCGATGTGGCGCGGGTATTCAGCAATCCGTACGGCCTGACCACGGGGCAGTACATACTCGATTTCTCGTACAACGGCGACAAGGTATCTAAAATCAAGATCGATCCTGCCAATGGCGATTTTAAGCCATATGCGGCGTCCGAATCCAAGAGCGCCAAGACATCGGCGCCAAAGGCTGCCGGTGAACTGGCGGGCATGTACTGGTGCGTGATGCCCACCTGGAGCAAGGGGACCATCAACCTGCTGGCCGATGGCACGTACCAGATGAACGGGCAGCCCGGTGGGCATTACAAATATTCACAGGGAGAGTTTCACTTCGACGGCACGCTGAAATCCTGGAATAACGGGGTGGCCACAATGGATAATGGCAACATGATTTTTAGCTGGAAGAACCAGGACGGCGCGCATCAGTATTTTGCTTATAGAAAATAACAGTAGTGTCCCAACGTTGAATAGTTAAAGTCGATGAGCGGTGTAATTTGTAAACGTGGCGCAATCGAGTTTAACTTTTGTATACAGGACTCTTGTGCAAAAGGGACTACTGAGGCGACGTAGTTAAAGGGACTACTGAGAGGACGTAGTTAAATAGTCAATTAGCTGGCAAGTTAGTCAACTAATCAACTCTACCATCAGGGGCTCCTCGTCCCATCAGGGGCTCCTAAGCCAAGTTGGCTTAATTTACGAATGCATCGTCAGCTCAGAGGCATAAAGAGGAATAATGAAAATAACAATCGGATTCGTTTGTTTACTCGGAATTATTTGTTTATCAATAAGCGGTTGCTTATACAGAGGTGATGGCGTTTTTAAAAAAATTGGGGATAGTGATTACAAGGCTAAAATAAACGTCATGAACATATTTGTTGCAACAGATGGTAGGCCAATATACGTTTGTGGCGCTGTTTTATTAGAAGATCGCATTACTCCATTGAGGAACGCACACATCATACTCAAGAAGAAAGATCATCAGGAAATTATTTCAAATACAACCACTGATAATTCCGGTGCTTTCAATATGACAGGTTTATATTCTAATGATTATTACACATTGGAAGTTGATTCACCCGACTACTCTGCAAAAAAAATAATCAAGATTGAGCCTGCCAAAAACAATTGGCATGAAATATTTGCAAACAAGAAATGATTGGCAGCTTCCGCGAACAACGCCGTTCACCGTAATCTAAGAACTTTGTCGGCGCGATAAAAGCATGTTGTGCCTCATCTATTGGAGGAATAACACGGTAAATTCATTCACTCAACCCCTGTAGCTCTTCCCTGCCGTTAGACAAAATAGGATTATTAACATGGCCGACAATTCATCAATCACCTTCTGCCACCGTTGGGGAATCACTGGAGTGTCGGAATCACTGGAGTGTCGCGTCTTCATTCTTCATAAAATGGAAAATGAAGACGCGATAATCATATAAAAGGTACCTCCTGAATTAACGAGTAGCAAATATTTCCCGATATGTTTTTCTTTACGGCACCACCATAACCAAAGCAGGATCACACATTCATGTATCAAGAGGCACATGAACCTGCCCCCCCCAATGCGATTGTTTGCACCACCCGAGGGTAATGGTGATCGACATACGGCCATTATCAATCATTTAATAAATTTATTTGCTTTTTAATGGTGTTAAAATTATAACAGCCATCATGAAAAAGCATCCTACATCATCTCAAGAGCCTGTTCCGCCATCACAATCAGTTACATTTCCTTTTCAGGAAGCTGGTGTGATTGCGTCAATTCTGCTTGAACACAATATCATAAATCAAGAGCAGGTTAATTACGCCAGGCGCGTTCAAAAGAAGATTGCTACACCAAAAACCATGCTGCAGACCTTGATTGATCTGGGATATACGACTAATGACAAGGCAAAGGAGACCCTTCGTCTTAACAAACTGAATATTCGCCTGGGAGAGCTTCTTGTTGAACTGGGTTACCTGACGGAAAACGATCTGCGGCAGGCTCTCGGCATGCAGAAGGAGTTTTGCGGCAATAAGCGGTTGGGTGAGGTTCTTTTAGATGGTGGTTTCATTGAAGAGCGGCGACTGCTGGAAGCCCTCTCCTACCAGGTCGGATTTCCCATTTTTTCAATAAATTTCAGCAAGCTTGATAAATCTTTATTCAGCATAATTCCCGTATCTATCTGTGAAGAGTTCAATATTTTACCGGTCAGCAAGGAAGGAAACAGGATCACCGTAGCTTTTGCCGATCCGCATGATTCAAAATCCATTAAAACCGCCGAGCGTTTTTTTGGAAAAGATTATTTACCGGTCATGGTATCCAAATCGTCCATGAAGGAATCATTGGCAGCCCACCAGCAGAGCAACGAACCGACCGCTGCCATACCTGATGAAAACACCATTATCGGGATTATCAACACACTTTTTGACGATGCCATTCAGGAAGAAGCAAGCGATATCCACATAGAGCCGATGCTGGACCGGCTTCGTGTCCGCTTCCGGCGAGATGGCGTAATGCAGCACCATAAAGATTTTCCTAAAAACTTAGCTCCCCAACTCTCGTCCCGCATAAAAGTCATGGGTCAGGCCGACATCACCGAGAAACGGCGCCATCAGGATGCCCGCATTCTTTTTCCAAGCCGCAAACATGCCATCAGCCTTGACTTGCGGGTATCTTTCTACATCACCATCTATGGCGAATCTATTGTTCTCCGGCTTTTGACCAGCAAAACCACACTGCTCGACCTGAAAGAGATCGGCATGGCTCCCAGCATGCTGGAAAGATTTATTTATGAAGCCGTGGACACTCCAACAGGCGTTATGGTTATTACCGGTCCCACCGGTAGTGGTAAAACAAATACCCTCTACAGTTGCATCGACTACATGAATGATATCCATACCAGTATCATTACCGCTGAGGATCCGGTTGAAATTGTTATCGCCGGTATCCGCCAATGTTCAATAAATCCCAAGATCGGTGTGACTTTTGAAGAGACGCTGCGCCATATCGTACGCCAGGACCCTGACGTAATCGTGCTGGGGGAGATCCGGGACAATTTTTCTGCCGATACCGCAATGGAAGCCGCTCTGACCGGACACAAAGTACTTACGACGTTCCATGCGGAGGACAGCATCGGTGCCTTGGTTCGGCTTCTCACCATGCAGATCGAAGCGTTTCCGATAGCTTCCGCTTTGACTTGTGTTGTCGCGCAACGTCTCTTACGAAGAGTTTGCCCTGCGTGCGCGGAACCTTACACCCCTACTCCGCTTGAATTGAGCAGGATGTTTGTCACTTCCGCCGATGTTGCCGGAGCCAAATTCATGCTGGGTCGCGGTTGCAAAGCCTGCAGATTCAGCGGATACAAGGGACGCATTGGTATTTTTGAGCTGCTGATTCTGAATGAATCCATAAGAAATGCCATTCTTGTAGGTAAGAGTTCGCTCGAAATACGCAAAATGAGCATAGAATCCGCCGGTCTTGTTTCACTCTTTGAGGATGGGCTTGTCAAAGCCTCCAGCGGTCAGGTTACTGTGCAGGAGATTATCACCGATCTGCCCAAAATGAGCAAACCACGTACCGTGAATGAATTACGCAGAATTCTGGGGGTAGTTCAATGACATCAGAAAAGCCGATTATTGCCCTGATTCAGGAACACCTTGCCGGAGACCTTTCGAATCTTCCAGTTTTTAATTCTGTAGCGATTCGCATCCAGCAGGCACTTGCCAGACATGACTTCAACATGGATGATGTGCTGGAACTTATCTGTGAGGATCAGTCTCTTGCCGGTAAAATCCTCAAGGTTGCCAATTCTTCGTACTATGCCGGCCTTTCGAAAGTTGCGGTTATCAAAGACGCCATCGTACGGCTGGGATTCCAGGAAATAGCGAATATAGCCATAATCGCTTCTCAGTACGATAGTTACCAATCATCGAATGAAGTATTGAACCGAAAAATGCAGGCGCTTTGGGCTCATGCGCTTTCATGTGCCGTAGGAGCAAAATGGATCGCACGTAAGTCAGGATATCCGGACATTGCCGCCGAAGCCTTCATGGGTGGTTTGCTTCACGACATCGGTAAACTGGCGTTGTTGAAAGTCATGGATGACATCGTCCGTTCCGGAGAAAGCCGGATGGTTCTTGCCGAGCCGCTGGTGGATGAGATCCTCACCTCTCTGCACGATGAGGTCGGATACAACCTTATGCGCTCCTGGAACCTTCCGGAATCGTATGCAGCGATTTCCATTTGTCATCACAAACGTGACTTTGATTGCAGCAACATTCTGCTTGTAGCTGTACGTCTCGCAAACATGGCCTGCAGAAAAGTCGGCAAAGACATCATCCCCGACCCGGACTTGTCACTTGTATTGCTCCCGGAAGTTCAAACACTTGGTCTCAAGGAAATTACTCTGGCTGAACTGGAAATAGCTGTGGAAGATGCGGAGGGGCTGGCAATATAAATTCAGGTCCGCGCCGCTTAATGTCTGAGATAGCGCTTTACCGCCCGGTTGTGTTCGGCAAGGGTTCGCGAAAACTGATGAGTACCATCCTGCCTGGCCACAAAATAGAGGTAATTCGTTTTTGCCGGATTAAGCGCCGCCTGGATGGCCTGTAAGCCCGGATTCCCTATCGGCCCTGGCGGTAAGCCTTTTATAAGATATGTATTATACGGCGATCGGCGCTGTATATCAGCCTTGCTGACTTTTCCGGTGAAGGCCCGTACTCCGTAAACGGCGGTAGGATCACTCTGAAGCGGCATACCGATACGCAAACGATTATAAAAAACCGATGCAATAAGAGGTTTCTCTTCTGCAGAAACGGCCTCTTTCTCGATGATAGAAGCCAACGTCATATTCTCATGCCGGGAAAACGGCCTGGCAGCATCTGCCCCCTGCATTCCCGCATAAACCTTTTTGAACTGCCCTACCATCTGCTCAATCAACTGTTCCTCGCCGCCATCTTGCGAGAGATTATAGGTGGCAGGGAACAGGTAGCCTTCCGCACTAGCTTCTGTAAGGCCAAGACGGGACAACAACTTCTTGTCCCGGCATTTTTCCAGAAAGACATCCTTGTTTAAATACCCTCTCTGCTCCAGCAATTCGGCGGCCTGATACACGGAATAGCCTTCCGGCAGCGTGAATTTCTGATAATCCACATCCCCTGAAACAATTTTTTTCAGAATCATATCGGGGGTCATCTCGTCGCTGAAACGGTACTCTCCAGCCTTGAGCCGGTGTGCTTCTCCCCGCAACCGGGTCATAATAATGAAATGCCACGAGCTGCGTATAACTCCGCCGGCTTTCAGATCATGAGCTAATTTACGTACTCCGCTCCCTTGAGGAAACGAAACATCGCAAAATACCGAACCTTGACCGGGAGAGATAAACAGACAAACAAAATACCAGAGTAGAATTGTCAACAGGCTGAAACGAACCGCGTACAAACTAATAATTTTGGGGGATGCTGCCATCAATGTCACGAAAGCAGCTCTCGCATCAGCGTGTGACCTTCAACCAGCAGCCCGGTGCCCTTGGCCTGGACCTCGTCATACGAGGCAGCGCCGTTACCTTCGACTGCACCGCCACGATAAATAACAAAAGGAACCGGATCCGAAGTATGCGTCATCAGCTTTACCGGCGTCGGGTGATCGGGCATACAGAGAATTACATAATCGCCAAACTTTTTAATTCCTTCCAGAACGGTGCCGACTACCTGACGGTCGAAATCTTCAATAGCCTGGAGTTTATGCTGCATGTTGCCGGCATGTGACGCCTCATCCGGAGCCTCCACATGGACATAGACGAAATCGTGATTCTTCAGGGCAGCCAGAGCAGCCTTCCCCTTGCCGAGATAATTGGTGTCGATATAGCCGGTTGCCCCTTCAACGTTTATTATATCCAGACCGGCACAGATACCGATCCCCTTGATCAGGTCAACCGCCGATATGACCGCTCCGGTCAATCCGAATTTTTCACGATAATTTTCAATCCGGGGGGTCTTGCCATGCCCCCAGAGCCAGACCGAATTGGCGGGCAGATCACCCTGTTCCTTTCGCCGGATATTGACCGGATGGTTTTGAAGCACCATCTGAGCATGATTCATGATGTTGTTGAGTTTGTCCGCGCCATCGCCGCTTGGTAGAGAAGCGAGTATCGCCTTTCCGGAAATGTCGTGGGGCGGCGTGGAACGCATACCGTCTTTACCGCCGCGCCAGACCATCAGGTGCCGGTATCCGACACCGGCATGAAACTCGATTTCAGCGCTGCCAAGTTCCTTCTGAAGCGACTCTACCAGCTCACCGGCTTCAGCGGTGGAAATATGCCCGGCAGAGAAATCCTGCATATAAACCGAGCTTCCCTGAGGTTTGAGCGTCACCATATTCATGCGAAAAGCGACATCATCAGGGCCAAGTACGACCCCCATGCTGATCGCTTCAAGCGGTGAACGTCCGGTGTAGCATGTACGAGGATCGTATCCGAAAACCGACAGATTCGCCACATCACTGCCGGGGGGGAGGCCGTCCGGGACCGTATTGGCGAGGCCGACCCGGCCATGCCGGGCCATAAAATCCATATTTGGTGTCGCAGCGTACTGCAAGGGGGACTTATTACCGAGTTCGCCGTATGCGATGTCTGACATACCATCGCCGAGCAGGATGATAACCTTCATAATAACCTTTCAAAATAAAATGAGTCCTACGATCAGCATATTAGTTTCCACAACTGCTGTTTGTCAATCAACAAGACACCATAACCGTTCTTGCTTCTTGATATTCATCATCAGGTGTGATAGTAAGTTGCCACTTTCAGTTATTGAAGGAGGTACTGCATAAATCCAATGTTCGATAATATGACTCATGCAGGGTGGCTCCCTCATGATGTATACTGGGTGGGAGCCTGCATCTTCATTGCCCATTTTCTCTGGCTGAATCCCTCCTTCCTCCGTTCCAAGAACGTCGTCTTCACCCTTGTGGTCATGACCGCCTTCTGGCCTCTTACCTATACTTTCTCTATATATTACCTAATACGCTTCAGGAGACTGAGGCCGTAGACATCTTGACAACTCCGTGCTGGGGTTTTCACACTACTCCAGCAAAATGGTTCAGGTTATCAAAGTATTCTCCATCTTTATTTATCCATCGTTTTGTCGTTTTTTTGACATTTACTGCCCTATTTGAGACAGTCCTGAATCACAAACTCTTCCAAAAACACGCAAACAGCGGCTCTCTTACGATTGGCATACTGTTTGCGTATGATATTTGTGATTACCCCGGCAAATTTCAGATGTATCCAAGAGGGAAAGGAGAACTGTCATGTTTGTTAACTGCTATGATGGGAACGGTTTTTGTCTATTCGCTGTACGCATCAAAGAAGGTGTAACCGCGGAATTACTGGGTAATCTCATCGCCAGCATCAACGAACGGATCGACTTCTGGAGTGTGGCGAACCAACCCGAAGGGGCTGTTGTCAGATACTGAGCATCTTTACGCTGTCGGGAGCACCATTCCTCCCGAGACTACAAATTTTACCGCATCCTCAACCGTCATGCCGCTATCGTACACCTCGCACTCGCGAAACCAAAGCGCGAACCCGGACGTCGGGTTTGGCATGGTCGGTATGTAGACCACGACAAAACGTTCACCTTCCCTCACCACCTCGGCCGTCACAAACCCCACGGCACGGACACCGGGACGAGGCCACTCTACGAAGACCGCCCGCCGGTATGATGATCCACCCTCACTAAAGACCTTGGTCAACTGTTTGCTTGAGGTGTAGATCGACTTGACCAGCGGTATTCGCGTCAGCAGATTATCACCCAGCTTCAGCAGACGCTTCCCCAGCACGTTGGTTGCCACCAGACCGGTCAGATAGACCACCACTGCGGCGGTTATCATGCCGATGCCGGGGATATGCCCTCCGCTCCGGCCATAGAACGCCATCAGACTGTCCAGGTGGCTGCCCAGAATCCCGTCGGCAAAATTGAACAGAAATTTGAGAATGAAGATCGTGATCCCGATCGGGATCACGATAAATATTCCGGCCAAAAAGGTCCCCTTGAGATGATTGACAACAGCTTTCATATGACCGCTCCCTTATCCTGATTATAAGTCAGACCAATGGCACTGTTTATTATTGGTACCTTATGTGCCGAAGGATGGCAAGCATAAACCCCCGCCCGGACCAGTCCGGATTTTATCGGCATAATATCATCCCTGAGACCTTCTAAATAGAGCAATTTCGTCTCAAAATCGTGTTGACATAGCAAACAAATCTGCCATAGTTTGACAGTTATCAAAATAATTACCTGACATAGATAAAGACAGAACCGGGAAATCCGGGGAAGTTAAAAAAGGATATTCCATGAGCAAGGATCGTTACTGGCGGGCAATTAGCATCGACAGCATCACTCCGGAACTTTTCCCGAACGTGGCGTTGTATCTGAAGAGCGGCGGGAACTACGTGATGTACAAGGATACCGAACGGACGTTCACCATGATGGACCGGCAGCGCCTGGAGAGGAACTTCACCGATTTCCTGTTTGTCAGAAGCGGCGACATGGAAGTCCTTAACGACTTCATGGAGGCCAATTTGACGGCGTTGCTGACCAGAGAAGATCTCGGCAGCGAAGCTAAAGGCAAGATACTTTACCAGACGTCGGTAAACTGCGTCATCGACATGTTCGAATCTCCTGAAGTAGCCTCAAACCTGGCACGGTGCCGAAACATGGCACGCCTTATTCTGCAGCATGTAAGTACCGATCCCAAAGCGCTGCAATCGCTTCATTCAATCATAGACCACAATTTTCAGATATTTGTCCATGCGGTCCAGGTTGCAACCCTCTCCCTGCTGGTACATGAAGAGCTCTATGACCTTGATACTGATGAGATACTGGATGTTGGAATCGGCTCTCTTCTTCACGATTACGGCATGATCTTCATCACCGGCGAAATTCTTGACAAGAACGATGCTCTCTCCGACATAGAATATCATAAAGTAAAACAACACACCCAGAAAGGGTATGAGTATCTGAAACGTTGCGGAAATTACAGCGAGATTGTGCTCAATATTGTCCGTTACCATCACGAAAGGTACGACGGCAACGGCTATCCCACAGGTATCAAGGGTAATGACATTCCGCGGAGCAGTCAGGTGACGGCAATCTGCGATGTTTACACAGCGTTGATTGTAGACCGGGCGCACCGTAAGGCAAGATCACACGACGAAGCTATTACGCTTATGCGTGAAGAGGCTGGCAAAGGGGCTTTTAACCCTGAGCTGTTCAACAATTTTGTCGAGATAATCAACCAAAGAAAATCGGCATAGGCAGAGATAACGGCACAACAGCTTGGGACTATTTCAATGGATTCGCTAAACGTAAAAAACTGCTAAACTCTTCATGAGAGCTTAGCGGTTTTTTTGATTCTATTGCTGCTTCCAGATATACCAGTTTGGAGCAACCCAAACCCAATAGCCGGCCTTTCCCTGCTTGCCGCACCATGCGCCGCCACCCCAATAGCCGTAATCCTTGAACTTGCCATACTGGGCGCTGTCGGACGGACAGTTCAATGTCTGAATGAGCTTGGAGTATTTTCCATTAACCGATGCCTTTGCCGGAATCTGTTTCCCTTTTTCACCCCAGACATACCAGTTTGGAGCGACCCAGACCCAATATCCGGCCTTTCCCTGGCTGCCGCACCAGGCGCCGCCGCCCCAATAGCCGTAATCCTTGAACTCGCCGTACTGTCCAGCGTCGGTCGGACAGAACAGTGTCTGAATCATGTGGGCGTACTTGCCGTTGACGCTTGCCTCATCCGGCACATCTTCAGCGCGTACCGGTTGTGACAAGGATATTAACAGGGCAAATACCGCCACAACACCTATAAACCAGCTTCTTACCTGATGCGTCATAAAATCCTCCTTGAACGAAGTATTATGGTGCGGACCAAACTGATAATAAACTTTAGCATAACGACTCTGGCTGTCAAATCGATAGTTGAATTTTGACAAGATTTATAGCGCCTAACTATTTATGGCAATCTCACAATTAGAGAGTTGTTCTGGTTACTGCATCAATATTTGCCGTTTTTTTTAACATCACCTGCCTTTTTTGAAGCAGTCATGCAGCACAAACAGCTCCGAAAGCCGGTCAACAGTGGCTGCTATATTATTGGCATGTATTATGCTGGATTTGGTGTGTCATTTGATTTCGAAGCCATGTGCAATAACCGGTACATCACACGATGGGGAATTGACAATAGAATATCAACGATAACCGAGATGGGAAAGGAGCACGTCATGTTTGTAAACTGCTATAATGGTAACGGGTTATGTCTTTTTGCTGTCCGCATTAAGGAAGGTATAAAGGCCGAGCTGCTTGGGGACCTCATCTCCAACATCAATGAGCTCATCGACTTCTGGAGAGTGGCTAACGTACCGGAAGGGGCCGTCGTCAGGTACTGACCAACCCCAAAGCCGGTCGGCAGTTCTGATATAAGCGCTATTAGCGAACGGCCCACACCTTACTGACCGCGTGAAACTACGGCTTCGATTTCAGCCAATGTGTGCGCCAACTCAAAGCTCTGAACCTGAGATCCCAACTGACGCGCGATTTGGGTAATTGAGAAGATGCCGCACACCGTCTGCCTGCCATCTACCCCTTCGGCGACCACCAACCCATGCTGCCTGCCGAACTTTTTCAGAGTGGCGACAATTTGACCGACTTCGGCATTCTTGACGTCGTCTATATTCATCACGTCCAGTTCGCGCTGCGTGGACATGATGTCGCGCACCATAATATCTGCGTGTGTTCCTCCCATATTTTGCAGAAAGCGCATCGGCTTTTCTCCCAAAATATCGGTTGCCGTCAACAATCCTGCCACTTGATCGTTGGAATCCAGCACCAGCAGCATCCGCACCCCATAACGGATCATCTTGGCATTGGCGCTATCCATTGTTGAGTTTGGACGCACGACAACCACCGAAACCTTGCTTAAATCGGACATTACCGTTATAGCCGGGTCGCTGAGATTCACGTGCTCCGGAAGAACCTGCCTCGGGCGCATATAAGATGAACCGGTCTTCAAACGCGACAGCTTAAGTATCTCGAATTCTCTGGTCATGGTTGGACTCCCCTTTCAATTTTACAGCCGTAAGATAAGTATAAAAGTAAATGTCCAAAAGTCAAGTATGGCCCATGACAACCTATGCACTTGACAAAGCAATCCTGACCCAGCAGGGTGACCCTTGCAAGAGTTTGTTGTAAATATTGTATAGAATGTTGTATAAATAATTATACAAAGGAGGTAACAGCATGGCAACCGTCAATTACAGTGTTCCGGATGATGTGAAAGAATTGTTCAACAACGCGTTTGTCGGAGCTAATCGGAGTGCCGTGATCTCCGAGTTGATGCGCCAGGCCGCTGAACACGAGTTGAGCCTCAAACATCGCAGAGAGGCTGTCGATGCGCTGTTGGCGGAACGTAGCAAGGCTCCGCGAGTATCGCGAAAATCCGCACGCGTTGCGAGAGAGGAAGTGAGGCATTGAAACCGGTTGTAGTCGTCGATGCCAGTGTCGCAATCAAGTGGTTTGTCTTTGAATCTCCCGATGAAGGGGATACGGATGCAGCCCTTGATCTCTTGCGGGCGTATCGTGACGACCGGGTTGAGTTCTATCAGCCACCAATCTGGCGGGCCGAGGTGTTGGCGGTGCTTTCCCGGATTGTACCGGACAAGGTAGAGCAGCACACGTGGAAGATGCTGGCTTTTGATTATGGCGAGGCCTCTGGCAGTGCCCTTTATCTCAAGGCGGTTCAGCTCTCAATCCAGCTGGATCATCACCTCTTCGACACCATATATCACGCCTCGGCCCTGATCCACCCTTCGGCAACCCTGATCACCTCGGATGAAAAATACCTCAACAAGGCTGAATCCTTGGGCAGAGTGCTTTCTCTCAAGAGGTGGAACGAGATTTTTTCCTGAATAGCAGATAACAGCATCCCTCCAGACCGCCCAAAGAGATAAGCCAAACAGCAACGCCCCACATCCTTGTAGGAAGTGAGGCGTTGCTGTTTAATGAGATGGCAACATCTTTGGAATATCAATCATCTGAAACTATTTTCGTTCATGCCCCGTTAATCCCCTTGAAAATAAAGCAACAAAGCAATCCTGACCCCGCAGGTTTTCCTTTGCCGCATCAAGACGAGTAAGCTGCACGCGGAGACGGGATGCCTGGCTTGGCTGAATTCCGGCTTTTGAGCCGGTCTCGAAAAACTCCTGAATACCCTTGTGTCGAAAGCTCCTAATCATGGCAATATTGTAACCTGTCAGCTTACAGGTTACAAGCACAAAACAAGAATCAATACAAAAACCCCCGCGCGGTGGTTGCCGGCGGAGGTAGATGCTTAAGCGAAAAGTATTATCCAATTCGACGTATACATCAACTGCAGTCCTGTCACACTTTCATATGGATTAATCACCAATACCTCCTCGTCATTTTTACCAATCAGCCACGGGAACTGGCTGCGACAACCACAAAAATGCCGGTCGGAACGAACTGAAACGGCATAAAATCACGCAAAAAAGCCCGCAAGGATGGATATCTCCAGCGGGCCTAAGCAAGCAAAAAAGTTTTTTACTATTTCATTATTCTGCGGTCTGCGGTCATCAACATGTCCTTAACTAAGGTTATAGAAACAAGTTTATGGAAAATCGCTTATCAGACGGCATTTGTCAAGATTTTTAATGATTAAATTATTCATTTCCTTGTCTTGTGTGCATAATTAAATACTGAATAGAAGTAATATTGTGATGTACAATGTTGCTATCATAAATTAAATACGGAGGTATCAATCATGAGAAGCAGTATTCCATGTACACTTCGATTGGAAGTGGAAATTTATACCCGTATCAAGGAAATTGCCAAGGAACGGCACACATCGTTTACTGCCTTTGTTCAGGGTATTCTTGCTGATGTGTTGAAGGAGGAAGAACAGAAGGCTCTCTACGATGCTTTTTCGCAGGCAGGTGAGGATGCGGATGTCGAGTTTGCGCTTTCAGCTCAGCGCGAGGTAATCGAACGCCATGAATAAGTTACCAAAGCATGGCGAAATATGGCTCCTCGACTGGTCTCCTTCCCGTGGTTCCGAGCAGGCTGAATTTCGTCCCGCGCTGATTATCCAGACAGATGCCGCCAACAGTAATCCGGGCTACCCGGACACTATCGTACTGGCCATAAGCACCAAGGGAAAACCGGTACCTTTCCATGTGGCAATTTCGCCAAAACGGCAGAACGGTCTGACAGAAGCGTCTTTTATCAAATGCGAACAGCTGTTGACTGTCGCAAAGGAGCGACTGATACGGAGGTTGGGAGTCATAGATAAAGAAGAGCTGCAACAAGTAAAACGAGCTGTCCGGTTAGTGTTGGATGTTTGATAAATGAAAAAGGCCCGGCGGGCAATATCCCGCAGGGCCGAATTACTTAATATTATGGTTCCTCACACGAACCTGTGCAAAATAGTAGGCATGGTTAGATTGCCCATGCAGTGATACAAATTGAGGATATAGTTCTTTGCCGTTCTGAAGCCGTAAGCTCTGTGGCTGATTACCTTCGCCTTATTATTCAGCCCT
>CAIYDX010000040.1 GCA_903925005.1 uncultured Geobacteraceae bacterium
AAGGGCTGAATAATAAGGCGAAGGTAATCAGCCACAGAGCTTACGGCTTCAGAACGGCAAAGAACTATATCCTCAATTTGTATCACTGCATGGGCAATCTAACCATGCCTACTATTTTGCACAGGTTCGTGTGAGGAACCAATAATTTAAAGCTCAAATCGGTTTGATCGTGTAACCAGTTCATACTGGAGGTCACATGCCCGCTGCATCAAACCCTATCAAGCGATATGCATATGTGTTGAGTTTCGCCTGGACGGTTATTATAATCTGCTCGTTTGCCTGGTCCTATTCCCAGCAAAAAAGCAATGTCCTCGAAATTGCAAAATCCGAAGCCAGAATAGCTTTTCAAAAAGACGCCCTCTACCGTAAATGGGCCGCCAAGCATGGCGGCGTATATGTGCCGGTAACTCCTGAAACACCGCCAAACCCATATCTTCCACATTCGCTTGAACGTGATATCAGTACCCCTTTGGGCAAATCCCTTACCCTGATGAATCCGGCTTACATGACTCGCCAGGTGTTCGAACTTGCGACTGAGGGAAAATATTTTGTTAGAGGTCATATAACCAGTCTTAACCCGATCAGATCGGAAAATGCGCCGGATCAATGGGAGCGTGGCGCGCTTACGGCGTTTGAAAAAGGGGTGAAGGAAGTCAGTGATATTAAGGCCATTGATGGACAACAATATTTGCGCCTTATGCGTCCGTTCATTGTCGAACCACCATGCCTGAAATGCCATGCTGCGCAGGGGTACAAAACCGGGGACATTCGAGGCGGCATCAGCGTATCGGTTCCGATGTCAGTATTGTCCGCAAACTCGGATAAAATCATTGCGGGCACCGGTATGGCTCATGGTCTGATATGGTTATTAGGGATCGGTATAATCAGCCTTGGTTCTAGAAAGCTGTCAAAGAGCGCGGCAACCATCCACGAAAAGAACCTTCAGCTTGAAGATGAGATAACGGAACATCAGCAGGCTCGGGAGCAGCTCCAGGAACAGGCCGCACTGCTTGAGGAGGAGATAGGTGAACGGCAGATGGCGCAGGAAGCTCTTCAGGAACAGACTGTAATGCTGGAAGAAGAGATTGCCGAACGAATACGGGCTGAAGCAGCGATTATTCAGAGCGAGGAAAAATTTTCCAAGTCCTTTCAAAATGCTCCGCTTATGATGGCAATTACGAAAATTGAAGACGGCACTTTTTTGGATATTAACAACAAGTTTATCGAATTATCCGGGTACAGTCGTGAAGAGCTTGTCGGCAAAACGTCCCTCGAGCTTGGATGGATCAGTGCCGAGGATAGGGCCAGAATTGTTGATGAGTGTCGACTGCATGGCCGGGTTTCCGGCATGGACCTGCATGTATGCACCAAAGATAACAGACAGCTCATCACCCAGTATTATGGGGAATTATTTCCGATAGACGGCCAGCCGAGGTTTCTGTCGGTCTGTCTGGACGTAACCGAACAGCGCAAGGTTGAAGCTCAACTTCTTCATTCTCAAAAAATGGAGGCTGTCGGAACGCTCGCCGGAGGCGTAGCCCATGATTTTAATAACGTTCTCACGGTGATTGCGGGATACGCATCATTTCTTTTGATGCGTTTAGAAGATGAAAGTGAAGAAGCTGTCATGGTGGGCGAGATAGTTAAATCTGTGGATCGGGCCGCGGAAATGACAAGGAGCCTATTGGCCTTCAGCAGAAAAGAGCCGATGAGTATGAAGCCCGAGGATATCAACAGAATTATTGCGGCTCTTGAAAAAAGCCTTAGGAGGCTTATTCGAGAGGACATCGAACTCAAGTGCGTACTCTCCGACCGGTCTATTCCCGTAATGGCCGATAAAGGACAGCTCGAACAGGTATTAATCAACCTGGTGGTAAATGCAAGGGATGCCATGTCTTCCGGAGGCGTTATGTCAATCACTTCGTCAATCATGGAAACAGAAGATGGAGAGATTGGACTCGTTAATGGAATCAAGCCGGGTGTATATGGGGTGATCTCTGTTTCAGATACCGGTCTCGGAATGAGCAGGGAAACGCTGGAACATATTTTCGAACCGTTTTTTACCACTAAGGAGTCCAATAAGGGCACCGGTCTGGGACTTTCCATAGTTGTCACAGTCTATAATTCTTCATCAGAAACCGATGGAGCAATCCTGACATGAAGACCACATAAGTGCCCAGTCCCTTTCGTCACCTGTAGTGCGAAGAGAGGAGACTGAAGATGACAGAATCAAATGAAAACGTTGGAAG
>CAIYDX010000041.1 GCA_903925005.1 uncultured Geobacteraceae bacterium
ACAGCGTCTGCGCGATGGGAGACGGCATGGCTATGGCTGACCCCAGGTTTCACCGACACCTTCCATTCTTGCCAATTCTAGCCAAGCTTTGGCAGACAAAGACAAATAACTGCCGCGACGCCAAACGAGGGCAATGTTCCAATCCATCCCCTGATCCGTAATAGCGATATGTCGGTATCTTTCGGTAAGGCATTTCTTGGCGATCATCCTGGGCAAAAAACCGATTCCGAGACCGCAGGAGACCAATTCGATGATAAAGTCGATCTGGCTGGAACGGGAAATGACCCTGGGCTGAAAGCCGCTCCGTTGGCACGCGTTCTGGATAATTGGGTTTAGGACAAATCCTTCGCCAAATAAAATAAAGGGCTGATCGACCAACTCCGATAAAGCCACCGTGTCGCGCCCGGATAAGGGGTGATCGGTCGGCACGATTAAATCAATCGGCTCGCGCCGCACATCCTGCCAAGCGAATTCAGGACCGACAGGGAGCAAGCATGCGGCAAGGTCGAGTTCGCCAGTCAACAGCAAGTCCTCAAGTCGCTTGGATCCCTGTTCAACAAGATTAATTTCAACACCGGGATACTGATTTCGGAATTGCGCGAACAAAGGAGCAAACAGGATGCTGCTTCCCACCGGCGGCAGTCCCAGGCGCAACAATCCGCGTTTCAATCCTCGCAGTTCATCCAATTCGTGGACCAAGTCGTCTCGTTCAGCCAGCATCGTCACGGCCCTGCGGAAAACGATTTCCCCGGCTTCGGTCAGTCGGTTGCGATGGCCGATCCGGTCCAACAGCAGCAATCCCAGCTCTTCTTCGATTTGCCGGACCGCTTTGCTGATGGTCGATTGAGTGGCAAAGACGGTCTTGGCCGCTTGGGAAAACCCGCCCTGGCGGATGACTTCAACAAAGGCGCGAAGGGTGCGAAGGTCCATTGTAATTCCAAATACGACTTAAATATATTCATTCTATTCATTATTATCATAAATCTCTGACATGCTAAAGTCCCTTGATGGGAAAGGATCTTGGCATGGACTCGCGTAAAATCAGTCTCAGTTTTCGCCGCCTTGCTCGATCAAGCAGAGTGCTGCAGATCGGACTTCTAATGGCGTCTTGGTTGGTGGGGGAATGGGTGGCGCGGTGGACCCGTTTGCCGGTCCCCGGCGGAATTTTCGGCATGGTGCTCGTGCTTGCCCTGTTGGCCAGCCAACACGTGAGTCTTTGCTATTTGCGACGGGGGGCCAATTGGTTCCTCTCGGAAATGTTGTTGTTCTTCGTGCCCGCGGTTCTGACCGTTCTTGACCACCCAGAGCTTATGGGGCTGTTGGGGGTAAAGGTCCTGGGCGTCATCTTATTGGGTACCGTCGTCGTGATGATCGTGACGGCTCTAACGGTCGAATTCAGCTTCGGCGTGATGGCGCGCTTCGAGGAAAAAAATCATGGACTGGAGTAATCCATACCTTCAAGCACTCTTTTGGTCAGCCGTCACCATTGCCGTCTATGTCGCAGCCAAGCGGCTGCATGGCCGGGTGGGGCGGTGGTGGTCGGCGCCGCTGTTGGTAACGCCAGCTGTGCTGATAAGTCTGGCTTTGGGCCTGCACGAGACCTATCGAGAATATATCCATCAGACCCATTGGCTTGTGGCGTTGCTGGGACCGGCCACGGTCGCTTTCGCCATTCCTATTTGGGAACAGCGTGAATTGATCCGCCACCGCTGGCCGGTGCTGGTCATCGGCGTGATGGCGGGAAGCGTCACGGCCATGGTTTCAGCCTGGTATTTCGCCGAATTCCTGGGCTTGAGCGAAAGCCTCCGGATGAGTTTGTTGCCGCGCTAAATCAGCACTCCCTTTGCCATGACGGTGTCAGGCGCAATCGGCGGCATACCGGAGTTGACGGCCCTGTTTGTAATTTTCACCGGGGTCATTGGCGCTGAACTGGGGCAGATCATCTTGAAAATCCTGCCCTTGCGCTCGGCCATGGCCCGTGGCGCTTTGTTTGGGATGGGAGCGCATGCCGTTGGCGTCAACAAGGCCCATGGCATTGGACGCGAGGAAGGGGCCGTTGCTGGCTTGGTTATGGTGCTGGTTGGTCTGGTTAATGTCTTGATTGCTCCAATCTTGGTGCAATGCTTGTGATTTTTCAAAGACTGTCTATTCTCTGTAAGTCATTGAAAGAATTGGTGCAGCCGGAGGAATTCGAATCCCCGGCCTCTGCCTTCGGAGGGCAGCGCTCTATCCAGCTGAGCTACGGCTGCAAACTTAATCGGACGCGCTGTATAGCGCAGAAACCTTAGGCTTGGAAGAGTTAAGTGGGAAAAAGGGATTATTTTAAAATCCCCTTTTTATCCCTGTTGCCAAACTGTTGCCAAACCCTAGGGTTTCCTACCCATTATGCTGCATCTTCCTTACAGCATTCTTGCTGCATTTGGGAGAGAAGATTCACGGCATCACGTTTAGATTTTTCGTCGTGGTGCACATAATACTCTCTTGTTACCGTAGACCCTGGAGCATGTCCTAATATGGATTGCAAGACGGTCTCAGGAACACCCATTACTACTGCCATTGTTGCAAAAACCTTTCTAAAGGTTTTGGGGGTAATTTTCTGAGTGATTCCAGCATTCTTAACAGCAGTTTGGAATGCTTTCCTCATGTCTGTAATTTTTCCACCTCGTTGATTTGGAAAAACAAGACTTCCTGTTTTCGTTAATTTCCTAATTTCAGTGATCATATAATCTGACAAGGGAATTGTCCGAATTGAAGATTGAGTTTTTGGAGTCCAACCATCAACAGGTTTTATGTCAATGGTCCCTTGAACTTCATTCACACAATCCCAGGTGAGATTATATGCTTCCCCTGGTCTGCAACCAGTTTCAAACATCAACCTAATCAGAAGCTTCAATCTTGAGGGTAAGGACTCAAAAATTTTCTCCACTTCTAATGGGGTTGGAATGTAATGAGTTGTTCGTGTTTCTGGAAGAGGATCACCAAGATCTGGGACTTCAGAAATTAATTTTGACCGTTTGGACCAGTTCAAAATTTTCCGTAGAACTCTCATGTCCGAGTTAATGGTGATTGGTGACTTACCAGCTTTGATTCGTGCTTTCTGAAATGTATGGATACGAGTTTCGGTAATTAAGCTTGGCTCAACATTCCCAAAATACTCCAGAAGGCATTTCAACCTAAACCGATCAGTCTCAACGGAAATTGGCTTCTTTTTTCCGGTTTCAACACGATCCAGTTCTCTCTGCAACCAGAGGTCAACTAACTCAGAGAAAACGTATTCAGACTTCTCAGGTTCTGGTTTGGGGGTCAATTCCCCCCTTCGATATGCACGATCCAATGCTTTAGCTGCATTGACTGCATCTTCACGAGATTCAAACAGCCTACGTTTACGACGTCCACCAAGCATTGGCGGTATATCGAGAACCCATTGACCACTTTTCTGTCCATTGCGAACATATGGACGAACGTTGAAAATTCCAATTTTTTCAGATTCAGACATGGTGTAATCCTTTCGAGGACTTAGCACCACGTACTCCATCAATTATGGAACTTATCATACTTAATGATTGATTGTCATTTGCCACAGGGTGTTGATTTACCCTCTTAGAAATCACATAGTTATCAATATCTTGAAACCTGTAGATATTAGATTTCCCAGGTTTGGAACATGGGAGCAAATGCTTAGGAATTCTTCTGACATGATCAACAGAACACTCCAAGATTTCAGCTACTTCATCAACAGTAAAGTATCCAACTTGCATTCTTAGATTCATGATAGCACCATTAGTTTTTGGTGCTGAAGATTGATGAGGTATCTGCTTCCATATCTAATTAATGAAATAAAGTTATTTACATCTTCTAATCTGTAGATAATATCTGATCCAACAAAACCCCAAATAAAACACCCATGAAAACTCCAG
>CAIYDX010000042.1 GCA_903925005.1 uncultured Geobacteraceae bacterium
GTTACGATTTTAAGTGTGTTGCTCATGATTAATCTCCAAGTATTTATTGTTATAAAATCCACCGGCCTACTAAACTAAATAAGCCGATGGGGTAATTTGTAGCGAGTCGGAGATATTCTTGGGGTTGGCCTACTATTACTGTTCTATATTCTTTTGTTATACGGCCATCATTGACATAATAATCTTATCAAAACCCTCCACCAGGGTTGCCTTAAGTTGTTAGATCCATACAGACTGCCGAAAAACTGAAGCACTTCCATAAACTTATCTTAGAAAGTTGCTTTTACATAAAGAAAAAGCCCCTGAATTTCTACAGAGGCTTCACTTCTTGCGCCCGCCAATCATCTCGACGGGCTAAATACTGCATCCCTCTTTGCAATGAGACACAGGACGAATACGGAATCTTTCAGTAAACATAGTCGTAATCTCCTTTCATTCACTTTATTAGGTGCACCCTACGTACTATTATAAGCCGAATATGAAAACAATCAACAATAAAAGATAAAAATAGTCTTTTATGTCTTGCATTGTTTCTCGTCGTAAGTATATAAATTGCACATAACACTCAATAGTATAATTTAATATGGAAGGGATTTGATGATGAATAAAGTATTTCTGGCGTTAGTTCTTACTGCAGCGACAATGGCAGGTTGTAAAGATAAACCCGGTAAAGGTGAGTTAGGATATGACTTGGTCAGCTCTAGATGTGGACGCTGTCATCCAATGGGAGTAAAGAAAGCACATACTACTAAAGAAGAGTGGGACAAGACTGTAACCCGTATGATTGGTAAAGGTGCTTCTTTGAATGAGGCAGAAAAGGCTACTGTCATAGATTTCTTAGTGAAGTATTATCAACCGGATTCCAATAAATAGGAGGACGCAACCAGATGACAGAACACCACAAAAACTACAGTATTGAGCACATTGGACCACTCGAAGCCCTTTCGCAGCGTGAATTTATGGGTTTCCACGGTAAATTTATGGTTGGAAAAGAGCTGGGATTAACTGGATGTGAAGTCGTAAACTCCCCCTAAAATGAGACATTCCAAAAGTAGAGCTTTCTGGCATTATTAAGACCAGGAGGTTCAAATGAAAGGATCACGATTTAGCGAAACCCAGATCATCTCGATTCTCAAGGAAACTGAAGCAGGAATGCTCGTCAAAGATGTCTGCCGCAAACATGGCATCAGCGACGCGACCTACTACAAGTGGAAATCAAAGTATGGTGGCATGGCAGCTTCCGATCTCAAACGGATGAAGGAAATGGAAGCAGAACTGAGCCGTCTCAAGCGTATGTATGCTGACATAGCTCTTGAGAATCATGCTTTGAAAGATCTGATTGAAAAAAAGCTCTGAGGCCGTTCGAGAAGAGAGACGCTGCTGTCTATCTCGTTGTTGAACACAGACTGTCCGTACAGCGAAGTTGTTGCTGTATCGGGCTTTCCCGTGCGGCCTATTACCGAGTTCCGGTTTCTGCTTCTGTCGCGGATCAGGACGTCATCAAGGCTCTAAATGCTCTGGTTGAACGTCATCCCCGCTGGGGTTTCTGGAAATGCTTCAAAGCCCTGCGGCGACTTGGCCAGTCATGGAACCATAAGCGAGTTTACCGGATTTATTGCAACCTGCGGCTCAACCAGAAGCGCAGAACCAAGAGACGGTTGCCTAAGCGTGTCAAGCAGCCTCTGATGATACCGCTACAGCCGAACCAGACATGGTCGGCAGACTTTGTGAGTGACGCGCTTTATGCCGGCAAACGGTTCAGAACATTCAATGTCATTGACGATTTCAACCGTGAATGCCTGGCTGTGGAGATCGACACTTCTCTGACAGGTAAGAGATTGATCCGGGTGTTTGAACGGCTGCGTGTTGAAAGAGGTCTTCCCAATGTACTGCGAACTGACAATGGCCCTGAGTTCCTGAGTGGCGACTTTGTTGCCTGGTCTGAAGCTAGCGGGATGCTCATCCAGTACATTCAACCAGGTGAGCCGAATCAGAACGCATATATTGAACGATTCAACCGCACGTACCGGTGTTAATCCCCGGAATCTCTTGAATGGTATTGTAGTGAGATTATAAGAATGTTTTGACAAGATTGGGAGGATTATCGGATTATTTGGCCTCATTTGGAGGCCATTTCATTTTGTGGAAATGAAGTGGGCGGAGAGTTGTTCGAGAAC
>CAIYDX010000043.1 GCA_903925005.1 uncultured Geobacteraceae bacterium
ATACTCAAAAGGCGGCCCAACATCAGTTTCAAATATTAGGTTACTTTGTCGTGCTTGTAATCGAAAGAAATCTGATGCATTGGATGATTTACTTTCAAAATAGCAAATCCATTGCAACATATTTAATAGGGATAGTAATAGTGGATATATCTGATAGAAAACAAATGAAGGTACTTTATCGAGATTTACAACTCTCATATATTAAACTGAAATCATATATTTATTACGACAACACACTAACTGATTTAAGAGTAAAAATAGCAAATTATGAGTCAAGGGGAATAGACAGTAATCTCAGAAAGTTAACTGATATTGTCTTTAAATATATCCTGAATCCGTGACGTGATTTTGTATAAACCGGTGGTCTGGTGGCTGTCGTCGGCGTTTTTACCCACCAACTCCCTAAATCTGTAAAAACCGGCCTCTTAAATTTGTCTGTAAACCTTGTTCTCTGGCAATTTAGCTATTTTGTTACCCCTTCTCACCCTTTGCGAACAAGCGAATTCTGTGGCTGATTTTCGGCCGTCTGCAGCATCAGTATATTTGGACGGTTCATGTTACCCATAAGCGAGCCTTTGGTAAATCTGACCGAATGCCTCAGCATGGGCTGTGACGTGGCGACTGAATCGTAGCTTAAGACGCCTGCCGGTGGTGATGAGTCTGCCAGCAAAGTAGACAAGCTCCTGGATAACCGTTTTAACCCTCCGGCGCTTGGCTTCATGGCGGATAATTCCTTTTGCATTTACCAGCGCAACTTGGCCTATGAAACGCAGGATGTTGTAAACCAGAGCGCCGCAGGCCATGACGAGTTGATTGGTTGCAAATTTACCCGATGGCAGTCGTTCAAGATCCATGTCGGTCTTGATTTCAGCATGGTACTGCTCACAGAGGGCATGCCCCTTGTACAGTTCGATTATCTCTTGATCGGAAAGAGTGAGGCTTGTCCACCACCCTTCAAGTTCAATTTCGGGCACGAGAAGCATCTGGCCTTTTTTATCAGTGGTTCGCTCAATGACCCGCATGACCCGGCGAAGCGTTATAGTCCGTGCGATTTCGTCAGCATCGGTAAAGGAGTGCTTCTCCTTTACACTGAAAACAGCTATCCGCTTGCCGAGACGTGGTGAAGTAACCTTGCCCATCGCAAAGGCCTGCTCAGCCCATGCTTGTTTATCCTGCTTGCGGGGGTTCCATTTGATAACGTAGTCCACACGCCGGTGCCGGGAGAGCTCCGCCAGATTGGCAATGGCATCATGAGCCGAGTCGGCACGTAGTAACAGTTTCTGCTTACAAAACTGACGGATTCGACCAAGCGTTTCCCGTATGAAGGCAATAAAGCCGTTCTGAGGATGCTGCGAGCCGGGCAGAAGGTGCTGGTTTACCATCCACCCTTCCTGTCCAAGATAGGCGGGAAGACTGAGGTAGCCATCAACCTGCTGGTAGGTGCGTTCAACTTTCTCTTTTTTACTTCCGGAATTGTCGAGAACGAATCCGTCGAGATCAAGAGGTATGTGACCAGTTGAAATGGCAGTCAGTGGGGCTTTCGTTCTCTCCATAAACTCGATGGTTGCCCAGGAGACAGCGGCAAGAATCTGCTTGGCGTACTCATCCATACGTTGGCGCATGGTGCCCTCTGAGGGAACATCCTTATTTCCGAGGGACTCCCGGAAGAAGTCGTCTTTGCGGTACTGTTCAACAGCAACGAAATCGCTTTTGCCCTGTGCAAGAAGAGCGCAGTAGCTTCTGATGATGTCAGCACCGGCAATCATATCATCGGGTGCGTCCATTACGGCAAGAGCGGTAGAAAGAGATGTAAAACGATTCAGTGCCAGCCCGACAAGTGCAAGACCGGAGTGGGATGTGTAGAACTCTTCGTCGGACTGCTCAATGATAAAACGCTTCATGATTCACCTGCCGGGTGAGTTTTTATGAATAACAAAATAGCTAAATTATCAAAGAACTTCAAGCTGTTACAATACAGTAAAATCAGATTACTGAAGTTATCGTCACGTTGTCAGGA
>CAIYDX010000044.1 GCA_903925005.1 uncultured Geobacteraceae bacterium
CCAATAATCATCCCCCTCGCAAACTGCAATATATTTTCCTTGGCAAGATCGTATAGTTCTTTCAGAATTTATATTCGCCCCAACATTATCGCCACTTGTAATAAGTTTAATAATATTTGGATATGTTTGAAAATATTGCTCTATAATTTTTCTCGAATTATCAGTGCTACAATCTTCACCTACAACTACTTCAAAAGGAAAATCTGTTTGTTGCATCAAAAAACCGTTGAGTGCATCACCTATGTAGTGTTCATGATTGTAAGTTATGCAGCATATACTAACCAGCGGCTTAGAAATATCCACATGCCAGTTTTGCATGATCTCTTGTTCTGTTTTCAAATTGTAATCTCTCCCCATTTTAAATCAATAATCACTGAATAATCAAGCAACTGTCCTATTGATTTCCATTTTATGAATCGCTTATTTTATCAAGCAGGATTTCAGCTTTTCCCACACTACAGAAGAAGCACCAACTCCAGCGGACATTATCGTAACACCAAATCCGACCAACACGCAGATCTGGCCAACACGGCTATTCATTAGTGGGATGCGGACCGATAAAGCATATCCTACAGCAACAATAACAATGCAGATTATGCCAATGTCTCGACTAAACCACAACCTATTTAATCCAGGCGCGAACTTGTTATGTACAATAGGAACCCATACTACAAAATTAACAAGATTCATTGTCAACCAGACATACCCAGCTCCAACTCCTCCGTATTGAGATGCTGCCCAGAGAATTGACGGTATCAAAAAAAGAACAAAACCTGCATTACCAATCAGATGTAGCCGCAGGTTCCCCTTGGCGTATTGCAGATAATAGGGAAAAGCAGTGACCGCTAAAATACCGTTGCCGATGGCATATAATACCAATACCGGAGCGGCATGCTGCGCTAGCAGTTTATCTCCGGTCCAAGCCCACAGAAGCGGCTCGGCAAATAACGAAACAGTAACTGCAGCCGAGCCGGCAATGACGGCAACCAGTTGTGTGGACTGCTTATATATTCGGATTACACCTGCATGGTCGCCTTCTGCATCCAGCTTGGCCATGCGCGGCATGATAGCGGCACTGACAGGACCGCTGATAATCATAATCCCGCTGGCGACCAAAACGGCCAAGGTAAAGTAGCCGTATTCGGCAAGGGGCAATATCTTGGAAAGCACCAGCTTGTCTGTCTGTGTGACCATAATCCATACAGACGAGGTAAAAGCGATAGTCAGGGAAAACTTGAGCACCGGTTTTAGCGGCGCCCACGACCAGGCCACCCTTTCACCATCCGGAATGGAAGGCATCAATCGATATGACATGACCATGAGCACGGCAAGTTCTACCAATGCCACGCACAATTGATAACTAAAAAAAACAGTGGGGGTTGCGCTTAAAGATATAAGTACCGGCAACACGCCTACAAAACGCAATGTGGCAATTACCGTGTTGTAACCGCTCAACCACACTAAGCGCTCGGAACCGGAAATTTGACTACGATACAGTCCGCACATCCAGCGCAAAGAGATTATTATGGCCATCATTTGGATGGAGCTTTGTACTTCGTTCAAGGGAAGCTGTTTGGCTGTCAGCCAGTTAGTGGCAATCTGCCTGGACAACAGTAGTAAAATACAGCCCACAAAAAAAGCTAAAGCAAGGAATATTCCCTCCAATGCCCTTACCAGACGGCGGAAGGTAAGGGCGTCCAACGCACCACCTCGGAAACGAGCTGTCTCCCTCGCCATGGTTGGGCTAAGACCCATGTCCAACAAGGCGAACCATGCTTGCAGCATAGAGAAAAAACCGACCAAACCATACGCCTCGGCACCCATATATCTGAGATACAATGGCACCATGATAATGCCGACAACTGTGACATATATCTGGCTTATGTAGTTGGCGAGGATATTTTTTTTCAGGGACATTACTGGAGCCAGGGATTGAGCATTTCATCCAGCTCGAAAGCTAGTTCTAAAGCCTGTTCAGCATTCAGACGAGGATCGCAGTTGGTCAGATAATTGAGGTAATGCTCTTCGCGCAGTTTTCTGCTGCCGCAGTTATATTCGACGACGTTATCCCCTGTCCGCACAATGCCCCACTGGTATAGTTCCTTCTGTTATTTTATTTGCACCGCAACGGGTGATCAGAGCAAATTCGAATTGCAGGCAAAATATTTATGTTTTTTCCGCTGACCTGCTGTTCATATTGATGACCAGCAGGTATGGGCATCGTCGCCATTCTTTGAGTTGATAAAGCGCACCTTAGCCGCTAACACGACGTTTCTTTATTAAATTCGGTACGGTACCATTCAACATAATCGGCGATTCCGTCTTGCATGTTAAATGATACTCGCCAATTGAACGTACGTTCAGCACTTGTACAATCCAGTACAATAGCTGGAACATCAAGCTTCCGTTGCTTTTTGTAAATGATTTCGGGTGATATGTTAAGTTCATTGGACAGTATGTCAATAAGCTCATTAATTGAAGTACCGTTACCACTTCCAACATTGAAAATACCGCAGTGCTCTGATAAGATGGCGCGGTGAGTAAATGCGGCCAGATCACTAACATGAAAATAATCTCTGACGATATTCCCATCACCCCATACTTCAAGTGGTAACCCTCTATGCATTCTATGTACATAGTTTGCGATTACCCCTTGGCCCTTTAATGGATCTTGCCCGGGGCCATACGGGTTAGCCGCTCTTAAAACCACATATTTGATCCCATATAAGTGTTTGTATAATGCCAGATACTTTTCGATAGTAAGCTTACAAATACCATATGAGCAAGTCGGATCAGTTGGATGAATCTCACTCACTGGCAATGACTTTGGTACTCCGTAAACTGTTCCTCCGGAAGACATATATAATATCTTGTTTACGTTGTGTTTAACGCACAAGTCAAGCAAGTCGAGCGTTTGCACGACGTTACTTGTCAAGTCGTATTTCATATCATCGTTCGAGGACTTGGGCAATGTTGTTGAAACCAAATGGATAACCCGTGAAACATTGTATTGTACAATTGCTGATTCGAGTGTAGAAAGGTCCGAGAAATCCCCTTTTACATAGTTTACGTAATTAGTATTATTTATTGGATCGCTAATTGTGTCATATACCAATACGCGTAAACCCGAATGGGCAAAGGTATTTACAACATGGCGGCCTATAAAGCCACAACCGCCAACAACTAAGATAGTCATTTATTACTCCGGCTAATAAGCGTAATTACTACTTTCTGACAGAAATTATCGTGCTGAGTAGCCGCCATCAATCGGAAGTACTGCACCACTAATGAAATCACTGGCTGGTGAGGATAAAAATATCGCGACGCCCTTCATATCATTAGGAATACCCCATCGTTTCATCGGAGTCCTTAGCAAAACTTCAGTACTGCGCTCATCATCATTAATAAGTGCGGTATTTAATCTCGTGTCAATGTAGCCTGGTGCAATAGCATTTACACAAATCCCTTTAGAGGCCCAGTCATTCGATAAGGCCTTTGTTAATTGAGCCACCCCTCCCTTTGACGCGGCATACGCAGGAATCGTGACACCACCAAAAAAACTCATGATCGATGCTACATTAATGATCTTTCCATAGCCATTCAAGATCATGTTTTTGGCAACTAGCTGACAGTAAAAGAATGTTGCTGTCAAATTAATAGAAATTACATCATCCCAATCTTTTTCTAAATAATCTTCACTAGGCCTTCTGCGCTGAATGCCGGCCGAATTTACTAAAATATCAATGCTGCCATTGAGTAATTTTTCAGCGTCTGCCACGGATTTTTTTATCGCACTGCGATCAGTAATATCGACCTGAAGAGATGAGGCTTTAAACCCCTTTTTACTCAACAAGTCAGTTAATGAGCTCACATTCGGATCGATGTCCACAGCGACTGCCGATGCGCCTGCTTCAAGCAACCCTTCCATCATTGCAAAACCCAAATCACCACCACCACCAACGACAAGAGCTCGCTTACCGCTAAGATTAAAAAGTTCCATTACCTAACTCCATTCAACCCATGAAAAGACCACCGTTTACATCGAGCACGGCGCCCGTCGTAAAGGAGGATTCTATGCTCGCAAAATAACATGTTGCATATGCAACCTCATCTGCAGTACCAATACGACCAATGGGAAATTTTTTCAGTAACTGACTGTGCGTCTCTGCATCACGTGAGAGTGACATGTCAGATTCAATTGTTCCCGGCGCAACGCAATTAACTGTAATACCACAGGGTGCCAATTTTCTAGCGAGCCCATATGTCATAGAGATCAATCCACCCTTTGATGCTGTATAGGACATACCATTCGCATATCCGCCCATTCTGCCCGCGTTTGAAGATATATTTATTATTCGAGGTGAGGATCCTCTCTTTAAGTAAGACAAACACTTCTGTACCATGAAGAAAGATGCCTTCAGATTAATGTCCAGGACTGAGTCCCAAGTATCCTCAGTGGTATCTTCTATCGAACTCAGATCGAGAATTCCAGCGCAGTTCACTAGAACGTCAATAGAACCATGTTTATCATATATTCTTTCCAGAACTAAATCAATCGTGTCAACATTTGCTATATCGCACTCCCAGGTTGAGGCTGTATATCCGCCGGATTGAAATTGCTTGGAGGCCTGCGACAAGTTCTCCTTATTGGAGCTCAAGATTGCAACTTGCATTCCAGCCTGCGCAAATCGTAATGCTATGGCCAATCCAATATTCTTTGAACCTCCGGTGACAATCGCAGTGCGTTCACCGAATGTAAAAATATCTTTTTTCATGATGTTTCCTCGGGATGATACATATCCAGAATCATGTTCTCACCTCGTTCGTCCAACACTGACAGCTGACTAATGATAAATTGAATATTTTCTGCTGACTCTTGTTTAGATCGAGCTACTGTATATATTCGGGCAAAAACCTGTCGCTCTGTGCCAATCATAGAGTCGGAAACGGAATCACCTACTGTGAATCTTTGTAGAACCTCTATAATGTTATTATGGTTCTTAATGCAATCCAATCCCACAATCTGTCCAATTCGGCCAGCTCCCAATAATACCCAAACCGTTGTTGCAAACTTGCCTTTGAATCTGTAATCGTTAACACCCTGAAAATCGCCTTGATACATACTCCCTGTCAGAGCAAACTCCAAAAGCATTTCACGCTGGTCAAAGTGGTTAAAGTGTTTTAGATATATATGAGGTGCCTCTCCCTGTAATCGAAAGCCAGGGTCATAAGCATAGAAATTTGAATCGTCAACAAACAATTGTATGAGTAGGACGCCGTTCGATATATTTAGACCCCTAAACATATTAATCAATTTAGGGTGAATCTCGTTAACGAATCTATTTGTGTATTTGCTTGGATATTCCGCTGCTATGCATACGGAACTAAACTGGCCCTGTTTTTTAGTTTTGTATCGGTCGGCTAGTGCGGAAAGATAGGCTTGACCATTTACGAAAGTATAATATGCCAACATATCATCGCAATCCATAAACTTCTCAATCAGAAGCTCTTTACGTAGCGATACGGCCAATGCGTGTTGTATACCTTGTTGAAATTCATTGAAATTTTGGCATACTGAAATCCCAACGCCAGCTCCGCTATCAACTGGTTTTACTACAACTGGGAACACAAGTGTGTTGACTTCAGAATCATTTTCATAATCTATATCATAGTTTGGAGTAATGGAAATGCCGTAATGGATGCAAGTGTTTGCAAAATTTGACTTCGATGATAAGGACCGAATAATCTCATCTGTAGCGTAGCAGTGAAATTTATGTCGTTCACATAATTTCTGATAGTATGGTACGAGGGGATCAGCTACACCAACTAATATACCTTCGATCTGCTCGCTTTCTATAACTTTATCAACTTCCTCAAAATTTCTAACATCAATATCATATGAAATTGATGCATGACGCTTAGCTGGCGAGTTAGGGTAAGGGTCTATCACCACAGTTTTAAGTCCCATAGAATTAGCGACGTCGACAATTGCGCCGGTCTCAGGATTTCCCCCAAGGATTAATATGTTGCGTTGAGTGTCTCGTAAATTCATGTGAATTACTTCCTGTGTAGGGGCAGAAATGTTGTTGCGTCAAATCCGACCGACTCTATGAAATCGGCAAGCTTTGATGTGTCGAATGATATGTAACGAATTTTAGATTTAGGTAGATTCATTTTCTCAAAAAGTGTTAAAATTTCATGTTTTATCTGAGGATCAAAGGATGGCGCAAGCAAGTAATCGAAATCATAGTTCATTATTTCATCGGGATCGCTTACATCCATTTTTAATATGTTGTTTTCTCTAAAATCCTTATCAAACCAGGCTACATACTGGAAGTGTTTATTTTCTTTAATATGTTTAAAGACATGTTGCCCGAAAGAACCTGAATTGTATAAACTGAGCCTGGCGCCGCGTTGAATTTCGCCAAATAATCTGAACTTATTGTATTGTTTATTGTCACCTAGAAATGCGCCAGTTCTGATAATCGAGATTGCAGCAAAATACGCTTGTAATTGATGTAAAAAATTATATCCAGGATCATTTGTTACAAGCACATTTGATAGATAGTTAAACGCTAAAGCGATTCTATTTAGTTCGTTTTTATCAAAATTTGTTGACTTGAGGATAGAATTCGGTCGCTGCCTGTAATTGCATTCAGCGATATCTGTAATGTAAATAGAATTGGATATAAATATCGCAGGATAGACTAGAGCAGCATCCTCTCCGATCATGATTTCGTTGGGCACCTGATTTTGGAGTTCTTCTACTACTCCACGTTTGTAAAGTTTTCCCCACGAATAAGTTTTGATTCCGTGATGAAAAAACTCTTCGGCATAGATCATTATTGGCAATATCTCTCTTGTAATTCGGCTCCTGTCATAAAAACCGGGTTTAACGGAATTGTTAATTCTCACAAAGTTTCCAAGAAATTCTCTCTTGTAATCACCAAGTACAATGTCGACATTATAATTCTTCGCATATTGATAGTATTGATATAGACAATCCTTGTCGATCCAATCATCACCATCAAGATAGAATACATAATCGCCGGTGGATGCATTTAGGCCCGCTTTTCTAGCGCTAACTAGCCCACCATTTGGCTTTGCGATAACTTTGATTCGTGGGTCAGATTTTCTAAAGGACTCACAAATCTCGAGTGCATTGTCTGTTGAACCGTCGTCAACTAGTACTATTTCCAAACGGTCGTAAGTTTGATGTATAATACTATTAATGCATTGATACAGATAAGCATCTAAATTATAGATTGGTACAATTACCGAAATAAGTTCCATAGTTAGCTCAGTTTTACCGGGCATGACGTAAACCCTCTTGTACCGTGATTCATTATTTCAAATAGGCGCCCAGATTGAGGATGCTTTTTTGCTGTTGCCTTGCTCATTCCGATTGATGCTGTCGATACAAATAAACGATCCAATCCTATTCCGCAAAAGCACACATTTGTGACATTCGGAGCGGATATTCCGAATTCGCATAGTAATTCTCCTGCTGTACTAAACTTGATAACTTTAGCCGCTCCCCACATTGCTATCCATAGGTTTCCCTCTATGTCAAAACACATGCCATCTGGTAGACCCTGATCTTCTTTGAACGTCAAAAATGTCCGTCGGTTTGCAACTTCACCAGACGTCAATGAAAAAGAATATCTATAGACAATACCGTTGAGGGTATCGCTGAAATATAGATATTTGCTATCAGGGGATATCAGGGGGCCATTGGTAACAGTAAAACCCTCATCATGCACTTTAAGACGATGACCTGCAGTAAAACTCGCAAGTTTTCCATCCATGGATCTTTCATTGTGATAATTCATGCTGCCATACCAAATTCTTCCAGTTGAATCAGTACACGCATCATTTAATCTGCACTGAGGATTATTCGGAAAATCACGATTAAGCCATCGTAAATTAAATAGTGAATTTGTGTCAACTAAGGCAATTCCAGACTTTAACCCAACTGTGTAAATACCTTCGCACTCCGTTAGTAGTACCCAACTAATAGGCTCTGGCATATCCCAGGCACAAAAGGAAAAATCATTAATGTCAATTTCAATGAGTTTATTATTTTCTATATCTGACATTAGAAGCACACAGTTTTTATCATCCCACAGAAGCCCTTCTCCAAGCTTGCATTTGATGTTTTGAACAACTTTCAATAATGTCATCCTACATCATCCCTATAGGCAAAATTATATTGCGAACACCATAACATGGATGACCACAGGTGCATTGGTTAACACAAATGTCAGCTAGGTATTTTCGCGTCTCTGGATTATCGGTTTATATATTAGTTGTTGAGTGCCACTACATCGTGGACGAAAAAATGTGCCAGAACATCGTAGACAAAGTTCTCTGACAATCGAATAACCACCACGTCATTCTGTGAACACC
>CAIYDX010000045.1 GCA_903925005.1 uncultured Geobacteraceae bacterium
ATTCGAACTAGCTAATTTCAGCGATTAAAGCCTTGCTATCTAAAAGCGGATTATTAGGATCAATGCCAGCCATAAATGGCAATCGTCGATCTTGATGAGTGAGCTGATAAATTTTACCCAACCAGTTATTGAAAACGGCTTTAGCAGTGTCATTCCAAGTATTATCGATATGCTCTAACACTAGAGCCTCTGGAAAATCATCCAGAGCAGCTCCACTGACCTTGCTTTCTTTAACATGCTCTTGATAATCATTAAAAATTTGCTGCACCGCCTCATCAAAGTAATGCTCTGGGAAAGGAGGATAACTAGTTAGTTCGCCATGATAAAAGCGCAATACTTCACGCTTGTATTCTTTTAACAAACTAATATCATCATATTCTGGATGACCCTGAAAGAATAGAGTGCGAAAACCATCAGGACTCACCGCAAGATGAACCCCAGCTTCTTTGCTGGCAACCAAGACTTTCAAACCACTACGTTCCATGTCGCTCTGAAATATTTCATTAAAACGTGAATGCGGAACATCAAAACGAGTATTGATTTCTGCTACCAATGGATGCGTTCGATTGATAAGCTTATGAGAAAACACACCCCATCGCTTTGCTGGCAAACGAGTGCGCGCTATACCATAAAGATATTGAATAACTGCATGAGTGGCTAGACATGAGCAAAGCACTGACGTGACATTCTCATTCGCCCATGCGAAAACTTCCATTAAAGGCAGCCAGAAATCCTCTTCAGGCAAACTAGGCTTAGTAACATTTGCGCCACTTATAATAAGCGCATCCAAACCATCTTCTTTGATTTTATCAAACGATTCGTAATACTTGTCGATATGAGCCTGCGCCTCAACCCCTCTAATAAGCCCTGGCACAGTAAAAGGATGAACATGAAATTGTACAATTTGATTACAAGCACCGACTAACCTAAAGAACTGTCGCTCTGTAGCCTCTAATGCCGCATCTGGCATAAGATTAAGTAAACCTATATGCATTTCCCGAATATCTTGCTGACCGGCACGCTCTGGCGAGAGTATTTCCTCGCCTTCTTCACGCAGTCGCTGAAAAGTGGGTAAATCAATATGTGCGACTAAAGGCATGAAATCTACTTATTAGTTAATTATCAGGATTGCTTAGCCAAAGCATCACTAATCATCTTAATAAAATCAGCCTCAGTTTTAACAGCTGCAGCCTCATTTGCATCAACGGTATAGCCATGCTGATCCGCAATAGCTTGATAACGAGGTAAACGAGATTTAAATAGCTCGGGAAAAACCCAAGTTACAAATTCATCGGGCGGCACTTCATCAGTAGAGGCATAATTATTTAGATGCATGAACTCATTGAGCTTTTCATCCAAAAACGCTTCTCTATAATACAAGGGCTTGGGATCTGTTTTAGCGCGCTCGATGATAGTTTGCTCTAAAACTGGCGGTATCTTTATGTAAATGATTATGGTGTTTTTAGCAAGTTGCTCTATTACATCAGGACAATCTAACTCACAAACACTACCCCCGGCATCATTGATAAAATGTGGGTAGCCATAAATATCCTGAGCTTTATTTATAAATTCAGGCACATCATTCATAGCAGCACATTCAGCTTGATGATGTAATTGTTGCCGACGTTTAAACTCTTGCAAAGACAAACCATTTTTAGCAGGGTCTCCCACTTTAGCTAAAAAAGTAGAAACCGGAGCAAGATTGTCGACCGTGATTTTATTGGAGATATAAATAGAGTCCGATAATAACAATTCCCGCAAAAAAGGCACGCTCATCGCTTGGCGCTTTATGTTATCCAGAATTGGCTCGCGCAGATAACGAGTACCTATTCGATAATCTCCCGAATAGTGAAACCAATTTGCTTTAGGTAATTTATTGGCTAAGGTTGTTTTTCCTGCACCGGACATCGCAAGCAGTGTTATTCTTTTCGATGGCCAATCCAGAAACTCCTGGAGACTCATTTTCATGCCATTACTTCTCTGTTAATCCAAATAATCATCGATATCTACATCATCAAAATTACGTTTATGGTCATCGGTATCCGTGTAACCTAGATCATCAGTTTCAATATCATCAAAAGCTACAGTCCAGTCTTCAGGCGCTTCGATGTAATCAAAACTTGAACTAAACCAAGTTTCATTGTCATATTCGCCTATGTCACCATTAAGATATTGCACTTCAATGGCATCATCTTTTTCATCAATTGCGATAACTTTAAATTTTAATTTACTTTCTAGGTCTTTATACCAAGAACCAATTATAGGATCAGCGATAGTAGTCATGATTACTTCCTTATGATGAGTTAGGATTTTTGTGTAACTATAAATAAACTGAACTTTTTATAAAAAAACAATTACCTTTAAAGAGAAGACAGTCAAACTATTAAGTAGCGTGCATTTAGCAAGTAGAACTAATAACAAAAAACGCTTTTAATTGATTGAACTCTGATATTTAACCGAAAAATCTTTTAAGTTATTAATGATGCCAGGCAACTCTTCAGGTAGCTTAGGGCAAAAAGCATTAACACCCACTCGCGCTAAATAAAAGACTTGATCAGGAATATATTGCCCGATGGCCCTTATTTCACCTTGATAATCATAACGGCCTCTCAGTAGCCAAGCCTGAGAAAATAAACGACCATCAGCAAAGTCCGGAAAATCTAATTCAATAAGCTGTAACCTCTCTAAATCATCAGCTATTGCTTCAACATTATCTTCAGAACTTATTCTAACGCCAAGTTTGCCGTCATGTGCTGATAAAGACTGCTTATCATTTTGCCAACGAGCATAAGAAACACTGATATCACCTGCCTTTAGTTCATCAGTGTCAGCAATATATTGCCAAGTATTGTCAATAATCTTTTGATCTTTAATGAGTTGCATAAACTTGCTCTTTAAATGGGGTAATACCGACCCGGTTTACCATATCCAGGAATGATTCTTCTTCTTGACGTTGCTTAATATAAACATCAAGAATTGTAACAACCGCTTTTGTCACTTGATCTTTAGCAACAGCAGGTCCTAGACGTTCACCGATGGCAGCATTATTTTCTGAGGATCCCCCCAAAGTTAATTGATACCATTCGCTACCTTTTTTATCAACCCCTAAAATACCAATATGACCTACACTTTGGTGCGCACAACCATTCATACAGCCAGACATATTTATTTTTAAATCGCCAATATCATGAATGTAATCCATATCATCTAAAGCTTCATTGATTTCTTTAGCTATACCAATAGAACCCGCATTAGCTAAGGAACAAAAATCTAAGCCTGGGCAACAAATCATATCGGTCGCAGTACCAATATTTGGCGTAGCTAATTTTAGCTCAAGCAATTTCTGCCACAATGGGAACAAATCAGCTTGCTTTATATCAGCCAGAATTAAGTTTTGTCTATGAGTCGCTCTAATCTCGCCAAAACTATAAGTATCAGCAAGATCGGCAACAGCATCCAATTGTTCATCGGTCATGTCACCTGGAGGTGAATCTGGGGCTTTTAATGAAACAAAGGCCGCACGATAACCTGAAACTTTATGATCAGCGGTATTATGTTTAACCCAAGTAGCAAAAGCTTGATTTGTCGATTGATGCTCTGCAAAACTTTGATCTTCTGCAGCCCGACCATCATAAGCTGGCATAATAAATTGCGCGCACATGGCTTCAATGCGCTCTGCACTTAATTCATTATTATCTTTAAGCAGCAACCACTCTTTCTCAACTAAGGCCGAGAATTTAGCTAAGCTAGATTCTTTAACCAAAATTTTAATCCTGGCCTTATATTTGTTATCGCGTCGACCATAAAGATTGTAAATACGTAGCACTGCTTCTAAATAAGAAAGTAAATGCTTTTTCTCTAAATATGGCTTTATTACTTGACCTATTATGGGCGTACGTCCTAATCCACCGCCCACTATAACTTTAAAGCCAACCACGCCTTCGGCATTTTTAACTAGATGCAAACCAACATCATGAAATTGAGTAGCGGCACGATCATGCAATGCACCACTCACAGCAATTTTAAATTTACGTGGCAGGTAATCAAATTCAGGATGCAAAGTCGTCCATTGACGAATAATTTCACAATAAGGACGTGGATCTTCTATTTCATCTACACAAACACCCGCCAAATGATCTGAAGTGGTGTTGCGCATACAATTACCACTGGTTTGTATCGAGTGCATTTGTACACTCGCTAATTCGGCTAATATATCGGGAATCTGCTCTAACTTAGGCCAGTTAAACTGAATGTTTTGTCTAGTAGTGAAGTGGCAGTAACTTTTATCGTAAGTGCGTGCAATATGGGCAAGCATTCGCACTTGTTTGGAATTAAGCAGACCATAAGGTCCTGCAACTCTTAATAAAGGTGCGTGTGTTTGAATATAAACCCCATTTCTTAAACGCAAAGCTCTGTAATGATCTTCAGAAAGTTCGCCTTTTAGATACTGTTCGGTTTGTCGCCTAAATTGAGCAACTCGCTCATCTACAAGGGTTTGATCGGTATTGGTATATTGATACATGGATAAGCGTTTATAAGACTATTCTAGCTAAAAATTTAATCTGCAATCATATACTGAGAGCCATAAAATGACAATATTATTAGTTGGTGATACCATTAAGCGCTGAATTTTTTGTATCTATAACTATTAAAGTCGGAAGGGGATATTCTCGTGCGTTTTTTATTAATTTTTTTATCAATCTTGTTAATGCCGCAATTGGCAATGGCAAGTGGTTTTGAAAGCTTAGGCTTGACGGGCACGGAACGTGGTATTTATTGCGTTCTAATCTTTGTTATAGCTTATGGTTTTGTAATGACTGAAGAGTTTACGCATATGCGTAAATCAAAACCTGTTATTTTAGCAGCAGGTATTATTTGGGCGCATGCAGCTATTTTAGCCTCTCAAAAAGGCATTTCAGTTGAAGCAATGCATGAAGCATTCGAATACAACTTGAAAGAATATGCTGAATTAATGTTGTTTTTATTAGTCGCCATGACTTATATCAACTCAATGGCTGAACGTAATGTTTTTGAAGCGTTACGCTCATGGCTAGTTAGAAAACAATTTGGCTATCGTAAATTGTTTTTAATTACCGGCGTAATTACTTTCTTTTTATCATCTGTAGCCGACAACTTAACTGCTGCTTTATTAGTAGGTGCTGTGGTAATGGCGGTTGGTGCAGACAACGAGAAGTTTGTTAGCATAGGTTTTGTTAATTTAGTCGTTGCCGCTAATGCGGGTGGTGCATTCTGTCCATTTGGTGACATTACCACTCTAATGGTATGGCAAGCTGGTTATGCTGAATTTTTCGACTTCTTTAAATTATTCATACCTTCATTAGTTAATTATGCTGTTCCTGCGGCGGTCATGTATTTTGCAGTACCCGACGAACAACCCCTAGAAACTGATGAAGCAGCTGTTGTTTTAAAACCAGGCGCATTGCAAATTTGCGGTTTGTTTTTATTAACGATTGTTACAGCTGTTAGCTTTAAGCAAGGTCTACACTTACCTCCTTTTATGGGCATGATGGTCGGTCTTTCTGTATTAATGCTTTATGGCTTTTACTTAAAAAAGAATCACAGAGCTGAGGGCGAAAAAGGTTTTGATGTTTTCAATAAAGTACGTGATGCAGAATGGGATACCCTATTATTTTTCTTCGGCGTAGTATTTGCCGTCGGCGGTTTAGGTTATATCGGTTATCTTGAGTTGTTATCTGGCGCTATGTATGACGGCCTAGGTGCAACTACTGCCAACATTTTAGTCGGTATAATCTCGGCAATTGTTGATAATATTCCAGTTATGTTTGCTGTATTGAACATGAATGTCGATATGGATTTATATCAGTGGTTATTAGTTACCTTGACTGCGGGTGTCGGTGGATCATTATTATCAGTTGGTTCTGCCGCAGGTGTTGCTTTAATGGGTCAATCAAACCATAAATACACTTTCTTTAGTCATCTAAAATGGACACCTGCTATTGCTGGTGGCTATGCCGCTAGTATATTTGTTCATTATTTGATCAATAGTTAATAGCGTTTAAATATCGCACAACTTGTGCGATAAGCTTTATTAAAAAGGCGGAATGGTTTACCCCATTCCGCCTTTTTTTTCGATTTCAAAAAGCAATGCTATTATTAAAGTGCAGTTGTAGATATGGACATAAGATGTTACGTAGCCATATAGTGATTTTAAAAAAAAATGAGTCGCTTACGCGATGATGTGTTAATCGGGTAAGCGCACCCGAGGGCGAGATACTTTCTTTTGCGCAGCCTTTAGAAAGTACCCAAAGAAAAGGCAGTTTGATTGCCGCCTCTTCCTGCGCTCCTACCGACCTGAGGTAAACGTGAGCAAAACGACGCTACTGCGTAACCTCAGTTAATATTATTCAAATATTCAAGGAATTCTGTGACCAATAACTCAACCATTAAGCAAGTATTGCTTAATAAACACATGTTCATTTGTATCTTCACAGGCTTTAGCTCTGGGTTACCGCTTTATATTTTAATTTCATTACTACCCGCATGGCTGCGCTCTGAGGGGGTTGATTTAAAAGCCATCGGTTTATTTGCCTTAATTCAACTCCCCTTTACCTGGAAGTTTTTGTGGGCGCCCTTTTTTGACCGCTATGCCCCCCCTCTTGGCAGGCGACGGGGCTGGTTATTTATCTCACAAGCCGCATTACTCATCTCTATCCCGTGCTTTGGTTTGTGGCATCCAAAGCTAGATTTGTGGGCCATCGCTTATTTAGCAGGTCTAATTGCTTTTTTTAGTGCTTCTCAAGACATAGTTTTAGATGCTTATCGACGCGAATTATTACTTGATGTTGAATTAGGCTTAGGAAGCGCTATACATGTAAATGCTTATAAAATTGCTAGCTTAATACCAGGGTCTTTATCTCTAATTTTGGCAGACCATTTCCCCTGGAGCAGCGTATTTTTAATGACAGCTCTGTTTATGTTGCCTGGATTGATCATGACGCTATGGATTAGTGAACCAGTCATTAATAATGGTGCACCTAAAACCTTAAAGGCAGCTATTTATGAGCCCTTTCAGGAGTTTTTATCTCGCAATGGCATTAAATCAGCTTTACTCATATTGGCTTTTATTTTCTTTTATAAATTGGGTGATAGTATGGCGACCGCTTTGGCGACACCGTTCTATTTAGATATAGGCTTTAGTAAAACTGAGATTGGCCTAGTCGCAAAGAATGCAGGCTTATGGCCGAGTGTATTTGGAGGCTTACTGGGTGGTATTTGGATGATTAAGCTCGGTATTAACCGCGCTTTGTGGCTATTTGGTAGCATACAAATGTTAGCTATTTTAGGCTTTGCTTGGTTAGCAACACTAGACCATAACTTACCTATATTAGCTTTAGTTATTGGCATTGAAGCACTGGGCGTAGGTCTAGGTACAGCGGCTTTTGTTGCTTTTATTGCAAAGACAACTCACCCACTTTATACCGCAACCCAATTTGCCTTATTTACCAGCTTAGCCGCTGTCCCTCGCACCTTTGCTAATGCAGCAACTGGTTATTTAGTCGAATGGCTAGGCTGGGAAGCTTTTTTTTTACTTTGCTTTATTATTGCAATTCCAGGCATGTTACTTTTATTTAAGGTAGCGCCTTGGAATAGCGTACAAGAGCCTATGGATTAAGTTCTTGCTTATATATCGTAATCCATAATTAAGGGCGCATGATCAGAAAACCGCTCGTCTTTATAAATTGAAGTAGACATGATTTTATCTTTTAAACCTGCACTAATAATTTGATAATCGATGCGCCAACCCACATTGTTTGCCCAAGCTTGACCTCGATTTGACCACCAAGTGTATTGATCAACCTCCTGATTAACCAATCGAAAGGCATCTAACCATTGATCATCAGCAAATAAATCATCTAGCCAAGCACGTTCTTCGGGCAGAAAACCTGAGTTCTTTTTATTACCTCGCCAATTCTTTAAGTCTATTTCCTTATGGGCGATATTCCAGTCTCCGCAAATAACATAATCACGGCCACTTTCTATGCAGGCTTTTAGATAAGGCATAAAACGCCCCATAAAACTAAATTTGAATGCTTGTCGATCTTCTCCTGAAGAACCAGAGGGTAAATACAATGAGATAACGCTTAAATTACCAAATTGCGCCTCAATAAAACGCCCTTCTGCATCAACATCAGGCCAACCTAAACCATTAACGACATTGTCTGGTTTATTTCTACAATAAAGCGCAACACCACTGTAACCTTTTTTCTCGGCATCATGATAAAAACAGTGGTAACCCGATGGGCAAAAAAGATCACTTTCAAGTTGATGGATTTGTGCTTTTGTTTCTTGTATGCAAATGATGTCAGCATCTTGTTGCTGCATCCATACAAAGAAACCCTTGCGTTCTGCCGAGCGAATACCGTTGGCATTTAAAGTAATAATACGCATAAATTTAACAAATCTTGCCAATAGCCAATGAAGCAAGTATTATAGCGAGTTATTTAATAAGTATGTAACCTCTTTACGGGTAATGTGAAAGTAATATGAAACCAGAAATTCATCCAGAATATAAACAAATTACCGTAACCTGTGGTTGCGGCAATACTTTTTTGACCGGCTCGGTATTAACTAAGGATCTACAAATTGAGGTTTGCTCCTCTTGCCATCCTTTTTATACTGGCAAACAACGCGTTGTTGATACAGCAGGCCGCGTTGACAAATTCCGTAAAAAATACGGAAAATAAGCTTAAAACCATTATGTTAGCCCCTAACATAATGACTAGCTCCAAAAACTCAGAATACCCTCTGCAGCCCGCACACTTTCGTTAACAAACAAAAGCAATGTGCGGGTTTCAAGTTAAGCAACTTACGACCCGTAAGCACTGCTAATGCAAGCCCCCTCTAAACCGAATTTTGTTTGATTATTTTCGATAAAAAAGCGACGAATGTATTGCACTGCAATAGATTACTGTCTTTTTGCAAGAGACTCCATGCGATCAATAATATTAATTCAGCCTGGTTAGACGATAGTCTTAACCCGACACACTACGGCAAAATGTCGGGTTACGCTGGCGCTAACCCGACCTACAGCTCTAAAGTTGATTTATTCTTTGGTGATTTTTAGAAAACGAAGCTGATAGCCCAGAAACAAAAAAAGGGTATCGCTATAAAACGACACCCTCTATATCAAACATCAATCAGCTATCTTTTTATTCAGCCTTGGGTTTTGCTCTTCTTGAGGTTGAGCCCATTCTTTTTTTGCTCTTATCAACTTTTTTAGCATCATCATCTGGCTTAGCTCTACGAACGATATCTTCAGGCCTTGCTCTTTTAACATTGTCATCCAGCTTTGAGATATTAAGCTGCTGGCCTGCAACCCTTATTTTCTTAAGCTCTTCAATCAATTCCTTAGGCATGCCTGCGGGTAACTCAACAGTACTGTATTGATCTTCGATTCTAATTCTTGCGATATGATCACCGTCTATGCCCGTTTCGTTTGCAATAGCTCCAACAATATTGCCCGGCTTAACACCATGATTATGGCCGACCTCGATTCGGAAAGTTTCCATTTCAATCACACCACCCGAGCCAAATACACGCTTAGGCTTTGATTTGCGATCGCGTTGCGGCCTATCTTCTCGTTGAGAAAATGAATCACGATCACCTCGTTCACGTTGAGGCCTATCTTCTCTGCTTTCAAAGGTCTTTTTAGGTAGATTTTGAATCAATAAGGGTGCATTTCCTTGAACCAACTTAGCCAAAGCCGCAGCAATTTCTAAAGCAGAAACATTATGCTCTTGCTGATATTGCTCCAATAATTGACTGAAAAAGCTCAGCTCTTCAGAAGCCAAGGTATCAGTGATATTCTGCTTAAATTTTGAAATACGCTTGTTATTGATCACTTCAGTTGAAGGCAAACCCATTTCTTCAACTTTTTGCTTAGTGGCTTTTTCTATATTGCCGAGTAACTTTCTTTCTCTTGGAGCAATAAACAAAATCGCATCGCCTGTTCGACCAGCACGACCTGTTCTGCCGATACGGTGAATATAAGATTCTGTATCATAGGGAATATCATAATTAACAACATGGGTAATGCGCTCAACATCTAAGCCGCGAGCAGCGACATCAGTTGCAATTAAAATATCCAACTTACCATTCTTTAAATGCGCAATAGTCCGCTCTCTAAGCGCCTGTGACATATCACCATTAATTGCCGCAGCAGAATAACCACGAGCCTCTAACTTTTCTGCTAACTCAATAGTTGCGGTCTTTGTTCTGACGAAAATAATCATGCCATCAAAGGTTTCAACTTCAAGTATACGTGTTAGCGCATCTAATTTATGTACACCACTAACCATCCAAAAGCGCTGACGAATATTTTCAGCCGAAGCAGTAGTCACCTTAATGGTAACCTGCTCAGGTTCAGTTAAATATTCTTGAGCAATTTTACGAATAACTGGCGGCATAGTCGCTGAGAACAAGGCTATTTGAATAGTATCTGGAGTTTGCTCAAGCACCCACTCCACATCATCAATAAAACCCATGCGTAACATTTCATCAGCTTCATCAAGAACCAGGACGTTTAAGCCATCCAAATTCAATGTACCTTTTCGCATGTGATCCATAACACGCCCAGGTGTACCCACAACAACATGAGCACCACGCTTAAGTTGACGCAATTGAGTACTATAATCTTGACCACCATAAATAGGTAGTACATGAAAGCCTTTTAAATGCGTTGCATAACGCTGAAAGGCTTCTGCAACTTGTATAGCAAGCTCTCTTGTTGGTGCTAAAACTAAAACTTGTGGATCTTTTTTACGTAAATCTATACGTGACAATATGGGCAGTGCAAAGGCTGCAGTTTTTCCGGTACCTGTTTGTGCTTGACCCAAAACATCTTTGCCTTGGAGCATATGTGGGATAACTTGTGCCTGAATGGGCGAAGGTGTTTCATAACCGACATCCTCCAGAGCTTTTAGCAAGGGTTCAATCAGTGCTAAATCACGGAAAGAGGGTAATGTTGAAACATCATTGGACATGGATTTACCTGTAGTAGAGTATTTGATGCGCGTAGTGGCGCGGGGATATATAGTATTTTGTGACATTATAACGCAATCTCGCAAAAATTGCAGTACATTCATAGTTACGTTTAAAACATTAAAGCTTTAAAATTAGTATTTTATAGCAAAAATTTAGCTATAGACCGCCCCACTGCCTATCAAAATAAAAAAGACATCTACTAGACTAAAAGAAACCGACAATAGGTTACTCAATAATCACTCACGACCAATAAAACTTTTCCACTACTCAATTAGCTATAACTATTAGTCATGGAACTAGCTTAACGAGCAGTATAAAAAATATAATCAGCCGTATAATTCACGCGCTTTTCGCTACCCAGATGATTGGCATTGCAAGAAGACGATGGTGGCAGTCCACCTCGTGTATTAACCCGAGTTATATAATTGATATCCGAAAACATCCCTACCCCATGATGCGCAACGACTTCGACCAATAACCAAGGAATTGATGCACCTAAATCAACATCAAGCTTACTAACAACTCGCCCGACAACCCGACTACCCTCTTTGTATTCCCATATTGGGCCTGAATAATGATTACCGACCACCTGCCCCGACATATCGAATAATCTGGCGTCAGGCGCCTGTGCTTGCCAAGTATAAGCATACTCCTGCAAAACACATTGATAAATCTGATCACCCACTGCATGCACTGTCAATTTAGCAACTTGTTCAGCTGGCGCTCTAATAGCCTCAGGCACAACCATCCCAGCACTAGCAACGAACGGCAATAGCAAACTTAAGAAAAAGCATCTTTTAATCATCATTACCGCCTTAATATTTAATTTTAAATAAAATATTTTATCACGCACATAAAAAAACCCTCTACATCCTTAAGACATAGAAGGTTTTTAACGACCAAACTTAAAGCGTGAAATTAACCAGCAAAATTAGCCGCTGCAAAATCCCAATTAACTAAAGCCCAGAACGCTTCCAAATATGCAGGACGCGCATTACGATAATCAATATAGTAAGCATGCTCCCAAACGTCACACGTCAATAAAGGCGTTTGACCTGTCGTTAATGGGCAACCAGCATTGCTAGTACTCACTAAAGCCAAACTACCATCAGCATTCTTTACCAACCACGCCCATCCAGAGCCAAAAGTAGTGACTGCACACTTAGAAAATTCTTCTTTAAATTTTTCAAAAGAACCAAAAGTAGCGTTAATTGCATCGGCTAAAGCACCAGCAGGCTCACCACCACCATCTGGTGTCAAGCTTTTCCAATAGAAAGTATGATTCCATACTTGTGCCGCATTATTAAAAATTGGTCCAGAAGATTTAAGTATTATTTCTTCTAACGTCAGGTCTGCAAACTCAGTACCAGGCACTAGATTATTTAAATTAGTTACATAAGTTTGGTGATGCTTACCATGATGAAACTCTAAGGTCTCTTCTGAAATGTAAGGCACTAATCTATTAGTTGCATAGGGTAAAGCAGGAAGTTCAAAAGCCATGAGAGTATCCTAAAAAGTAGTTGAGGTTATTGATCACTGGTTATTATCAATAAATACCCAGTAATTTAATAGTGTATAACTTTAGCATTGCTTGCTCATTAAATAAAGTCCAACATTAATCCGCAACCATTGAGCGCTTTAATCAAAAAGCCATTATCCGCACAGGCAACAGACAACCACACTAATGAAGCTTAACCTAAGTCAATCATAATACCGGCATCACCAAGCATCGCACCATAGCAAGAGCGCTAGTAACAATAGACTCAACAAACTAAAATATACTTTTCAAATAGATAGACTTTAAACATCAAGCCATACTCATATCATACTTGCAACCTAGCCCCCAATGGGCTAGTATTAATCATTAGTCGCAATGCTTCTATTTATTATCACTCATAACCGTGACTAATCGAAAAGATAAAGACTTATATCACACCACTTAATATCTGAGGAGCTTGTTCATGTTAAAAAAAATTACCTTACTTACTTTACTTATAAATATTATCACCTTGAGTGGATGTAGCTCAGCTTATCGCTCCTATAAAACACAAGGCTATCTTAATACAGATTTAGTTGAAGCTAGCTACAAAGCATCAAGCGAACTTCAAGATAAATTTACTCGAAAAATGCCCAAAAATACATTAATTTTGGTAAGTACATTACTTAATGTTAAAAATCTAAAAGAAACATCTGCATTTGGTCGTATTATTTCCAATCAAATAGCGACCTCATTGCACGATGCTGGCTATCAAATCATTGGCATGGACCTACCCGCCGATCTTTTTATGATGAAAGACGATGGTGAGATCTTACTATCCGAAAATGATAAAACTCGCCTAAAACAATATAAATCGGTCATCATCGTGGGAGGTGTCTATGCACCTGGCAAACAAAATACTTACGTTACG
>CAIYDX010000046.1 GCA_903925005.1 uncultured Geobacteraceae bacterium
AGCCGGGAGAGTCAGACTCATAGCGCAGAGGGCATTCAGAAAATTGCTGGCGTCGTTGCCACCTCTGCCTACACCAAAAATGCTACCGGCAACCGGCTAACGCTCAGCCAACCGCCGTTTTTAGGTTAATTGGAGTGGCGTACTATGTTTAAGCTTGTCAAAGAGGTTGGCACATTTGTTTGTTTTCTTTTCCTTTTTACCGGGTGTTCAGGCGGCTCTGGCTCTGTCCCCCTGATTTCTACCACCCCAACGATTACTGGTTTTGCCCTTACACATGGTCCGATCGGTTCAACAGTTACAATCACTGGAACTAATTTCAGTGCAACTCCGTCTGACAATACCGTCGTTTTTAACGGGGCAGCCGCTGTCGTGACCAGTTCTACATCCACCCAGATTATTGTTACTGTTCCCTCCAGCGCGACAACAGGGCCGATCACAGTTACCGTTGGCGGCGGCGCCCTCAGCGCAACTACCACTACTAATTTTACTGTACTTCCCCTTATTGGTGGGTCTGTTCAGGGAAATAATCTTCTGTTATCCGGAGTTACATTGTTGCTTCCTGATTACTTTACTACGCCTACCGGTATCACAACGGACGGGATTAACTTCTATGTAGCTGATTCCAGTAGCGGAATCATCACTATGGTGTCGATCGCAAACGGAGTTATTACCCCGTTGGTTGGGCCTGGAACTTTCACCACTCCTACCGGCATCACAACGGACGGGACAAACCTCTATGTAGCTGATTCTGGTAACGGAAGCATTAGTAAAGTACTAATCGCAAACGGAACAGTTACCCCGTTGGTAAGCGCTGGGACTTTCACCAATTCTATCGGTATCACAACTGATGGGACGAATATTTATGTAGCTAGTACCAAAGCTGGAGTTATCAGCAAGGTGCTGATCGCCAGCGGGGTTATCACCTCGTTGGTAAGCGCTGGAACTTTCACCACTCCTACTGGCATCACAGCGGACGGGACAAACCTTTATGTAACTGATTCTGCTACCGGAGTCATCAGCAAGGTGCTGATCGCTAGCGGGGCTGTCACCCCGTTGGTTAGCGCTGGAACTTTCACTACTCCTACCGGCATCACAACGGACGGGACAAACCTTTATGTAACTGATGTTAGTACAGGAAGCATCAGTACAGTACTAATCGTAAACGGAACAGTTACCTCGTTGGTAAGCGCTGGAGTTTTCTTCACTCCTACCGGTATCACAACGGACGGAACGTTTCTATATGTGTCCGATTCTGTTATAGGAACTACTTGTAGGATACAATGAGCTTTGTCATTCGAAGTGACAATCAGGGGTTTCTAGTGTAGTGTCTCTAAAATAGCTGTACAAATATCTTGGATGGTTTATACTGGCATTACTTCTCAGGACTTGCCAGGAGCCATCATGCAAAAAATGAAGATTGAGCTGTTGTCTGAAGAGCTAGACGAACTAAACAAGCGCCTCCGTTCACATACTGTATCGGTTCGTGATCAGAGCCGTGCAAAAGTGATTCTGCTGGCTGCTCAAGGAAAAACGCAGGAACAGATTGCAAGCGAAGTGAACCTGACACGCGGTGCAGTTGGCACCTGGTGCCGTCGTTTTATGAAACAGCGACTTCTCGGCCTTTCTGATATGAAAGGTCGTGGCAGAAAAACCAGCCTTTCTGACGTTTCAGTAAAGAAAGTATTAGACGAGGCTGTATCTCCACCGGCACATCTTGGGCGTTTCAGCTGTCGAACAATGGCCGCCCATGCCGGTATTTCCAAGGCAAGCGTCCAGCGACTATGGTCTGCGAACGATATTAAACCGCATGTTACCAAGACGTTCAAGCTGTCCAATGATAAGGCATTTGAACAGAAATTCTGGGACGTCATCGGCTTGTATCTGTCTCCGCCAGAAAAAGCCTTGGTACTATGCTGTGATGAAAAGACCCAAATACAAGCACTGCAGAGAACTCAACCAGGGTTGCCATTGGGAGTTGGTCACATCAAGACCAAAACTCACGACTATTATCGAAATGGCACGCTAACCCTGTTTGCCGCTCTCAATTATCTTGAAGGCAAGTTGATCACTCAGATTACGGTTCAGCACCGGCATCAAGAATGGCTAGCGTTTCTCCAAAAGATCGACAAGGAAACGCCAAAAAAGTTGGATATTCATATCATTGCCGATAATTACTCCACCCACAAGCATCCGGAAGTTAGGAACTGGCTTGATGGGCATCCGAGATTTCATATGCACTTTACGCCGACTTCATCGTCATGGATGAATCTGGTTGAGCGCTTTTTCAGGGATCTGACTGATGTACTCGTAGAAGGCAGCTTCAGTTCGGTAAAGCAGTTGTCAGAGTCAATCATGGACTATCTTGCAGAGCGTAATCGCAACCCCAAGAGGTACGTATGGAAAGCAAAGGGTGAAGATATTCTACGAAAAATCCATGCGGCACGAGAGAAACTTCAAGATAAACCAAATAAATAGTTAATTACGAGACACTACACTAGCACCCCAATTTAAACTATTAACGCTGTTCGGTAAGTAAAGAATCCGCGCCCAAGGATGCGGCTTTGAAATCAGCCCCACATAGGGGGGCGACGCAGCATTTCTGATGGTGCAACGTATTCCCGGTTTGCAACCTTTAAAACCTTGGTGCATGACCCATAAACTGCGGCGTATGTATTACGGCCAGTTGGCCATACCCAGCCGGGACCGGCATAGCCATCAAACATGACCACGCCCATACAAGGGCGTGGGTTTCAACATCGCACTAAAACTGCGATAGTAAGATGTACAAATTCTAGGAGGAAACATTATGCACCGTATTCTTGTCATTGCAGTACTCGTCATATTATCTGCTTCCAATCTGCACGCTGCCGATCTTAAAGTTGGACACTTTGACCTTCAACGCTTGATATCGCAGTCCGATGCCGGCAAGGAGGCGCGGGAAAAGTACATGTCCCGAGTTAAAGCATATCAGGATGAGTTAAACAGGCGCTCTGAAAAGCTCAAAAGGATTAAGGAAGAAATTGAGAGCGAGGCTAAAAAACTCAAGGAAAATGAAAAGCCCTCCGCGCAGCTTATAGAAAAGGACAAAGAGTACTCAGCTCTGTTCCGCGACTTTCAGCGTCTGCAGGGCGGAGACCAGGACGAGTTGAAAGTGTATGACGCAGAACTGACACGCAAGGTATTGGAAGAGCTCTCGCCGGTGCTGAGTGAATATGCGACCTCTAACAAATATGACTATCTCTATAAGTTGAATGAGACGTTTGCCTATGCTATTGAGAAGCGGGATGTAACCGATGAACTGGTCAAGATATTTAACAAGGCACACCATAGGTAGGTTTAACCGGGTGTTTAAAAGCATAGGTCTCTTGAAAATCATCTCTGCCAGTCGCTCAAGGAGATGGAAGATAACCAGCAACGCGTACAGTCGATAGTATCATGGCCATGGATTATAAGCTCACTCTTGATTTAGAAATGGAATTACAGCCCATGCGTGCGAACGGATGCGAGAACGCCGGATCAGTGAAGCGGATACTCGCTGCAATCAGACCATTGATGGCATCAATAGCAGTGATGAAGAGAACGTTTAGTCCTTTGCAGATGTCAAGGTAGTGATCACTGATCAGTCGATGGTCGAGCCAGCTAAACTGCTCAGGGACCTGGCGCAGGCGTTCGGGACAGAGAAGATGTTTGTGCATAATGCCCTCCTTTGAATTGCGGTTGATTGAGTATGTCGCTGCCCAATTCTCGCATACGCCTGAGGGTTTTTTCGATGTCATCTTGTAACGTACTACTGGTAAGATGGGCTATTAGCCCTATTAAAACAGCAGGTTGCACAATAGCGAAATCTTGTAACGCTGGAGAGCATGATAACTGAGATGACTGCGGTGGTGGTAAATGTTCTGTAACTGGCTGATTTATAGGTTGAGTATCGATGCAGTCATCTTGTAACACTGCTTTAAGTTTACGTTTCCGGGAATACCCTGGATGGGATTTTCGCCACTCACGCACCCGTTCAACGTTTTCTTTGCAGCGGAAATAATCGTGGTTTTCCGGCTTATGGAGCCATTTTTTCTGGCTCTTGCGATGGCTGGCCTTTATGCATTCAGGAGTGCCATTACAAAACTTCTGACGATTTCTATTACAGGCGGCAGGAATAAAACTGACTTTGCAATGAGGACAAAAAGGAGTGCGCAGTGACATGGACCAAGTACCTCCAATTGGCCAATGTCGGTGACAAACGGAATAAAATCAAATGGAAGGAATAAAATACAGCGGAAGAAAAGATTGATTTAAATTTTGAGTGGAAGAAAATCGATTCTGATAAAAAACATCTTCATAGGACCCGGAATAAAACGGCGGTTTCAAGCTCCAAGTGCAAAAAGTGCAGCATGATGCTGTTTGAAATCAAAAGCGTCTGGAGTAAAAATCTCTGCAGGGCATCTGAAGCCTAACGATTTGCGAGGTCGGGTGTTAAGTCTCCAGGCAATCGAGTCCAGATCTTCCTGCGTATATTCACTCAAGTCCGTGCCTTTGGGCAGATACTGCCGCAAAAGTCCATTGGTATTTTCATTGAGCCCTCGTTGCCAAGGACTGTGTGGGTCGGCAAAGTAGACCTTGACTCCGGTCGCTTCTGTTAGTTGCTGATGTGCCGCCATCTCTCGGCCTTGATCGTATGTCATTGAAAGACGTTGATGAGCCTTGATACGATTGAGGACATAGCTAAATCCTTGCAGAGCTGCTTCTGCACTTGCGCCATTCATTTTGGACAGCACGGTAAACAACGAAGTACGCTCTACCAATGTACCGACTGCCGAGCGATTATGGGCGCCCTTAATGAGATCACCTTCCCAGTGTCCAGGCACCAACCGCTCGTCTACTTCAGGTGGGCGGTCATGGATGCTGACCATGTCTGGAATTCGACCCCGGCGGTCATCTCCTCGTGTACGTGGACGACGCTTGGCATGTCCGAATCGTAGCCAGCTGATCACGTCCTTACGCAGTTCACCACGTGGTATGGCGTAGATAGCTGTATAGATCGTTTCGTGAGAAACCTGCAGCATGGGCGTGCCAGAATGCACACGTGACAGTATGCCAGAAATCTGTTCAGGTGAGTAACCCAATTTCAAGTAACCCATGACATGTTCCCACAATGCGGTCGCTGGTCGCAATCGACGTTCGACACGCGGCTTGATGTTACGAGCATGGGCACGTTTATGGGCGGTCTCGGAACGATAACCACCTGCCAGTAACGGACGTCCAGGGCCGAGACGCTCTTTGGGGCACACCCAACTGTTTCGTTTCAGTTCTCGTGAAATTGTTGATGTCGAGCGATTCAGTACCAATGCAATCGACGCTGGATTGTTTCCCAGTTGCAACTGGGTTTGGATCATAGTTCGATCTTCAATGCTTAACTGCTTATAAATTTTCCCCATGCAACATTAACTCCCAAGTTATGTTGCACTTGGATTTTGAGCGCGCCAACTCAATAAGAACGCCGCTGGGAACTTTAATAAAGATGCTGGCACTTGGGATGAAAAACCCGCAAGGGTTAAGCTTGCTAGTGATATTGCAAATGCCATAACAAATTGGATCACATTGACGCCAGAAATGGATGCTATGGACTTCGGATGTGGCACTGGACTATTGACTCTTCAACTACAGCCACATATTCATTCGATTACTGGTGTAGATAGTTCGCAGGGCATGCTTGATATGTTAAATAGTGTCCATCCGGAAACCACAGTTTGAGACGCACTGATTTCTCCGGTCATTGTTAGTAGCCTTGTTTTGGATCGCTCGGGCTATCATGTAACCAGTTTTAGTTGCTCTTTCTCATTTTCATGACGCACTTCACCCGGTAAGGGGGGGGCGATGCTGCTGTTGTCAGTTCAGGCCGCTTCCAGCTTGATCCGTGCAATAACCTGCAGGTTGTAGGCAAAGATCGAACTCCAGACGTATTGTTTGAATCCTTCCCAGCCTTTCCAAGTACAGCGGTCAAGACCAAAGGCCCGCTTGAGTGTGGAGATGTTGGCTTCGATTCCGGCGCGGAAATTCCGCAGCTTCTTGTACACCCAGGAACTCTTGGCCATGTCGATCACCGACAGCCCACGCTTCTTGGCAAAGACAGCGTCCTTTACCTCCAGCTCTTTTGCAGCCGTCAGGTTGTCCTTCGATGCAAAGCCACCGTCTGCACTTACCTGGCGCGGCACCTTGCTGAAGGTTTTCTTGTGCCGTTCCAGCATCGGGATGTACTGGTCCGAGTCTGCCGGATTGCCGTTGGCAATCAGACAGTCGAGAATCAGGTTGGACTTCCCGCCGGTCAGGAATATCTTGTGGCCGAATTGGGTGTCACGCCTCTTCTTGACGATGATGTCGGTGTGATCCTCAAAGAAGGAAACCACCTTGTCCGCCACCGGAACCTTCTCGTTACGGAATACCCGTCGCTCGGTTTGGTTGATGACCTTTTCCAGCAGGCCGACCGCACGCTTCAGCTGGGTGGCAAGATTCATAGCGATCATCATGTCGCCAAGACCGGTTGCCTGGTACGCCTGCAGGACAGGGATTGCTTCCTTGGCATAGCCGACAACCTTGCCGGCGTACTGCGTCATGTCACGATAGGCCGAGACCCGATCCTCTTCTTTCTTGGCGTTGAGAACCACCATCAACCGCTTCTTTACTACGCGGCAATGATCGCAATAGCGATAGTCAGGACGGGGAGCAAGGGCATGACCTTCCTCCAGCCAACGGGTGATGACCCTGATGCCATCCCATAACAAGGTGGAATCCGATGGATCGTGAATATTGCTCTCGACAACGGTTGAGTCAATTCGTACCTTGCGACCGTTTTCAATACCGGCTTCAAGGGCGTACTGCATGAGGCATACATGGACTGCTTCCCAGGTCTCTTCGGAAAGCGGCTTGATGTTTTCCTGAAGAGATGATGACGATGGATACTGACCCATCTCCATACGGGCAAAGGCTCGAAAGGATTTTGAATCTTCAAGATGAAACGCAAGCTCCTCATAGGAAAGGTTGCGGTACTGTTTCAGTGCAACACAACGCAGTACCTGTTCAGCGGTCATTCCTTTACGACCGGTATCCTTGCGGGCTACTCGCGTCAGGTCTGCATACACGAGATCAAGCATTTTTGGAGTGGCGTCGAGTATCTCGGAAAACGCGGCCAACTCCTTGCCGATATCATGGCGCATCGTAACGGAGAAAATGCTCATCTGTCGTGTCAGTTTTTGTCGCATCCGGAGTACCCCTGAAACCATAATATGTAACAGTTACAAGCTGTTATGGTTTGCAGGATAACATAAACAGAACTAAAACTAAACCAATTTATACAAGATATATGAACAAATCCGGAATGTTATGTTTCCGGATGGAAACTAATTAACTCTTCGGTAGTTGTGCCCAACTTCTTCAGCCAAAAGCTGTTGACCTGCATCAGGCCGTAATCGGCGCTGCCGTTTTTGTTGCGATTAACCGCATTCGGATTCAAGTTTGATTCTACTCGGGCTATCCCCTTCAGCAGATACGGATTTATTCCGTACTCCCTGCCGGCATCATCGAAACAGAATGACAGGGCCGCAGTCGGGAATAAAGTTAGTGATAGTAAAATCAGGATTCTTGCTCTCATTAGAACAGTATATCCCGTCTTTAAAATATATAATAGTGTTATTTTTGCAAAATCAGACCAATTTTAAGCATTTGTCCTATAAGCGGTTAAGTATATATACCTATAAACGGCAGTTAAAACGCTAAGACGACACCAGAAGTAGGCGCTTCCAAGCGAGAATGCAAAAAAATAAATTCTATGTAAACCCAAAAGGTGAACTTGCGAAATGTTATAACTATCCGATATTTTGGTTGATATTGCGCTTTTGCGGTAATTGTACTACTTTTTATGTGTTAATCCGGTATTCGTGACGTCAGGATAATATGAATTTATCCGAACTAAACAAAATTCTTGTTAAACGTTGTGAGGCATTACAGCGTCGTGCATTCTGATTGGTACTGATCTTTCGCCAAAGACAGAATGTAGGGGCGTACCCGGTGGGTCGCCCTGGCGCAACATCCGCCATTGCGGCCCATGGCAACAGGGCGAGCCAACGGCGTCGCCCCTACAGAATCAAATAATGTAAATAGCGGAAGATCAGTATCAATCAGCGTCATGCATAACCTATTTTACATTTAGAGGCGGTTTTGCGCTGCTCCGAATGCTTTGTATGCTCTGTCCGGCTGACGATATCCGGCCTGCCGCCGCAGCGGCAGGTGGTGGTGCAGGCGGCGGCATTATAGGGGCGGCAACCGGTTGCGGCGGAGCAGTGGGGAAGCCGATCCCGAAATAGTAACAGGCGTATCCTGCAGCGGCGAAAAGAATTGCCATGACTATGATCACTGTTGTTGCGGTGAACATGGAGCGCTTTTCCCGAGGGTTGGCGCCAAAATAGGAGCTCTTTCTTTTGCGCCGTCTTGCGATTTCGGCGGAATGTTCCTCTTCATCGATTTCGCACGCCATCACATCCGCCGCCCCTTTATTGACATGGGACACCGTCACCTCCCTGCTCCCCTCCAGAAAGGCGGACATCAGCGTTCGGGTAGTAAGCAGGTTGATTCTCCTCGGCTTGCCACCGGACAGCTTGAATATCAAATCCTTGGCCTGCTGATTCAGCGGGAGGGTGCTGTTCCCGCCATGGGTCAACCTTGTGCTGATGTAGTCGGAGGTCTCCGCCTGAGTGAGTGGCAGCAGCTCAACGCGCACGGTTATCCGCTGGTTCAACTGCCTGAGAAGGCGGCTGCCTAACATGGTTCTAAGCTCCGGCTGACCGACCAGGATGATCTGCAGCAGTTTTTCTTTCTCGGTCTCCAGATTCGAGAGGAGCCGCAGCTCTTCCAGCGTGGTATCAGGTAGCTGCTGCGCCTCGTCCACAATTATTGCTACCCGTCTGTTGTTTGCGGCATGCTTCAGCAAAAAATCTCGGAAGGCTTTCATCTGATCGTTTTTACTTCTGCTTATCAGAGGAATTTTGAAATCTTCAAGTACGGCAAGAAAAAACTCCTCCGGGGAGAGGCGCGGGGTCATGATCAGCGCAATTTCGGCCCTGTCTTTCCATTTATCGACAAACAGGCGGATCAGGGTTGTCTTGCCGGTGCCCGGTTCGCCGGTCAGGAGGCAAAACCCCTCCTTTTCCTTAAAGCAGTATTCGAGCGAGAGGAGGGCCGTTGAATGTTCCGGCGAGTTGTAGAAATAATCGATGTCCGGAGTCAGGCGAAACGGATCGTCTTTAAGATTGAAAAAATCGAGATAATTTGACGACATATCTTGTAAATCCCTCCTGTTGCCGGTTTTTATTTCATTTTGGATACCAGATCGTAGATCGGCATCATAACCGCCATGATAATGACGGCAAAGAGTCCACCGATCACTACCATTACCAGCGGTTCAATCAGTTTGCCGAGGCTGTCGGTGGCGTCGTTCAGTTTTTTTGCATAATACGCGGAGAGAAATTTGAGTTGGGTATCAAGAGTGCCGCTGGTCTCACCGATACTGATCATCCGCAGCACCAGGTTCGGAAAGAGCTCCTGCTCTCTAAGCGATTCCGATATCAGTCTGCCGTTCATGATGTTTTCCTTCGCCTTCAGCAGTTTTACCGCGAAATATTCATTGCCGAGAGAGGGTATCAGCAGATCGAAAAGCCGGTCAACCGCTATGCCGGCGGCTACAAGTATGCCGAACTGTTCGGCAAAGGAGGCGAGCAGTTTGTTGAAAACGATAAGTTTGACAATAGGTATCCTAATCGCGGCAAGATCTCGGTAGTACCTGGCTTTCTGGTTCTTTCCCATCAGATAGATGCTGATCGGGATAATCAGCAGCGAAAACAGCATCTTGCCCCAGTGTGCCTTGAACAGCGCACTGGAGGCGATCACGGCAAGGGTGAGCGGCGGAAGCTTCACACCGAGGCCGGTCATGACGCTGGTCAGCTTCGGCAGGACGAATGCCAGCCAGAAAACCAGCGCGCCGAGCGTGGTGGTAATAGCGAAAGCCGGATACATCAGCGCCTTTTTGATCGCGTCCGCGAGATACTGAACCCGCAACAGGTGGTCGGCCGCCTCCTGGAGGCTGGCATCAAAGCGTCCGGTCTCCTCACCCACCGATACCAATGTTTTCAATATATCCGGAAAAATCGCCCCCTGTTCCGACAGCGCCTTGGATACGGAGCTGCCCTGCTCCACTTTCTTCCTGATATCCTGGAGGGCGGATTTAAGAACCTTGTTGGGGGTTGAGTCTATTATATCCTCAAGGCAGGTTAAAATCGGCATCCCCGCTTTCAGCATGACCGAGAGGCTCTGGGCGACTTCAACAACCTCCATGCGCCCGACCTGCAACGAGGTGAGCGCTTTGCCAAGTCCACCCATCTGACTGGAGGTTTTCTTGATGGAAAGGAGATAGAGCCCTTTGGCCTTGACGTCGCTCGAAGCCGATTCGAGGTGATCGGATTCAATCGTCCCCTTGACTGGTTGCCCGCCGGCATCAATGGCGCTGTAGGTGAAATAACTCATCCGGCCACCCGCTGAATCTCCTTAATGGTCGTGTGGCCGGCGCCGGCTTTCCTCAGCCCATCCACCATCATCGGTACCATCCCCCCCTTGAGAGCAGCCTGGTAGATTGTGCCGGTAGAGGCGCCGGCGTAGATCATCTCCTTGATATCGGACTTGATAATCATGACCTCGGCAATCAAGGTTCTCCCAGCATAACCGGTGCCGCCGCACCGTTCGCATCCCGCGCCACGGTAGGCGGTGGTTAATTCCAGAGCTACTCTTTTAAAGGTGGCCTGCTCGGCTTCGGAAAGCGGGTAAGACTCTTTGCAGTGTATGCAGATCTTGCGGGCAAGACGCTGCGCGACGACGGCCAAAAGCGAAGATGAGAGTAGCAGTTTGTCCATGCCGAGGTCAAGCAGGCGCGGAATCGAGGTGACAGCGTCGTTTGTATGCAGCGTGGAGAGCACCAGGTGGCCGGTAATCGAGGCGCGGACGGCCATCTGGGCGGTTTCGGAATCGCGGACTTCCCCCAGGAGCATGACGTCCGGATCCTGGCGCATGAAGCTGCGGGCGGAGGAGGCGAACGTGTAGCCGCTTTTTTCGTTCACCTCGGTCTGCCGGACAAAGTTCAGCCGATATTCGACCGGATCTTCGACGGTGATGACGTTTCGCTCCAGAAGGTCGATGTCGCGCAGGCAGGAGTAAAGCGTGGTAGTCTTACCGCTGCCGGTAGGACCGGTAATCAGGATGATGCCGTGCGACTTGTTGAACAGGTTCCGCATCGTGGCGACCAGTTGGTCGTTCAGGCCGAGTTGCGCCATGTTGACCAACGATCCGCTGGTGGAGAGAACGCGGATGACGATGTTTTCGCCGTAGATTGAAGGGACCGTCGAGATGCGGAGGTCATATCTTTTGTTCAGAAATTCCAGGGTGTATGAGCCATCCTGCGGCAGACGCTGCTCGGCAATGTCCAGATTGGCCATGATCTTGATGCGTGAGGCCAGCGATGCCTGAAAAACATGCGGAAGACAGTGGCCATAGGTCAGTACGCCGTCGACGCGGTAAAAAACGTGCAGTACCTCTTTTGACGGCGTCAGGTGGATGTCGGTGGCCTTTTTTCGTATGCCGTCCATCAGGAGCAGGTCGGTAAGCTCCGGCACGATCGAACTCTGCACGGCGACACCGGTCTTCAGCTTGGAGGAGATCTCCTCCAGCCGCTGCTGTACCGGATGCTCGACAAAGTAGTAAGCGCTTTCGATGGTGTCGCTGTAGGCGTCCTGATCGACCAGAAAGACCTTCGGCGGTTTCCCGGTAAGCTGGCGCACGGTATCGACCGCCACGATATTGCTCGGGTTGGTAACGCCGATTGAGAGGATGCCGTCACATATCTCAAAAGGAATATAGCCCCCCTTGCGTGCGGTCTCCTTCGGGATCAGCCGGAGCGCTTCTTCGGAAATATTAAAACCGCGCAAATCAACATATTCGACTCCGGACTGGCCGGCAATGGTCTCGGCAAATTCCCGAGCGGTAACAAAGCCGAGTGAAATCAGGGTGTCGCCCAGTATTGCGCCGGTAACCCGCTGCTGGATCAGGGCAATATGAAGCTGCTTTTTGGTGAGCATTCCCTTCGATATCAGGAGGTCGCCTATGCGTATCGGAGCTGTCGCCATGCGGTGTGCCTTTCTTTTAGGGTCAAGGGTCAAGGGTTCGGTTTGGTTTGGTTCTACTTGCCCCTTGCCCCTGCACCCTTGACCCTGCGCCTTTCATTCTCCATTCACTATCTGCGGCTTAAGGAGCAGAACCAGTTCGGAGCGCTCTTCCACGTTATTAGCCCGGGTAAAGAGCTTGCCGAAAAACGGTATGTCTCCGACAAACGGTACCTTCTCATCCTGGTTAGTGGTTTTCCTGGAAATCAGGCCGCCGATTATCACCAGTTGGCCATCTTGCATCTTGACCGTGGTGGTCATCTCGCGCAGATCGACAGTCGGAATCGAGATGGTCGTCTGGTTGCCCACCGCGCCGATTGATTTTTCAGTAAGCGTTACCAGGTCCGATGTTATCGGAGTGACATTAAGTGAAATTTCGCCGGTATCGGAAATATAGGGGACAATGCCGATGATCATGCCGGAGAGGATGCTGCCGGTTTCGACGCTGAAGGTGGTAAGCGGGGTGGAACCGGCGGCTGCGGTGGTAGTGGAGCTTACCTTGGCTATGTAGCTGGTGTTCCTGCCGACGGTCAGGATTGAGGCATGGCCGTTCATGACATTAATTTTCGGGTTCGAGAGGGTCTTGACATCACCCTGTTTTTTCAGCGCCGTCAGAAGCGATTGGAAATTCGCCTTGGTTACTCCAACCTGAAAATTGGATGCCCCGGCGGCTGCGTCAGTGGCTGCGGAAAAGCTGCGCGTACCGATATTAAGCGATCCGAAACCGGTATTGACCGCGCCCCCCAGCCCTTTAATGTTTTGCAGGAATGACCAGTCGATGCCTAAATTCAACCCTTCGCTCAACTGCACTTCAATGATTCTTGCTTCAATCATTACCTGTCTGTTGAGCACTTTTCTGACATTGGCGAGATAGCTTTCAATCCGGTCCATTCCTTTGCGGCTGGCCGTTACCATGATCGTGCCGGTCAGGCGATTGATGGTGATATTCTGCTGCGTCTGCCCGGAGCCGGATTGTCCCGAAGAAGCTCCAGCCGAAGCGGCAGGGGGTGTATTGGCTGCATTCTGGGCGCCGCCTGTCGGTGTCTTGGTGGCGGTCGGACTTGCTGTCGCCGCATCCGTTTTGCCAAGCAGGTTCTCCAGCGATTTCTCCATCGATCCCCAGAAGTCGTGCGCCTTGGTGTCCCCTTTGCTCCCCGTGGTGATTGTCCCTTTAATGTTGCTTGAACCCCCACCCCCCCCCAGCTGAAACCATGGCGCCGCCAAGTATGTCCCCCCCTACATCCATTGAATAAGAATTAACCAGCGCCGGGTGTCCCAGCTCGAAAACCTTGGTCGTCACCGCTTCCACCTTCAGGACATTATCCTGCACCGTGTAAAAGCAGTCCACGCTGGAAAAAATATTCTTCAGCGCCTCCTGTGCCGTGACGTTGCGCAGGGTGAGCGTCACCTGCTGATCGAGCGACACGTCACGGTCAATCAGCAGGTTCAGGCCGCTAGCCTCGGCCAGCACGTGCAGCACATCCCCCAGTGAGCTGTTTCTGACCACGATGTTAACTATCTTGGTCTTGACCGGAACGATCTCTTCCGTTACCGGCACAAAATCCGGCGCCTTATACTCCTGGGTCAGCTCGGGCGGTTCCTGGCGCGGGATTTTATCCTTGATCAGCGATTCGCGCGAGTTCATGGCATTTTGCTGGGAGGAACAGCCGACTGCCGCGAACAGGGTCGCCAGGCAGAGCAGACGGAGGCATTTTTTCATGGTTGGTGTCACTCGATGGAGAGCCATAATTCCTTTCCGGCGGTTCTTGCAAGAACCTTTGTTTTTTCGATTTTAAGTATGGTATGCCCGGCGACGACGGATCCTTCGTGCAGGACATGCCCGTCAATAATTGCCATTCTTGATCCGCCGTCGCTGTAGATCATTGAAAGCGAGGGGGTGTGAAAGAGGTTTGCCCGCTCCTCGGGTTGTTTCACCCCCGAGGCTGTCGGTATGGGGCCTGGGGGGAATGTGGCCGCCGGTGTCTGTGCCTGTATCTGTACGGCAAGCGGTTGTATCGGGCTGTTTATCCCCGAGTAGGATGGGGGGGGAGAGCGGCGCGAAACAACCAGCGGCTGGCTGGAAAAGCTCATCAGTTGGGTCTCTGTCACGGTCATACCGCCGGCCGGCATTTTCCAGAAATAAACCGCAGCGGGGGCCGCCAGCCCGATAAGCGGCGCCAGCAGCATTGCCGCTATGTTACGGTCGAAATTCATGGTTTGTTTCCTTCAAAAGAGATAACACTGCCGTTGATAACTTTAAGCAATCCGCCTTTTCCCTTATTATCTCCCTGCGAAATGGCAACCGATTCAACCGGAGTAAAGGGGAACACGTTGTGCTGCAACTCCCCCAGGGTGTTCAGCAGAGCGCTGTAATCCGTGTTGCTGAAGCTTAAAGTGTATTTAAGCGAAACCTCCGCGTCTTTTTTCTCAATAGCGGTGATAACCATGTCGTCCGGTTTGTAGCGGGCCTTTATTTCATCGACCCGCGAGTAGATCAGCCTGGCCGGAGATGTTTTGGCGGTATCCGACGAAAATTGCGATTTAAGCGTTGCCAGCGAGTCGCGGCGTTCCTGTATGGCGGACCGGACCCGGAACGATCCCTCTTTGGCGCGCAGAAGCTCCTTCTCTCTTATTCCCAGAATTTTCCGCTCACGCTCTTGAAGGGAAAATGCCGTCGAGACGATCAAGAAGAGCGCGGTGGCAAGCAGGAAATTCCTTTTGTACGGCCTGAGGTCGTTCTGGTAACGGTTCATTTGGGTTGTTCCGCGCCGCCACTGAAGCGGGCTTCGATAATATAACTTTTTTTGGCGATATCAACGGAGCTGGAGGTTACCGAGTAGCCTGGGATCCTGATCAGGCTGGCAAGCGCATCTTCGTAGATCCTTTGGGTGTCGTCATAACCGTTGCTCTGAATGTCGCCTTCCAGATGGACTCCGATAAACCCCTCTCCCTTTTGGGTGGAGATCCGTTTTACCGTGCGGACAGGGGTGATGAACCTGGAAAGCGGAGCCAGGGCCGCTGCCGGGCTTATGGCCGCACCCAGCTTATTCAGGTCTTCTATCTGCCGCCCGAAACCTTTAGCCTCGTCGTCCAGTTTGCGGTAGCTGTCAAGCTCTTCGCCGGTTTTGGCAAGTTGCCCCCTCATGGCGGTTATAGCCGACCGCGTGTCGGAAATGGCAAGACGCTGCGTAAGGAGCAGCCCGCAGAGCGGGACAGAGAGTAACACCAGGACCAGGGTCGCAACTGCCAGGGCCTTTTTACCTCTTTTAAAGGTTATGTATGTCGCCGGAGTAATATCGCCTTGGGATGGCGCGGCTGCATAATGCAGGGCTCCGGCCAGTGGGGCAATATAATTCTCCGTCAGCTCGGGAGAAACCGCCGCCAACGGCGGGAGGGAGGCAAAACGGAGCGATATGCCGAGTTGTGGCGGCGTATCCATGAACGATTCGCGCAGATTGACCAGCAGCGCTTCCGCCGGTCGCACCCGCAGCGATTGAAAACAGTAATCGATGGTCATGCTGATGTTTTGGCTATCGGCAGCGTTCAGTTCGACATCGGTGGATGGAACACTGCGGATAAAAGCCGGCTCTCCCCGCATGCTCAGGAGAATCAATTTTTCATTCGGGATCGAGGCGATGACAAGATGGACATTATCCGGGTCGTTCAGAGAGGCGGCCGCCAGCCTGAAAATGGGGTAGGGGGCCGCATACATGCCGCTAATCGTCTTTCCGTGGATATTGAAGAGAGAAATATAATCGGAGACGGATTCATCCGCGTAGCTGAAAACGGCGACCCTGTTGAACAGCACGCCGTCAATGGTGGCATCGCCGATGATGTGGTAAAAAAAGGTGAAAGTCTGCAGTTCCGGATGGCTTTTCTGTACTTCCGCGCGGAGCATGTTTTGATAAAACTTGGCAGCCGCGGGGGGAAGATTGTACGTGTCCTGATAGAAAAAAGTCGGATTGCAGCAGACAATGCACTCTTTCAGCTTGGTGGAGGCCAGGTACGCGTCAAGCTCTTCATGGGGAAAGGTCCGGGCGTCGTGTACCGCGGTTATCATGCCGCCGGCAACAGCCAGGTTCATGGCCTGAACCGTGGAGTCATCGATGTAAAATGAAAGCAGATTGCTCATAAGGCCTTTGACCAATGGCTAGAGGTCAGCTGTTTTTGTATTATTAATTTGTTGTCTAGCGTACGGAGATCCGATTATTTTATCAACTAAGTACATAAAATAGCGTTATCTATACAAAAATACGGATACAGATGCAAGGAGTTATTCTGTTTACGGTATTATTCAGTTACAGCATCTTTCTCAGGTACTGTCCGGTGTAGGAGCGGGTGACCTTGGCGATCTGTTCCGGCGTTCCGACAGCGATGATCTCTCCGCCCCGGTCACCCCCTTCCGGTCCCAGGTCGATGATCCAGTCGGCGGTCTTGATTACATCCAGGTTGTGCTCGATAATTACGATCGTGTTGCCGGCCTCTACGAGCCGTTGGATAACCTCCAGCAGTTTGGCGATGTCATGGAAATGCAGGCCGGTGGTCGGTTCGTCCAGGATGTAAATCGTTCGGCCGGTGGCGCGTTTGGAAAGTTCCTTGGCCAGCTTGACCCGCTGGGCTTCACCCCCCGAAAGAGTCGTTGCCGACTGTCCCAGTTTGATATAGCCGAGGCCGACCTCTTCCAGCGTGGCCAGCTTGTTCTTGATGCGGGGGATGGCTCCCATGAACTCCAGCGCCTGCGAGACGGTCATATCGAGTACGTCGGCAATGGATTTCCCCTTGAAATGCACCTCCAGCGTCTCGCGGTTGTAGCGCGCCCCCTTGCAGACTTCGCACTCCACATAGACGTCCGGGAGAAAGTGCATCTCGATCTTGATGATGCCGTCGCCGGAGCAGGCCTCGCAGCGCCCCCCCTTTACGTTGAACGAGTAGCGCCCCGGTTTGTAGCCGCGCAGCTTGGATTCGGGGAGATTGGAGAACAGGTCGCGAATGTCACTGAAGACGGCGGTGTATGTGGCCGGATTGGAGCGCGGCGTACGGCCGATCGGTGACTGGTCGATGTTGATGACCTTGTCGAGATGCTCCAGACCAATCACATCCCGGACCGCCCCGGCTTTTTCGCGGCTGCGGTACAGGCGCTGTCCCAGAACCTTGTGCAGCGTATCGATCACCAGCGTCGATTTACCGGAGCCGGAAACGCCGGTCACGCAGGTCATCACGCCGAGCGGGATTTCCACGGTGACATCCTTCAAGTTGTTTTCGGTGGCGCCGACGATGCGTAGTGACTTGTCCCCCTTGCGCCGTTTTTTCGGCACCGCAATCGACAGCTCGCCGGAAAGGTAACGCCCGGTAAGCGACGCCGGATTCTTCATGACCTCGGCCGGAGTCCCCTGGGCCACGACTTCTCCGCCATGAGTGCCGGCGCCCGGTCCCATGTCGATCAGGTGATCGGCTTCCAGGATCGTTTCTTCGTCATGCTCCACCACCAGCACGGTGTTGCCGATGTCGCGCAGACGCTTGAGAGTGCCGAGCAGGCGGGCGTTATCCCGCTGGTGCAGGCCTATGGAGGGCTCGTCAAGTATATAGAGCACCCCGACCAGGCTGGAGCCGATCTGGGTCGCCAGGCGGATGCGCTGCCCTTCGCCCCCCGAGAGGGTGCCGGAAGTGCGGTCGAGCGACAGGTAGTCGAGCCCGACGTTGACCAGAAACGAGAGCCTCTCGCGAATCTCCTTCAAGATCCGGCGGGCGATCTCCTGTTCCTTGTCGGTCAGTTTAGCCCCATCCCCCTCCCAACCTCCCCCTTGAAGGGGGAGGGGCAATAAAGTTCCCTCCCTTTCAAGGGGAGGGTTAGGGTGGGGATGGGGTGGATTCAGTCCCTCAAAAAAAGTAAGACAATCCCTGATCGAGAACGCCGTCACGTCGCGGATCGTCACTCCCCCCACAATTACGTGCAGCGCCTCGGGGCGGAGTCTGGCACCCTGACAGGTTGGACAGGGCATCACGTTCATATATTTTTCCAGCTCTTCCCGGGCAGTGTCCGATTCGGTCTCGCGCCAGCGCCGCTGCAGATTGTTTAGAACTCCCTCGAATTCCTTCTGGTAGGTATGGCGGCGATCACCGTCCTCCTCCCACCAGAATTCGATCTTCTTCCCCTTTGAGCCGTTCAGGATCACATCACGAACAGATTCGGGCAGCTTTTTGAATGGGGTACGAATATCGAACGAATAGGCTTTGGCCAATGCGTCCAGAATAAGGTGGAACCAGCCGGAGAGCCGTTTTTCCCACGGGGCGATGGCCCCTTCGCGCAGAGAAAGTTCCTGATTCGGGATCACCAGCTCGGCGTCGAAGTACATCCGGGTGCCGAGACCGGTACAGTCGGGGCAGGCGCCATGCGGATTGTTGAACGAGAAGAGACGCGGGGTGATCTCCTGGTAAGACAGGCCGCAATCGACGCAGGCGAGTTTTTCGGAGAAGAGGAGGGTGGTTGGTAGGGGCGACCCGGTGGGTCGCCCTGACTTGGCGGTGCCTTGTCCAATAATGCGGGCGACCGACCCGGTCGCCCCTACGACATCGTCGCTTGCCGGCATGACGGTTTCAACCTTCACCACCCCCTCGGCATGGTGCAGCGCCGTTTCCAGCGAATCGGCCAGGCGGCGCTGGATGCCATCCTTGACGACAAGCCGGTCAACCACGATGTCGATATCATGCTTTTTCTTTTTGTCCATCTCGATGTCGTCTGCCAGCTCCCGGACGGTCCCGTCGAGTACGACACGGGTAAAGCCCTCTTTGCGCAGCTGGTTCAGCTCTTTTTTGTACTCTCCCTTACGGCCCCGGATCATCGGCGCAAGGAGAGTCAGCTTCGTCCCGGCAGGCAGCAGCATGATCTGGTCCACCATCTGGGAAACGGTCTGCGAGGTGATCTCCTTATTGCAGGAGATACAGTGCGGACGTCCGACCCGGGCAAACAGCAGACGCAGGTAGTCATAAATCTCGGTGACGGTGCCGACGGTCGAGCGGGGGTTTTTGCTGGTGGTTTTCTGCTCGATCGAGATGGCCGGTGAGAGTCCTTCGATCGATTCGACGTCCGGTTTTTCCATCTGTTCCAGAAACTGCCGGGCGTAGGAGGAGAGCGATTCGACATAGCGGCGCTGCCCCTCGGCGTAGATCGTATCAAACGCCAGGGTGGACTTGCCGGAGCCGGAGAGGCCGGTGATGACGACCAGCTGGTCGCGGGGGATTTCGACGTCGATGCACTTGAGGTTGTGCTCGCAAGCGCCTTTTATGATTATTTTGTCGTGTGCCATGTGAATCCTTCTGCGTAAGAAGAGTGACATTAATACATAGCACAAATCGGTTTAAGTATGAAGCTACTTTGCAAAACAAATAATGATCTAAACTGATTGGTACTGATCTTCCGCCAAAGACAGAATGTAGGGGCGTACCCGGTGGGTCGCCCTGGTGCAACATCCGCCATTGCGGCCAATGGCAACAGGGCGAGCCAACGGCGTCGCCCCTACAGAATCAAATAATGTACTTAGCGGAAGATTGGTATCAATCAGGTGATCTAATGACAGCCTGAAGTGTGGCGAATTAATGTAAAGATGGCAAGGATCTTTGGTTTGTAGTTATGAAAAAAAGATGCTTGACAACAAACCCGTATTTTAGTACTTATAGAACTATAGATACTAAGATTTAAAAGGAGAGTGCCATGACAGCAATTGAAATTGACTTCGATGTATTTAAGGAGCTTACCAATCGTCGTACAACTGAGAGTGTCACATATAATGATGTGCTCCGTGAACTTCTCGGTATACATGGGTTGAAAGCTTCGGCACAAATCTCTGATAACTCTCCTTCTGTAGGTGCTTGGACAACTAAAGGAGTTACTTTCCCTTCGGGGACAGAGTTTCGAGCCAGTTACAAAGGACAAGCTATATCTGGTAAAGTTGAGTCTGGTGGTCTTTTAGTAAATGGCAAGCGGTTCGACTCACCTTCATCAGCTGCAGTTTCAATAACTGGAAATATGGTTAATGGTTGGATTTTCTGGGAATGTCGACTTCCAGGAAAGATGACTTGGCAACTGATTAAATCTTTGCGAAAATAAAGGCTGCTTCTAACAGGGTGTGAAGCAACTAGGGGTCGCGTCTCCATTTTTCATTTAATGAATAACTGGAGATGCGACCCTTAAATCCCCTCCACTATCTACAGAGTCTGCGTGGCAGAAGTAATAGTAACCGCCAGCGTTGCCCGTGCCCAGGCGAATTTTGCTTTAAGAACGTCAAAATCCGGGCCTGATGTTATAAAGGCGGCAGTGCCCTTGATCAGAAAGCCGGTGCCGGGACCGATGTTGCCGGCCACCTTGCTGCTGCCGAGCGTAATCAGGACATTATTGTTGAAGGCAATGTTGGCCTCCGTGAGATGCATATAACCGGCAGGGATCAATAAACGACCGTCGCTGGTGATCTGCACGTAACTGTTCCAGGTATTGACCATATGCGGCCCCTCCGGCCCCAACGTGGCAATGGCCACCACCCCGTCTTGTTTCAGCACTTCCCGCAGTTTTTCCGGAATCATCGTAACTACCTCCTGGTTGTTTGTTTTATTTTCTGTCTAATACTCGAAAATTTGTCACCATCAGTTGAGGCTTATTTCATAATAAGCAAGGGTGCATATTCTGTTTGACGCCTGTAGCTATGCTGTCCTAAACTGCTTTCACAATGCTGCAAATACCACGCGTTCATCGGAAGTGTGTATGTTTGTCCTGAACAACAATGACTCTGTTACGTTATACAAACAACTCTATAATCAGATACGAGAGCATGTATTATCGGGAAAACTGCCTGCCGATTCCAGGCTTCCATCCGTCAGAGACCTGGCCGTTGAGCTTTCAACCAGCCGCAATACCGTGGAAGGTGCTTATCAGGAACTCTACGCGGAAGGCTACATTTACAGCAGGCCGCGAAGCGGGTATTTCGTTTCGGCGCTCGCCCAGGATTCCGCGCCGTTGTCTCTGGTCCGGAAACCGCGCAAATCCAGCATCAACGCGAAAATTCTTGCGAGTTACCGGTACGATTTCCACCCTGCACGGCTTGACCAGACGAGCTTTCCCGCAGCTCTATGGCGCAAGCTCTTTATTGAAAGCCTGCGGGAGAGCCCGGGACAGCTTGTCCAGTACTGCGATCCTATGGGTGAACCGGCATTGCGCCGTGCGCTTCAACTCTATCTGGAGCGTTCACGCGGCGTGGTCTGTGACCCTGAGCAGATCATTATCTGCGCGGGACTTCAGCAGAGCCTCGACATTGTCGCCCACATGCTGAAGGAGAACCATTCCGTCGTGGCGGTCGAAAATCCGGGTTACCATCTGCCACGCTCCGTTTTCCGCAACCATTCGTTTGAAATTGCACCAATTCCGGTCGGATCCGGCGGGCTTGACCTGGATGCCCTCAAAGCCGGTAACAGCACAATTGCCTATGTCACCCCCTCGCACCAGCTGCCTATGGGCTGCGTGATGCCGGTCGCCAACCGGCTTGCATTGATCGAGTGGGCCGAGGCCGGCGGAAAGCTGATAATCGAAGACGATTATGACAGCGAACTTCGCTACCATGGCAAACCGATCCCCTCGTTACAAGGGCTCCGCCCTTCGGGCAATATCATCTACCTGGGTACGTTCTCCAAGATTTTATCCCCGGCGCTGCGCGTCAGCTATCTGGTTTTGCCTCATTCACTACTTGCTGCGTACCGCCTGGTTTTCCAGGATTATTTTGCCACGGTTTCGCTGCTGGAACAGAGAATTCTTGCAAAATTCATGGAGCAGGGACACTGGAACCGGCATATACGGCGGATGCGCACGGTCTATAAAAAGAAACACGATACTCTTCTCCGGGCTGTCGAGCGTCATTTTGGCGCACGGGCTGCCGTTGTCGGTCAAGGGGCCGGGCTCCATGTCGTGTTACAGCTGTCCGGCGAAACATTTGGCGAAACCGAGATCATTGATCGAGCTTCGCGAAAAGGAATCCGACTGTTCCCTTTTTCTGATTTCTACGTCACCGGTGAATCTGCTTCCACGAAATTGCTGCTCGGCTTCGGCGGAATGACCGCCGGTGAGATAGAGGAGGGTGTCGCTCTCCTCTCCAGCGTCTGCTAGTGATCGGGCTGCATTTCTGTTCAGCTGTCTGAAGTATAGACAAAAGGTGACCCCTAAGTATAGGTGCAGTTATGAATATAATTATAGGGGCAGATTTACATTATTCGACTGGTTCTTGGTTAAATGATTGTTTTGTTGAGGGAGAGCGACCGTTGCAATGGCAAGGTATAAATAGAGGGACTACCCGTTTATTCCATTAATCAGGAAGTGCCCGAACCGCTCCATCCTTTTTGGATTTGACAGAAGGCAGGCCGGTTCTGTATACAGGGGCATCTGTTTTTTTATTGCGGCGTTACGTCTCCCGCGAAAGTTTTTTTGTTCGCCATTTATTCACCCGTTTGAAAAATCGGTGACTTCACTCCCATGCCTAAATCAAGAGAACTTGCCCAAGCCAACCTGGAGAATATTTACCGGATTTTTACCGTTCCGGAAGCCCCCGACTCCACTCTGGGGCGCATCGATCAGGCCATTTCCGATAATTTGACCGGTTTTTTACAGGAGCATATTGTCGCCGTTGAACGCGACATCGATGAAATCGAAGGGGATTTTTCAAACTCCCGCATCCCGGAAAATCCCACCTATGTTTCGGACTACACGGAATTCCTCAAGGAAAAACTTGTTTCCCAATCCGTACACACCGCCTCGCCCGGATTTATCGGGCACATGACCTCAGCCCTGCCTTACTTCATGCTCCCCCTCTCCCGGATTCTGACCGCCCTTAACCAGAATCTGGTCAAGGTGGAAACCTCCCGTGCCTTTACGCCCATGGAGCGGCAGGTGCTGGCCATGATCCATCGCCTGATCTACAGCGGCAGCGATGATTTTTACAGCCAGTGGATTCAGAACAGCAGCTACTCCCTGGGCGCATTCTGCTCCGGCGGCACCATTGCCAACGTCACCGCCCTCTGGGCGGCCCGCAACCGCCTCTGCGGCCCCTCGGGCGATTTCAAGGGGATCTCGCGGGAGGGGCTGGTCAAGGCCCTGCAGCATCTGGACTGCCAAGGCCTAGCCATTTTTGTGTCCCGCCGGGGACATTATTCTCTTGGCAAAGCCGCCGACCTGCTGGGAATCGGACGGGATAACCTCATCGCCGTGGAGACGGACGACAACAATCGCATCGACATGAAGCGGCTTCGTGAACACTGCACAAGGCTGCAAGGCGAGGGGATCCGCCCTTTGAGCCTTATCGGCATCGGCGGCACCACCGAAACCGGCAACGTCGATCCGCTGGAGGCTCTGGCCGATCTGGCCACGGAGCTGGGGTGCCACTTCCATGTTGATGCAGCCTGGGGCGGGCCGACCCTGTTTTCCGATACCTACAGGGGACTGCTGCGTGGCATCGAACGGGCCGACTCGGTGACCATCGATGCCCATAAGCAGCTCTATGTGCCGATGGGTGCCGGTATGGTGCTGTTCAAGGACCCCGCAACGCTCTCATCCATCGAACACCACGCCGCATACATCATACGCCGGGGGTCGAGGGATCTTGGCAGCCGTACCCTCGAAGGCTCGCGCCCCGGCATGGCCATGCTCGTGCATGCCGGCCTCTCCATCATCGGCCGCAAGGGGTATGAGCTGCTTATCGATCAGGGGATCGAACGCGCCCGTCGCTTCGCCCGGCGCATCGACGCCCATCCCGATTTCGAACTGGTCTCCGAGCCTGAACTCAACATCCTCACCTACCGCTACATCCCGGCCTGGGTGCAACAGATCCTGGCCCAGGCCACGGCGGAGCGGGCGGCCCGCATCAACGAACTGCTCGATAAAATCATTGAAACCATGCAGAAACGTCAGCGCGAGGCCGGAAAGACATTTGTCTCCCGCACCAGTCTCGCTCCGGGGCGCTACAATGGCACCACCATCACGGTTTTTCGCGTGGTAATGGCCAACCCCCTGACCACCGAAGAGATCCTCTCTGCCGTCCTCGACGAACAATGCGATATCGCCGCCCAGCTGGACATTCAGGCTCTGTTGGAGCAGATTAAGGAATAGGCGCCCAGGAGTGTCTGTCGGGTCTCCCAAAGCAAGAGCCCCTGCATTTCTGCAGAGGCTCTTGTTAGCCCATGTTTAACACCTGCTAAAATAATTGTTGTGATATAAGTAAGTTACAGCCCATAAAAACCCCGAGTGGCACTACATTTGTGCTATTTTGCGTTACATCGTCAGTTTTTGAATCCCTCCAGGTGTTGTTGAAACACCCATTTTTTCGTAAATATCTTGCAGATTCTTCTCGGCAACTGTGGCCTTGCGGATATTCAAAGTTCTGCCATCTTTTTGCTTGAAGCTTGTCGTTATACGTTGCTGTACCGACAGTGTTTCTCGCAGGGCTGTCCAACTTGCCGTGATGCCTTGCGACTTCAGTTTTCTTCTGATCGCCTGTACCGCCTGATATGCGAGTACCGTAATGAACAGGTGCCCTTCCGTCCGTTCTTCCTTATGATGAAATACCGGGCGCATTCCCAATTCTGATTTGAGGCAGCGAAACACTGCTTCCAGATCCGTCAGCATCGTGTAAGTCTGCCATAGTTGTGCTTCATCCCATCTGGTCTCGTTGCTCCGAAGACAATAGACACCGGGGTGGGTCACCTGAGTTCCGTCAAGTGGTGTTTTCTCCCACGTTATCGCTGTTACCTTTGTGCCGCTTTCATCGCAGGTTGTGGTGATCGTATAGTGTTGACCAATGCCGTGACTTTTTTCTTTCAGGCGGCCAATCTTTTCCTGCAACTTATCACGGTTTTTGTTACCCCGAGGCTTGAGAAGACCGGCTGCCAGTTTTGCCAATCCCTCTTCAAAACGCTCGCTGAAACGCCTTGTCATGGCACTTTCTTTCTCCTGACGTTTTTCGGAGTAACAGTACAGCCGGACTTCACTGCCGTCATCAGAAAGTACCCGCTGAATCTTTATTGGCTCATCTGATGCGGTGGTTGTCTCTGTTGCCTGTTCCACATCAAAGCGACGGGTATGCTCACGACTGACGACCAGATAGCGGTAGTGATGTTCAATCAGCCAGGAAATATTTGCTTGCGTGGCAATGCCCCGATCCATGATCACCATGGCCTCCCTGGGGGCATCAAGTCCAGTGAGCATCTCTTCCAGAGTGGACCCTTCAGAGACATTGCCGGCAAACATCCGGGAGCGTCTGACAAAGCCGCTGCCGTCCAGTACCAGACCAAGCGTTACCAAAGGACAGTCACTGCGTTTCTCCTTTGAATGACCATGCTGTGCCTTTTTATTGCTGGCCGCATCTCCCTCGAAATAGGTATTGGTAAGATCATACAGGGTGACTGTTGCCGGAAGTGAAAACAGGTCATTTATGCGTTTAAACAGGGCTTTCTCTATCTTCTCCCGGTTCCGTACAAGATGATCAGAAGCACGATAGAGTCGCATTAAAGGAACTCCTTCAAAATCAACATCGACAAGCTCGCCAAAAGCGCTTCTGCTCTGCAGCCAGCGCCATGTGGATAATTCACTCCCAGGACACGCCATGCGACCGATAATACTTCCCATGGCACAAGCTCTAAGACCGGCATTCATACCGGTTGATTCCAGTATATCGTCAATACCCAGCCAGGAAAGAGCAGCCAGTCCCGCATGTTCAACACCTGTTGAGCGAGGACGAATCATTTCCACGGAGTTAACATCAATTTCCTGATACTCAATCGGAGTGCCCCCAGAGAGTGGCGGAGCCGAATCCGCTTTACTCGCTGCAATCAGGCGGGCAGCATAGCGTCCGGCCAGAACTTCGATAGCAGGTGATTCCGGCAACAACGAACCCTGGCCGGAAACAAGCTGCTCGATCCGTGTACAGAGTAGAGGCCAAGCATCTTTGGCAAGCGCAAAGCCGCGTCCAAGATTCAGAAGAGTCCGCTGTCGCACCTGTTTACCGACGCGCTCCGAAGCCACCAGACGAAAGGTGGTGTAGGATTCACCGGTTGTTGCGTTTCTGGTTTTGGTTTGTCGTATGAACATTGGGTGTGTATATCAGGCTGTCAAGAAAAAGTCAATAACACCAATAAAATTATGGCACTACATAACGTTTATAAAGAGACTGGTATTGATTTTATTGAGTTTTTAGAGAGCTATGCATCAATTTATGAGTGAAAATGGGCGACTGGTGTTAAACATGGGTTAGTTCACTCGCCGATCATCTCTGCGGGCGGTCGATCATCGCACCGCCAGCGAATAGCGGATATCGGTTTTCGGAATGTTATACACGCCGAAATCACAGCTATAGATCGTCCAGGCCTGAGTAGTATCGGCGGCATAGGTGGTGGACGTCCAGTAGTAATTCGAAACTATGAAATTGTTGAAAACAACCGGGATAGTTACCGTAGTGCCGTCAGGTCCGGGTATTCCGTTGAAATAATTTGCTTGCGGGTACGTTGGGGCCCTGTCGGACAGACTCAGCATCTCGCTCCGGTTCGGCATCCGCCACTGCCCCGCGGCCGAGTTGTCTGTCAAGCCGCATTGCCCGCTTGCCAGGCCGTTGATGGTGGTGAGGGCGCCGGACCATGATTGGTTGATGCAGTCGGCTTTTTTCAGCCAGGTCAAGCCTGTGACCGTGTCGGCCACGGTTCCGTCGCCGTTGTCGATGAAGCGCGGACAGGTAAAACGCGCGCCGATTTGCAGGCTGGCATCGTCCCCGGTGCCGTAAGATGCTCCGGAACCGCCACCCTGACCCGAGAATGCTCCGGTCGCCAGAAGCTGGACCGTCCCGGCGCCGCCCGACTTCACGGCCCACAAGGAATTGGTGGACGTGGCCTTGGTATTGCTGAAGCTGCCGTCTCCGGCATCGGCCCCGTTTATCCAGCGCCCGTCGGTAAAACGGATCGCCATTGCGTTGCCGGGGCCCGCCGTATAGGTCGTTGACGACCAGTAGGCATTGACGGGGTTGATGTTGGTGAACGGGCTTCCGGCGGAAACGGCCGGATTGGCCCGTGATACGTCCACCAGGCTTTCCAGCTCGTTTGCGTTGGGCATTCGCCATTGTCCTGCGATCGAGCCATCGGACAGGCCACACACGCCGCTGGCAAGCTGATTCGCGGCCGTCAAGGCCGTTGACCAAACTGCCGGAGTGAAGCATCCGGCGTTCTTCAGCCAGATGAGGCCGCTCAGGTGATCGGTAACGGTGCCATCCAGATTGTCCGTGAATCTTGTGCCGGGCCAGGCTACCCCTTTCAGCGCCGCAAAGTCATCGCCGCTTGCGTAGCTTGTCGTCTGACCCGTTCGCGGCAGACTCGCCATCTTATCTCCCGCTCGTGACGCGGTGAAATTGGCGTTCGGCACATCGTGAGTCGGCATGGTCGAAAACCGTATGACGGTTCTGTAATAACCGCCGAAATCGTTTCTATTTACGGTTCCGGCTGCATCACTGATGGATGGATAAAATCCAAATCCGGCTTTACCCGCATAGATCGAGAAGTCTGAAAAATTTCCGGTTCTCAGACCTGAAACCGAGTAGGCGCCGTTGGCATCCGTGGTTGTCGTTACGGCACTGTTTTCGTTATTGGAGTAGACCGTTATCGTAACTCACGGAATTGCCACCCCGTTTTTGTCGGCAACTTTGCCCGACAGTGTACTTGTCACCGGCGGCACGCCGGGATTGGTATTTCCCCCAGGATCTCCGCCACCGCCGCAGGCAGAAAGCAGGGCAATAGACAGAGGGATCAGCAGAAATCCACACTTCATAATTATTACGCGCTTCAACATTCTGAACTGGTTCTGCACCGCCGGGATTGTTTTGGAGAATATGTACCTTTGCATAATAGCACCTCTGACTTCCGTTTTTGACACCGTATTACTAGATAATGTGTGATCCATCTGTGAGATCATCGCACCGCCAGCGAATAGCGGATGTCGGTTTTTGCGATGTTATACACGCCAAAATCACAGCTATAGACCGTCCAAGCCTGAGTAGTATCGGCGGCATCTGTAGTGGACGTCCAGTAGTAATTCGAGACTATGAAATTGTTGAAAATAGCCGGGTTAATAACAGTAATGCCGTCAGGCCCGGGTATCCCATTGAAATAACTCGCCTGCGGGAATGTCGGGGAGCGGTCGGACAGGCTCAACATCTCGCTCCGATTCGGCATTCTCCACTGTCCCGTAATCGATCCGTCCGTCAAACCGCATTGGCCGCTTGCCAACGTGTTTACGACATTTATGGCGCCGTTCCATGACTGGCTTATGCAATCGGCTTTCTTTAACCAGGTCAGCCCGGTGACCGTGTCGGCCAGGGTCCCGTCGCCATTATCAATGAACCTCGGGAAGGTCAAGGGGGCCCCGAGTTGAAGGATTGCATCGTCCCCGGCGCCGAAAGAGGCTCCCCCCTGCGAGTTGTATACTCCGGTCGCCAGAACCTGAATTACCCCGACTCCGCCCGATTTTACCGCCCACAATGAATTGGCTGACGTACTCTTGCTGTTGCTGAAACCGCCGTCTCCGCTATCAGCCCCGTTTATCCACCGCCCGTCCGAAAAACGAATGGCCATCGCATTGGCAGTCAACGCCATATACGTCGTGGACGACCAGTAGGCCGTGGCAAGACTGATATTAGCGAACGGGTGTCCGGTTGAAACAGCCGGGTTAAGTTGTGATACATCCACCAGACTTTCCAGCTCGTTTATGTTTGGCATTCTCCACTGTCCCGCTGCCGACCCGTCTGTCAAGCCACACGCGCCGCTGGCGAGATGATTGGCGGCCGTCAAGGCGGTGGACCAATCCGACGGGGTGAAGCATCCGGCATTTTTCAGCCAAATGAGGCCGGTCAGATGATCCAGGACGGTCCCATCCAGATTGTCTGTGAAGCGCGTACCTGGCCAGGCAACTCCTTTTCGCGCAGAGTAATCGTCCCCGCTCGCATAACCGGCGGTCTGGCCGGTTCGAGGCAAACTTGCCATCTTATCCCCCGGACGTAATGCGGTGAAATTGACACTCGACACATCGTGGCTCGGCATGGACAAGAACCGTATGACGGTTCTGTAAAGACCGTTGAAATCAAGTTTGCCCACCGAACCGGCTGCGTCGCCGACGGATGGTAAAAACCCGAATCCGGTTTTTCCTGCATATATTGCGTAATCCGAGTTAATTCCGGTGCTCTGGCCTGAGACCGAGTAGGCGCCGTTAGCATCGGTGGTCGTTGTTGCGGTAGTGTTTTCATTATGGTGGAAGACACTTATTGTGACACCTGGTATCGGGACCCCGTTTGTGTCAACAACAAGGCCGGATACTTTGTTGGTTACCACAGGAGTGCCTGTTAAGCCGCCGCCTTTATTGCTACCACCTGTTGTGTTGCCACCACCGCTTCCACCGCCGCCACCGCACGCGCTGAGTAAGGCAATGCCTAGGGTTATTAGCAGAAATCCAGCCTTCTTAATCGTGATGTGCCGGCTAGAAAGCGGTGGGAGAATTTTGGAAAATATGAATCTTTGCATAATTGCACCTCTGACTAAAGTTTTTATACATTGAGGGCACCATAGAAAAACGCCCGTTTCTTGAATCGAAAAGGGCGTCATTTAAGGCTGATACGCCCTCTTATCGGCAACCCGGCTATCCTCTAATGCGAGGACCCGTGGCTTTGCGTCTCCAGGTTGCCCTGGGTTTGCGATTTACTAAAGAGGTATGTAGTGATGCTGCTGATTAAGACAGAGCATTTCTAATGCCAAAACAATATGCCGATGTATCTACCTGTTATTATAGCTTTGTAGTAATACTACACTATAACCAGCTCTTTGTTCAATCCCAAAAATGTCACCAATTTATGACAAAAACTGTTGCGTCTGTATGACGTCCCTGTCGTATCCATACAAAGTTAAAAACCCCTGCATTTCTACAGGGGCTCTCTCAACTTTAGCCCACCAATCATCTTGGTGGGCTAAATACAGCATCCCTCTTTACAGTGGGATACAGGGCGAATACGGAATTTCTCTGTGAACATTGGAATATCTCCTTTTTAACCAGCACGAGTTGTACTTCTATTGTCAATATACTCCTATCAGAGGAGGAACGTCAAATGCAATAAGACGATATCGATCTATTTAGTTTCCGTCCGGAAAGGGTGCTTTTTCGCCCTGGCTGCGCCAATCTTCGGTCTTGCTTGTGCGGCGTACAGTAGTACGCCTCCGCGCAACCCCTCGATTTCCTTGCCAGGACAAAAAAATCCCCACTTTCCAAATCGGAAACTGCTAGTTTCTATCCGGAGTTTCCGGACAGAAACTATTTAGTTTTTGCTGCGCCTGTCCTTATGACAGTTTCACTACTACCCGGCCATGGCTTTCGCTCCGGAGCATTGCCTGGATCTTCTCCTCCAGACCTTCCAGGCGAACCTCTGTTACCAAGTCGTGCAACTGCTCCGGTTTCCACTCCCCGGCCAGCTTGTTCCACACCTGCGCTCTCGGGTCGGCCGGGCATCCGGCCGAATCGATGCCGATGAGGCTCACCCCCCGTAGAATGAAGGGAAAGATATTCAAGGGGAGTTCCGTGGATCCGACCAGGCCGCAGCAGGTGACAGCCCCGCCGTAGCGGGTCGCCTTGATGGCTGCCGCCAGGGTGTCGCCGCCTACGACATCCACACATCCGGCCCACCGCTCTTTCATCAGTGGGCGCTCCAGGCCGGCTGTTACCTGGTCGCGGGTGATGATCTCCGCCGCCCCGAGCATGCGAAGAAATGCTTCGTCGGAACTCTTCCCGGTGGAGGCCGTCACCCGATATCCGGCCCGGGCCAGGATCGTCACGGCGCAGGCGCCGACTCCTCCAGTGGCCCCGGTAACAAGGATATCGCCGTCAGACGGTTTTACCCCGGCCTGTTCCAGTTTCAGGACCGAGAGTGCCGCCGTGAACCCGGCTGTGCCGAGCGTCATCGCTTCCCGCAGTGTCAGGTTTGCGGGCAGCCGGACCGCCCAGGATGACGGAACCCGGATAAATTCTCCCCAGCCGCCGTCGGTCTCCATGCCGAGGTCGTAGCCGGTGATGATGACGTTGTCGCCGGCGGCAAAGGCGCCGCCGGTGCACGAAATCACCTCCCCGGCCGCATCGATGCCGGGGGTATGGGGGAACTGCCGTGTTACCCCCGGGTGTCCTGTCGCGGAGAGCGCATCCTTATAGTTGAGCGAGGAGTAGACGACCCGCACTACAAGGTCTCCCGGCGGCAGGTCGTTTATGCTTCGCTCCCGGATTTCCCGGACGAACCGGCCATCGTCCGTTTTTTCCACTATCAGCGCCTTGAACTGTGTTGATGTGTCCATGGTATCTCCTTCATTCATAAATAAATAGCAACGAACTGGCTGCGTCCCAACTGCGGACAATTATCAAGGTGGCATCTAAAATTTATTCTATCACAGAATTATTATTGACTCAACTTTCGCAGAGTGCAAAATAGTATAACTAATTGATACTATTAATATAAAAGCGACACCAACTATGATAAGATAGCTTTATTCCCCAATAAAACTACTTAGACATACGAGGTGACGC
>CAIYDX010000047.1 GCA_903925005.1 uncultured Geobacteraceae bacterium
ACTACGGCCGGAAAGCGGCTGCCGTCCTTGCCGAAATAGGTCAACTCGTAAATATCCTCGATGCCGCGCGAAGCCTTGAACACCAATGCCTCGAAACCAGGATTGATCGTGGTTCCAAGCTCTATGCTGAGCGCTTCGGCACGTGCGATAACCTCCTGTGGATCGGAAATATCAGCCGGGGTGATCTTGTTCATTACCTCAGCAGCTGTGTAGCCCAGCATCCGCTCGGCGCCAACGTTGAAGATTTGAATGACCCCCTTCGCGTCGGTGGCGATACTTGAAAAGTTGGCGCTATTGAAAATTGCGCTTTGTAGCGCCCCCGCCTTGACCAGCGCCTCTTCAGCCAGTTTGCGCGCGGTGTTGTCAGTCCCGATCAGCAGATAACCGATGATCGCGTCCTGATCATCTCGCAGGGCAGTGACCGATACGACAGCCGGAAAGCGGCTGCCATCCTTGCGAATGTACGTTAGTTCATAGATGTCCTCAATACCACGCGAAGCTTTGAACACCAGCGCCTCGAACCCTGGAGTAATCTTGGTTCCAAGTTCTTTGCTGAGCGCTTCGGCGCGGGCGATGACCTCTTGTGGATCGGAAATATCTGCCGGAGTGATCTTGTTCATCACTTCGGCGGCCGTGTAGCCGAGCATCCTCTCTGCTCCGACGTTGAAAATCTGAATGACCCCATTTGCGTCGGTGGCAATACTTGAGAAGTTGGCGCTGTTGAAAATTGCGCTCTGCAAGGCTCCAGTTTTGAGAAGAGTTGCTTCGCTGCGTACCTCGGAGACGATTTTCGCCGTAGTTGTTTCTTTACGTTTACTCATGGAAGTTTCTCCTCATTCAGCCACTGTTCAATCAGACCGGGAATTTCACGGGTATTTATCGGTTTGGAAAGATAACCATCAAATCCGGCCGCCAGGAATTTTTCCTGGTCCCCCTGCATGGCGAAGGAGGTCAGAGCTATAATCTTTAGCTTGCTGTTTGTCGGATCATTTTTCAGGATTCTGCCGGCGGTCATACCGTCCATACCTGGCATCTGGATATCCATCAGAATAAGATCCGGCATTTGCTTCCTTGCCAGAACCACCCCCTCCTGGCCGTCTCTGGCTACCAACACTTCATAACCGTGAAAGGTTAAAATATCCAAAAGAAGGGTGCAGTTGTTGGTGTTGTCTTCAACAATCAGAATTTTGTGTGACATGGTGGTTATCTCCAGTAATCTTCACGCCGATGGCGCTTTCCACCAGGCTGATCAAATTTAGCGTTGACAGTGTTCCTTTTTCGGCAATTCGCCAGACTTTTCCTGACAGACGTGTTCGGTCGGCAGCCGAGAGATCCATGGCGGTCAACACCAGGATAGGTGTATTCGGGGCGGTATTCTCATCATTAAGATGGTCGGCAACATCGAAACCGCTTACGCCAGGCATCATCAGATCAAGGATGATCAGGTCAGGTTTGTCACTCCGTGCCATCGATATGCCGTTCATTCCATTATTTGCTCTCAATACCCGATACCCTTTGCACTGCAGGGCACATTTCAAGGAAGTTTGCGTAAGCGGATCGTCTTCAATCAGCAAGATTGTATTGCCACTGCCGGGGATGGTGTCTGGACGGTTGGGGGAAGGCACTTTTGCAGCCGCTTGCGCCAGTGGAAAATTGAAGCAGAACCTGCTCCCGACGCCGAATTTGCTCTCCACCCAGACTCGACCGCCGTGCAGTTCCACCAGCTGTCTGGTCAACGCCAGACCGAGGCCTGTCCCTTCAAACTCTTTGGTATATACCGATTCCAGTTGCGTGAATGGCTGGAAGAGTTTCGGAACGTCTTTCTCCTTGATCCCTACGCCGGTGTCAGTCACGGTTATCTCGATGAAATGCTCTTCTCTTATGGCGCTCACATCGACTGTTCCATTCGGCGGGGTGAATTTGACCGCATTTGAGACCAGGTTAAACATGATCTGTTTCAACTTTCTCTCATCCGCCTCAATTATCACATCGGCTTCCGGGGTAATGTCCAGACGAAGATTGATGCCCCCTTTCAGAGCTTTTTCCTTGAGCATCATTACGGTGGCATCCAGTAATTCCCTCAGTGAAAAGGTGCTCAGATCAAGTTCCATCTTGCCAGACTCAACCTTGGACAGGTCGAGGACGTCATTGATCAGGGAGAGCAGGTGCCTTCCGCTATCAAGGATGTTTTTTACATATTCCTGCTGTTTCTCGTTCATCGGGCCAAACATCCGGTCTTGCAGAATCTCGGAAAAGCCGATCACCGAGTTGAGCGGGGTACGCAGCTCGTGGCTCATGTTGGCCAGAAATTCGGATTTGGCGAGATTGGTCTTTTCCGCCACGGACCAGGCGCTCTCCAGCTCGATATTCTTTTCCCGCAGTACCTGATCCAGGCGTTTACGTTCGGTGATGTCGCGTGCAGCGGCAAATACGCCGCGCAACATCCTGTCCCGATCATAGAAAGTGGTGGCATTATAGGATACCACAGTTTCCTGCCCGTCCCTGGCGCGCGCGGTGAGCTCGTAGTCGGTGACCTTCTTTTCGCTCAGAACCCGCTTGATACCGGCCTCCGCCAACTTCGGATCGGTGAAGTGATTCTTGAACGGCGCGCCGATCAGCTCGTCGCGTGTACAACCGGTGAGCGCCTCCATCTGCTTGTTGACGTCGGTTATGATGCCTGACGGATCGGTTGTTATCAGCGCATCAATGTTGGATTCGATGAGAGAACGTGTATAAAACTGCTGATCGCGCAGGCGCTGATTGAGCAACACCTGTTCTGCTTCAGCCTGCATACGAGCACTATTATCAGTACCGATCAACAGGTAACCGATGATTGAGTTCTGATCGTCGCGCAATGCCGTGATCGACACTACCGACGAGACGCGGCTACCATCTTTACAGATGAAGGCCATCTCGTAGATGTCCTCAATACCGCGTGATGCTTTGAACACCAAAGTTTCAAAATCGGATGAAATCGGCGTCGAGATCTCTGCGCTCATTGTCTTGGCACGCACGATTACTTCCTGCGGATCGGATATTTCCGTCAACGAAATCTTGTTTGTCACATTGATCGCTTCGTAGCCCAGCATCCGTTCCGCGCCGACGTTGAAGAGCAGAATCAAACCGTTTTTATCGGTGATGATATTTAAAAAAAAGGCGATATTGAGAATAGCGTTTTGCAAAGCCCCGGTTTTAAACAAAACTTCCTGACGTTGAAGTTTTGTGATGTCGTGTGCCGAACGGTCAACTGGGCAAATCGTGGCGGGACTATGGAATTTTTTGCGCATTATTGACCTCTGTGAGTGTGCGAATAGTTAAGTGTCTTCCCTATATCAACATTCGGCTACGACGTGGTTCAACCTCTGAGCGCTGTTGAAGGCGCTCTATTTCAGACAGCACATCTTCGGGCTTGGTCTCCATTTCAAGGTCCGCGTCGGCAAGGTTGCTGTCATCGTCATTTCTTATGCCGATCTGGCGTTGAATGGCATGGAGCATTTGCAATACCCGTGTCAGCTCATGTTCGGTAAGCAGACCGGTATGTAACCCCAGCGCGGTGAGCCGCTCGGCCTCCTTGGCCATTAGGTTTTGGCTGATGAGGACAAATGTTGCCAGAAATATCGCTTCCAGCGACACAACCATCGTCAGGAACCCGTATGGATATGGGTCGAAAGGGGCGATACCGAGATGGCCGGTGTTCAGAATAAACCAAACTAAAAACCAGACGATATGCAGATAAAAGAAGAACATGCTGCCGGAAAAAGTGGTCATGGCATTGGCGATACGGTCTTGCATACTTTGCTTACTGGTCGCCTTCTGACGAATGCTGATAATCTTGCGGATGTTCCGCTGAATGACGCTGGAGAGTGCCGGATTATCTTCTTTGTGGTCTTCTATCTGCTTCTGGAGCAAGCGCGCCTCCAGCATGTTATGAACGCGCGTCAGCACCTCGATCAGCTCAAAAGGTTTGCTGATGAAATCTTTTGCACCGGCCTGCAGCGCACGTTCCTTGTGCCCCGGTTCGGCGGTTATGACAAGGACCGGCGGGAAGTCTTCTGGTGAAATATCCTTCAGACACTTCATTACCTGAAAGCCATCCATGCCCGGCATTCTGATGTCGAGCAGGATCAGGTCGTAACGATTATTGCGATAAAGTTCGCACACCTTCTGCGGGTTCCTAGAGGATGCAATGGAACTGTAACCGGCACCTCGCAATGTCCGTTCAAGTAAGATTATATTGGGTTCCTCATCGTCAACGATCAGGATGTCGGCGTTCAAAATATCGGCTGGGTTAATCAAACTATTTTTCTTATTTTTTTTCATTAGCTCCACCCTGTGTTCTTAAACTTCACTTCACCAGAAGCGCGGCCAACCCCAACAGCAACCCCATGCTCACCACGTTGGTGGCGGTGGTTAGGTAAATACTCGAAGCGGTGGCGGGGTCGGCGCCGCACCGCTTCAGGATTAACGGCACGAAGGCGCCGCAGATGCCGCTGACGACGCAACTGCCGACCATGGCAAGGAACACGACTACGCTGAGCATGAAGGCGGTACGCAAATGCTGGAAGGTGGCGACCGCAAACATCGCAATCGCCGCTACCAGCCCGATGATCGCTCCATTGAGCAGACCGAGGAGCGCTTCTTTCCTGGCCAGAGTTTTTTCCTTGCCGGATTTCAGATCGCCCAAAGCTATGCCGCGCAGCGTGATCGCCAGGGCCTGGCTGCCGGTGTTGCCTGACTGGTCGGCCAGCACCGGCATGAACACGGTGAGAATCAGCAGCCTGTCGATGGTACCCTGGAAAAGACCAACTACGGCAGCGGCGACAAAGGCGGTGAGCAGGTTTATATGCAGCCAAGGGTGACGGAGCCTCAGGCTCCGGAACCAATGTGTGGCGAGGCGCTCCTCGTTTTTAACTCCGACCATGGCGCCCGGTTGGAGGCTCAGCTTGATCGAACGCTTCTGCTCCGCTACAACTTCGTCGTATAGACGCTTGTTCTCGTCACTTTGGCGGCTGATCAGTTCGTGACTCGCCTCTACCTCCATTACTTTCTGTTCCAGTGCTTTGCCGTACTCTTTTGATTCTTCATGTAACAAACGCACTTCCAGCATGTTGTGAACGCGCACCAGCACTTCGGCCAACTCAAACGGTTTACCTACGAAATCTTTCGCTCCGGTCTGGAGAGCCCGTAACTTCTGATCCGGCTGTGCGGTGATGACAAGAACCGGAAGATAACTCCCCCCCTCAATTTCCTTCAGCCCCTCCATTACCTGGAACCCGTCCATGCCCGGCATCTGGAGATCGAGCAGAATCAGGCCGTAATGGTTCTTGCGATGGAGATCGCAGACTTTGTTCGGATCAGTTGTCGATTCCACTGATGTGTAGCCTGCAACGCGCAGCATGCCTTCGAGCAGGCTGACATTGGCATCCTTGTCGTCAACGATCAGGATGCCGGCTTTAAGTATGTCGGCTGAGTTAATCATGGTGATTTCCAATAGTTATTTGTTGTCTTGCAAATTCCAGCGTCACATGCAGTGCATCAAGAAATTCATTGACCTTGATAGGCTTTGTTATATAGCGGAAGAATCCTTCTTTCAGACCGCTCTCAATTTCGAACTGCATTGCGTATGCGCTGATCGCAATAACCGGGATATGTGCTGTAGCCGGGTCTGATTTCAGGGTTTTAAAAACATCCAACCCGCTGATATCAGGTAGATTGAGATCCGTCAAGATAGCATCCGGCAGGAATTTGCGCGCAATTTCGATGCCGCTGTTCCCGTCTACAGCTGTCAGTAATTCGACATCAGGGAGGCGCTCGATAATCTGTTTGACCAGTTCAAGGTTGGCCGAGTTGTCCTCAATATAGAGCACGGTGTGCAGCTGTGCTTTGCGAGACTGACGCGGCTGGGCAGTGGCCATGTTAATTTTGTTCGTGTCGACTCGGGTTTCTGCAGCGGAGCTGAGTTCGAACCAGAATACGCTTCCAACTCCGACAGTACTTTCCATGCCGATTTCACCATCCATAAGTTCGACCAGTTGTTTGGACAAAACCAGACCGATACCGGTACCTTCTTCAACGCCATTCTCCTGTCCGAGACGATTAAATGGCTGAAATAGCTGCTTCAGCTGTTCCGGGTGCAACCCTTTTCCGGTGTCGCTGATACTTACGCGAATACGTCCCGGAGTACATTCGGAGCATTTCACCTCGACCGTTCCCTTACTGGTGTTGTATTTGATTGCATTGGAAAGCAGGTTGGTAAGAACCTGCTTCACTCTCGTCCGATCAGCCAGGACAAAACATGGTATTTCGAACAGAGGAAAAATCATCCGGATGTCATGCTGTTGGGCCTGCTGATCGACCATGCCCCGGCATTCTTCGATGACTTCAGCCAGAGAAACCGGTTCCTTAATCAGCGGCACCTGCCTGGACTCGACCTTTGCAAGATCGAGAATTTCGTTGATGAGTGTCAGCAGATGCCATCCAGCCCGAAGGATCTGGATTATGCTTTCCTTTTGGTTGGATGTAGGCGACGGAGAATCGGTCTCCATCAGCTGGGCGAAACCGAGTATGGCATTTAGCGGGCTGCGGAGTTCATGGCTCATACTGGAAAGAAATTCAGATTTCGCGAGGTTGGCTTTTTCCGCCACCGACACAGCGTTCTTGAGCTGGTCATTAAGTACCTTGACACTCAGGAGCATCTTTATCCTGGCAAGCACTTCAACGGCGTCAAACGGCTTGGAGATGAAATCCTCGGCCTCAGCCTCAATGCTGCGTATGCGATTTTCCCTGTCGGTCAAAGCGGTGATCATGATGACCGGGATATCACCATGTTCTTTATCGGACTTGATTCGGCGGCAGACTTCGAAGCCATCCATTTCCGGCATCATTACATCCAGAAGGCAGATGTCGATCCGTTCCGTTCGAATCATCTCCAGCGCGTCCTGACCATTTGAAGCTTGCACTACATCATATCCGCGCGGGGAAAGCATGGCTTCCAGCAAGCTGAGATTAAGAGGTTCATCATCAACGCAGAGTATTTTAGGTTTAGGCTGGATCATTGTTGCTACTCCTCATTAAGCCATTGTTGTATCAGGGCTGGCAGTTCACGGGTATTGATCGGTTTGGCAAGATAGCCGTTGAATCCTGCCGCAAGGAATTTCTCCTGATCTCCATGCATGGCAAAGGATGTCTGGGCAACGATCTTCAGTAAACTTGTCGCCGGGTCTCCTTTCAGAATTTTGCCCGCGGTCATACCGTCCATACCGGGCATTTGAATGTCCATCAGTATCAGGTCCGGCCTCAACTTTTTTGCCTGAGCAATCGCTTCTTCGCCGTCAACGGCCACAAACACCTCATAGCCGTGATAGGTCAAAATGTCCCAGAGAAGGGTGCTGTTGTTCGCATTATCTTCCACGATCAATATCTTGTGCGCCATAATGGTGAACTCCTGTAAAAAGTCTAAATGGCAACAAACGTGCCAGAGGAAGACTGAATAAACCCGAAATACAAGTATCCGATTGTGCGCGTTAAAATGGAAATGGAGCGGGTGTGGTGAATGGGATTCTTTCGGCGGAACCCGTCATGTTTAACACAACTGTTATATATGACGGAGTCCGTTGGCGGTTTATATCAACTTTCCGTATTCATCATTCCATTTTCTCCGTTGTAATCAGTTCGTTACACTGCCGGCATCCACAATTCCTATCTGGCGCGTTAGTTGCATCGCATATATTCATGACAACGATCATGAGCCTGCCGAAACTCAGGTTATTAAGACGTCTGTAAAAAGGAGTTTTTATGAATAAACCGATGGTCACATACCTGGTGTCGTTGTTCCTCTTGTCCCTACCGGTCGTATCTTTGGCGGCAAATGCCACCGGCTCGTTGAACGCTACCGCTACAGTTGCCGCCAAATGCGTCGTCAACAGCACTACCAACGTGGCGTTTGGATCCATAGATTCGACCACCAACGGGAATTATGACGGCGCCGGCTCGATTGTTACGCACTGCACCAAAAATACGCTTGAGTTCCTTTTTGTAGCCCCGAGCGTAGTCGGCCCTCTGAAGATGACGAGCCCTACTACTCTTGACAGCATCACCTACGGACTCTATAGCGATGCCGCACGCACTACGGCCTTTCCCAGCGTAACCGGCGGCGCCAAAACCACCCAGCCGGGAACCGCTGTAACTACGAACATATATGGCCGGGTAGTAGTGTCCAGCGGCGTAAACGACGCGGTTGCATCTGCCGGCGACTACACCCAGGCATTGACTGCAACGATCGAGTGGTAACAGGTGAGCGCCCGGGTGCCTGAACAAAATATGGCGGATCACCTGGATACCGTATCTGCATCCGCCGCCTTTAGACTGGGAGAGATTCTGGTTGTCTCCGGGCAAATCACTCATGAACAACTGCATGACACGCTTGAAAAACAGAAAATTTCCGATAAAAAAATAGGCGAACTGCTGGTTGAGAGCGGTTATCTGCAGTCAAACCAGGTTGAACATGGCATTCGTCTCCAGCATATACTGGTTTCGGCGGCCCTGGGTACGGTCATGGCGTTCTATCTGCCTGTCTGTGCCGAGGCGGGGGGGGCAACCGGAAATCTCCAAGCAACAGCCTCGGTAAAGAGTATTGCCCGGATTACTGTTTTGCATCAGCAGCCGCAGATGGTGATAACCAGTGAGAACATTGCCCAAGGCTACCTGGACGTGCCGGTGGCCAGCCGTTTGGAAGTCAGAAGCAGCAGCCTTTCGGGTTATTTGATCACCTTTGAAGTTAGGGAGGGGCCGTTTCTGCATGTCCTGGTCAGGGGATTGGAAACCGAAATGCAGGTCAGCTTCGGCAGCGGTTGGATGGTAATGCCTCACTGCCGTACACCGAAAATATTGGAGTTGACATATCGTTTCGTCCTCACGGCCGACGCCAAGTCCGGCACTTATCCATGGCCGATCCAGATAAGCACGTTGGCGATTTAGAGGATATGGTAAATACAAATATACCGTTTTTGTAGGGGCGTACCCGGTGGGTCGCCCCGGTGCAATTTTCAATACTGTTGGCTATGGCGCCAGGGCGAGCCGACGGCATCGCCCCTACAGAATCAAATAATGTACGTAGCGGAAGTTTGGTATCCCTCAACAAGGTTTATTCAGCACTTAATACGTAATTGTAACAACCAGCTGTTCGCTGTAATAACCTGCCGATACGTTCTGCAGCGGGGCAATCTTTCCGTAGACAATGATGGGAGTGTTGTTTCTACCGACGTTGAAGAAATTTGCGGTTGTCGTGCCATCGGTGCCGTCGCCCCAAACCTGGATCGTTGCGGCGCTGGTGTAGAGGTTGTAATCAAGGGTATCAGTAAATACAGAGTTCTCCATCCTGCGAGGGAAGAATGTGCCGGAATTTGAACTGGCACCGATGGCAATTTTAACATTTGCCTTGGGGGAACAGGAGATGGTGATGGAGCCGGTGCCGGTGTCGGCCGCCGGGGAGAGGAAATCGTAATTACCGAAATTTACTGACGTGCTGCTGACCGTGCAGCCGGCATATGAAGGTGAGGTCAACAGCAAGACCAATAATCCTGAAAAAAACAGCTTATTACCGCAAAGACGCAAAGTGCGCAAAGAAATCAAAGAGTTATTTGAAAACATATCATCACCTTTGTGTTTAGACTGAATTAACTCGTCTTCGCTGTCAACGTTCATCTCCCAACTCCTGAGAATCAGGAACAATAATCTCCCCTAATGAGACAAACAAAGCTCCAGAAGCCGGTATAATCATTTCGAAATGCAGTTCATGGTCGTCGTCCAAAACCGTGGCCGAATAGCGCCCCGGTTCTACCGAAAGGTGATACGGCGACGGCTCGCCGCACCTTATGGAGCGCTTGCCGACGTCATTTGCTGAATCAACCATGTTTTCGAAGTAGAACTCGCCACCGCTGAGTGTCGTAAATGAAAATTCCTTACCCATACCTCGAAGTGTAATCCGGACATACTCCAGCGGGCTGCCATCTTGAGCCGATAGGTGCCCTCCATAACCTTGAACCTTTGCCACCGGGAAATAGATACACTCTCCCCCGAAAAGTCCCGGAGTTACAATGGCGGAGTAATTTTTTATCAGATAGTTGGCCGCTATCTGGTGGTCATCGAAGGCAATTTTGTTTTCCTGATAAGATTGGAGGGTGGGGATGTATGCCATGCCGTTGGCATTCGTATGCGCCACCTCTTGATTGTTCAACAGAACCCTGGAGTTGGCCAAACCCTCCACCTTTACTACCGCGAAACTGCCGCTGACCGGCCTGCTCAGGCCAACATGACCACCGGCATACACCAGGGCTCCGGCCGCCGAAATTTGATAATTGTCAGCCATGTGTCCACTCCGCTCATCGTATTGTCCTTGCAGGTCGGCACTGTAGCTGCCGTAGGGACCATTAACCTGAAGCAGTGGATTGACGCGTAAGAACGATTGATCTTGGGTACGTTCCCTCTCCAGGGTTGCCAGATAGCCGACCCCCTCTCCGACCGGCAGGCTTTTTTGCAGTGACAAAGTCTCACTGTTAGCGCCTGGGCTGGTTTGGAGCATGGCTGATATGGTCTTGTCGTGCATTGGGAAATATGTCAGGCCGGTAAAAAAATTGATGGTGCTTGACGAGCCCCACGAACTGCTCAAGGAAGCTGAAAACTGGGTTTTTTTTGTGAGTGCGCGGGAGTAGGATGTCCCGAGTGTGCGTTTTAACTGTCCAGCGTAAGATTCGCTGAAAGAACCGTTCAAACTGACTGTTCCGAGAGAAGGTGAGCCAACGCTGATTCCTGTTCCTATCTCCAGGCGCGCCGTGTCGTCGACTTGCCGGTTCGCAAGGGTACGGTATCCACGACTGTTATGAGACAGGCTCAATTGGTAGTTCACATGACGTGACTGGAATTGGTAGCCCGCTCCTGATGTGCTACCCCAGCCAAGGTCGCGATCATGACTTTCTCCGTATAGCAGTGTTAAAACCCCCATCCGCTCCAGGCCTAGCACAACCCGGGGGATCAGATTGACAAAGCCGCTGCTTGTCTCGGTGCCGGCACCGATAGTCAATGAATTGCTAAAACCGTAACTGTGGCTGGCGACCAGCAGCGGATCTCCGTAGTGATTGCTGGAACTGCCGAAATCTCGACGCATGAAACCCAGATTATAGGAATAATCGTGCAGACCGGCCTTGAGCAGATGGTCGGAAAGGTAAAAATGAGTACTGTTCCGGGTTTCGTTTCCAAAAGAGTCACGCATGACGATCTCAACATTGTTCGCGCCGTTTGAAACAGGCAGGTTCTGAAAGCGGTAATCTCCGGGAGCCAGGTGTTCTCGGCGTACAAGAACTCCATTTACGTATATATCAGCCTCGGAAGGTAGTGTTGCCACACCTCCGAAATTTCCCAAGGGGTAAGTGACCAGGCTGGGGGTCATCGAGAAGTCACTGGCGTAACTGATGCCGCCCATAAGAATCGGCCCGGAGGGCTCTCCTGCGGTGGCGTTGATGTCTCCGAGCACCCATTTGGAAGTGTTTACGGGACGATCCCATGAAAGGCTTGTCATCAGACGCACCGCTTGTTGCGTATTTTGGATGCGCTGATAAAATCCGTCGCTAAGCAGCAGCAGATTGCCGCGACGCAGGCCGGTCTGACCGGTGGCGCTCCAAGTGGCGGCAGTTATGTCGTTTCCGTTTCCGTTGCCGTAGTCCACCCGGTAATTTAAAAAAGCGCTGAGATCCGGAGAGGGTATGTACGTGTGAGACGGAGTAGTGTAGTTATTAACCACTCTGGGTAGATCCACCAAAGCAGCTCCGGCCCGCAGATCAAGGATCAGACGTTTTTCGTCCAGGACTGCCGTAACACCTGGCAGATCTTTAAGAGAGATGTACGGCTCTTTATCTATTGTTGTTACCGGTACGGCTGCTATTTTAAGACCGATCTGAGTCAAATCTTCACTGCTAATCAGCAGGACTCCATCTTCATTGCGTTTGAGAAAAAATTCTCCACGGGAGATGGTGTTGAGGGAAATGGTCACTATGACCGTCTCTGCGGCATGGGTGGTTGTTGTGCTGAAGCATACCGCGGCAAATACAGCCAACACAAGGCTGCCGGTCAGCCGGCTAATCAGCCGGCGGGTAGAGTCACTTGCTTTCACAGGCCTCGAAGGTCATGTCCAGCATGTCATGCTGTTCTTTGCCTTCGTTCCTGGTGGTGACTGAGATTCGGTTTACCTTTCGGCACTTATCTTTGGGGATCGCAACTTCAAAAGTGCGGGCACTTCCCGCCAGCAGATAGAATCCGCCCAGATTTCTGGCAAACAGTTCTGCGCCTTTGTCATTCAAACCACTAATCGTGATCTGCTCCGGTGTAACAAAAGAGTTGCCTGGATTAACCAGAGTAAGGCTTAGGTGCCCTTTGGCAGCAGGCGACACCTTGACCTTCAGGGCCGGTTCCGGTTTGAGCGGCTGGGCAAAGACCGGTATTCCCAGTCGCATCAATATGCGGGCGCTCGCTCCTTTCGGTGCCATTTCATCCCTGACAGGCTGCTCTTGCAGATAAATGCGGAAAGCCTGCTCAGCAGTCCCAGATTGAGAGGCGATTCCGACGCGGATGAAGCGTTCCTCTCCGGCAGCCAGTGTCAGTGCACGTGGAAAGATGATCAAATCCTCGGTTTCATCGTAAAGATCGGTGCCTTTGTCGGCCTGGGTCCACCGATATGACTTGATCAACAGAGTCAGGGGGAGATCCGACTCATTCTTAACCGTCAGACGCTCGGTTCGGTGCTGGACATCAAGTTTGACCCGTACCGGCTCTACCGAAAAGCTGGATGCCCATCCGCTCCGGACGGATAAAATAGTAAAAAAAACGGTAACCAGCAGTATCGATCTCGTAAAATTTTTCATAATATCTCCTTTTTTGCTTATCTCTCATCCCTCATCAAGCCTTTTCCCATCAAGCCATCACTCATCCTTCAGACTGGCCATATCGATGACAAAGCGGTAATGCACATCACTTTTAAGAATACGCTCATACGCTTCGTTGATCTTCTGAATCGGAATTACCTCTACATCGGCTGCCACCCTGTGTTCAGCGCAGAAATCAAGCATCTCCTGGGTTTCACGAATGCCGCCGATAAGCGATCCTGCCAGTTTTAGACGCTGCATGACAAGCGAGCTGGCTGAAAGTAAAACCGGGTCGGGAATGCCGACCAGCATCATTGTTCCGTCGCGTCGGAGCATACTCAAATAAGCGTTGTAGTCGTGTTTTGCCGAGACCGTATCGAGAATAAAGTCGAAACGCTTGGCATTTACCTTAAAGGCGTCCTTTTCGCTTGTCGCGATGAAGTCGGCCGCACCAAGGGCCAGAGCATCGGCCCGTTTGTCCGGTGAATGGCTGATTACCGTAACCTTGGCACCCATCGCCCCGGCGATCTTTACTCCCATGTGACCAAGGCCGCCAAGTCCGACTACGGCTATATTGTCATTGGTTTTGATACCGAAACGGTGCAGCGGCGAATATACGGTAATGCCGGCACACATTAGCGGCGCTACTCTTTCAAGCGGCAATCCTTCCGGGATGCGCAGAACATAATCCTCGTTCACAGTGATGCGGGTTGAATAACCGCCGTATGTCGGAGTTTTCCCATCGCGCTCGTGGCCGTTGAATGTAGTGTTCATTCCTTTTTCGCAGTACTGCTCCTCACCATCAGCGCATGCATCGCATTCATGACATGAATCGATGAAGTATCCGACGCCGACTATATCGCCGATCTTCCATTTGATGACATCCTCGCCTCTCTTGACGATCTTGCCGACGATCTCGTGACCCGGCACCATCGGATAGATAGAGCCGCCCCATTGGTTGCGCACCTGGTGTATATCGGAATGACAGACACCACAGTAGAGAATGTCGATCAATACTTCGTATGGGCCGGGATCGCGACGTTCGATTGTATGTGGTGCAAGTGGTAAAAGTGCGGAAACGGTGGCATATGCAGCGGTTGTTATCATAAGCTCAACCTCTCGAATTATTAAGGATTCATCTTTTGTAGTTTAATAAATTTTACGCTGTGTTGCGGATTTGGAATGTGTCGCGTGGTTCGGGCTGGACTGACAGCAGCCGGCCTAACGATAATTCCTTCCATGACTGCAGTACGGTAAATAGACTCAAGGTCATTGCGGGTGCTTGCAATTATTTTACCCTCTATTCCCGGTAAATAGCTGCCGGTATAAAGTGCGTTAGCCTTGGTGAATTTCTCGAATGCAGCGGTACGGTTTTCGAGGGACAACAGTCTGAGTCCGTCTAAAGCAGTGTTGTAAAACTCGAATGCATCAACGTGGATGCCCTGCTGGTCGATTCTAAGACCCTCAGGTTCTGTAATGATCGGGTTGAAGCCCAACTCCTTGATAAGGTACCTGACAAGAGGGCGGATAAAAGTTTCCTCCAGCTGACGCCTGCTGGCCCGTGTCGCGGTTACGCCCATCATTGAACGGCAGATCCGGTCCCAGGAAAAGAAGAGATCCAGCGGTGAAAGCAACGAACAAAAAAGTACTTTCAACGTTTCGTCCGGCCAATCAGCTGCAACCGGTTTTCCAGCGACAGAAACGCTGAAACGGCCCAAGGTCTGAATTTTCAATGTCGTGTCAGGTACATTCATAAGACTCCCCGTGAAATATATCGGTTCAAATTCTAAAGACATCACGACTTGCAAATGTTCTTTCAGGAAGTTGTAACGCAACTACTGTGCCAGAGGATTATTCCAGGTGCTGTGATCGTAACATGCTGATTATGTTGAAAATAATTGTAAAAAAATCTGCTGAGTGGTGGGGGATGCCGTGAGAATAATCCGTCATGTTTAACATAACTGCCATATTTGAAGGATGCGGGTTGCGGGATGTGGGATGAGAGATGTATGTACGATCCACCACATATCACGACTATGTTAAATACGACGGGAACCATAAACTACGATTCCAGTAATTATGTAAGCCATCTTCCATCTTATCCCTCACAAACAGCAGGTTATATCCGCCTGAATTTACTGCGCCACCTTGGCGCGATAATTGAAGCATTCCTCATGGATGTGTGTTTATTGACAACATTAGTCGCCAAACATCAAATCACCCGGATATTCGGGAGTCCTTATTAATGCTGAGGAGTGTACATTAGAATGAGAACCAAACCTGAACTTTCACCGGCTAAACCCCCGGATTCCCTTGGTGTGCCGGTCGATTCGGAACGGGACCAGATAAGTCAGAATATCGAGGCAGTTCTGGATTTTTACGCACGCGAAGATCAAAAAATAAGCCGCTCGCAACGGATCATGGAGCGCATTAGCCGTTTTGTCGGACAACCGGTCTTTCTTGGCATTATTTTGTTATTTGTTGTGCTCTGGATACTCGCTAATGTTGCTCTGCGCCAGTTTGGCATGATCGAATTCGATCCTGAACCGTATTTTTGGCTGCAAGGGATTATCGGTCTGGGTGCTTTACTTACCGCGACAGTAGTTCTGTCAAAACAGAACCGGTTCGCCAAACTTGAGGAACAGCGGGCGCATCTGGATCTGAAGGTTAATTTACTGACGGAGCAGAAAAGTGCCAAACTTATCGACCTGCTGGAAGAGCTGAGACGTGATTTGCCAAATGTAAAAAACCGCCATGACCCTGAGGCGGTTGCACTGCAGCAATCGATGAATCCTGAACTTGTGCTTGCCGCACTGGATGAACGCAGCGAGCCGGACAAGAAATTGAAGTCTGACGAAGAGGCCAATGAAGAGTCTTGAATAATTCACAACAAAATAAATCTACGAGGTGACATCATGAACAAGCGCACGGAATATATTGAGAAACTTTCTGCACAGATGGTTGAATGGGATGTGCAAATCGACCTTCTCAAAGACAAGGCAAAAAGCCTCAAGTTTGGTGCGGAGCCTAAATATGCGAATAAAATAATGTTGCTGCAGCAAAAAAAGGATGAGGCGGCAATGAAGCTGCAAAAGATGGTGTCTGCCAACGATGATGAATGGGAAGAACTTAAATCAGGCACCGAACAGGTCTGGGGCGAAATCAGGGGTATTTTATCTGATGCTGTTACGAAGATTAGATAAACTGATTGGTACTGATCTTCCGCCAAAGACAGAATGTAGGGGCG
>CAIYDX010000048.1 GCA_903925005.1 uncultured Geobacteraceae bacterium
AACGGCCAGCGGCGGCGGAGCAAGAATCGTAGACAAATTCAAAGAACGAAAAGCTTTTTTAGGGGTAGAACCAAAATCAAAAGCAGAAACTACCATCTTAAACTAAAAGCATTATTGTCTTGACCAAAGGGTCCACTAAATTGCCATTTCAGCTGTAGCATATTTCTTTTCCGGCTGGGAAGGAGTGAAAGTTTTCTGGTTGGTATCTGGGGGATTGGCAGCTTTTATGACGTTTGTCCACTTTGTAGGATCGATCGGTCCTCAAGACACTCGGCCCCCTAATTCTTTCATTTCAGGGTATGTGGTAGGTCGCTTATTAGGTCGTAAGTAGAAGTGGTTCTGCTCGGTAAGCGGAATAGAGGAATAAGTGAGGTAGGATAATGACTTTTAAAGAGATGTTGGAGCCGGTCAGCGACACCTATTTTGACGAAAACAATGTGTACAGGACGAAGCCGCCTGTACGGGGTGTCATCGTAAGTTTTGTCGTCGCGATGCTGGTGTGGGCGCTGTGCGCCTGTGTTTCCGGCCTTGTATTCTTTTCTGTGGCACAACTCTATGTTCACTTGTGCAACGGGGAATGGATGACATTTCCGCACAAAGGCGATAAATTTGTTACAACTTTTGGGTTTGCTTTTGCCGCGTTGATGTTCGAAGGCTTAATGAGAATGACACCGATACTTTGTTACCAAGCTTGCCGAATATGTCCAAGTCTTTTACAGGCGGTAGTTATTGGCATGTTTAAGCCAAGATATCACGGTGGCGGCAAATACAGTTTAGCCCCTCCGTATCGGTCTTAACGCAAATACCAGAGTGCTGAGACGGTTATAATTGGCCCGAATGATGTTGAGAGAAAAAGGGAAGGGGAAAATGAAAAATACTGATCAGAACATTGCTGCGTGGCGGAATACTCCCGATACTGTTAAAAAAATCGAGAGCTGGACTCACTACGATGACAAGCCTAAAATTCGCGGTGTATGTTTCAGCCTGGTGGTTGCTTTCTTCGCTTGGATGGTCGCGTCAAACTTACTGGCAATGACGATATACGGGATATACCGCTTTATGGTTTTCTTTTCACACAATATCAACGGATTTACACGAGCCCCTTTTTTACAAGCATATTTTTCAATATTGCTGACTGCCATGTTCTTCGATGCTTTCGGCCATTTTACGCCGTTTGTCGCGTACCTCCAATGCCGCGTTGAACCTTCGCTTCGGCAAGCTGTTATGTTCTCATTGTTTGGCAAGCGAAACTGGGGTGACTGCAAATCAAATATATTTATCATCCGCGGCGGAAGTTAAGAAAAAAGTAGTTGGCAGGATGCTCTTTGGGGGAGCTGGGAGGGGAGTATGAGTAGAGGTCTGACATTTGACCAGCTGCGGGGGCAGATAATGTTTAATCCGGATCTACACGTGGTCGTCGATGGCAAGAATTACGGTGTGAGCATCGAGAAACTCAGCGTTCTGTTGGAAAAAGAAGCGGATGAGTTAAGGGAAAACCGGGTGGGGAAAAAGAAGACCTAAATGGCTTGCCTCACGAGGGGAAAATCTAAACAGCAGTAAAAGAGCCAGGACCAAAGCAAAGGCCACTCCGGATGATCGGTTTGGCCTTGTTGTTTCAGTTATTCTTTTCTTTGTTTGTCAGAAGAGGTTTCGGCGTGCGCTTTCTATTGTGACGATCGCGAGGAGAGATACAGATTGATACACTGCCGATAACTATAAATAATATACACAGTTGAGAAATTGGATCAGTCAACATATTTCACCTCGAGAGATTACTCTGAAACTACGATACAGGAATATTCGGTTAATAACCAGCGATATCGAGCTGGCTTTTCTTGCTTTCTTCATATTCATTTTTCGTGTGAAAAGATTTGTATTATCAGCTATTTATGTCTCATAACAGAAATTATGTCAAGTACAGGACAAAAAGGATTATTTAGATCCGCAAAAAGTATCAAAGTTTGGCTTATTCAGTGCCGGCGCATACCTGAAGCACTCTCCGTGGCAATAACACCTGATCTCCCATGTTCGCCTTCCTGCTGTCGTCACAATCTTAACCAGGCGCACTAACACTGGCCTGCCAGCTTCAACCGGGTTATCGAAAACACCGCTTTCAACGAACCGCTCCTCAACAATCTCCTCGATTCGGACACCACGCGGCCTTCCCGCAAGCTTCGCATACGCCCGCAGCGCTGCTATAAACTTTTCGCTGATCAGCTTCGGTTTATTTTCTCCGCAAGTTTCTTTTACTCCATCCTCCATTACGTCACTTTCAGCAATCTCCGCATGCTGCTTTGGCAACTTTCCTCCGATCCACGACCTTCTCCCAAGCTCATCACCACAAACATTAGTCAACCGCTTTGCGCTGCAGCAGCACCGATCAACAATAGTATCCCCGCCCCTGGCGGCTGGATTAACCGGTGCTGCGTAATTGTGTGATTCGACAGATGCGCAATAGTGATCAATAGCTTCCAAGCTGCTTAAATAGGTGTCGTGTGAATGAGTGACAAGTTTTATGTTGATAACATTATAAAATCTCAGTTAAATCCATAATCACTCCACATTCATGGGGTAGATTCGCAACTAATAATACAACGTCTCTACCAAATGTGAGCTTTTTTCATACTATGCGAATGATATTTAATCTTACTGACCCGCTAACACGCTGCAAGGCTGTTACTGCTGGTATCTTGTCGGCTGGTTTCATCAGCGCTACAACTATTTATCTGACAGCTACGGAATCCTATGAAAATTCTTTAGCCGAGTTCGAATCGTCAAGGAAATATGCCTACGAACTTGAGCGCATAGGTGGAAAGGCGGCTCTTGTTGCAAATTGCATCAACAACTGGTTTGCTGGATTATGGCATGGTCAAACACTCTCATATACCATTGCTGCAGTTACGATTATCCTCGCAGTTGTGTATTACTTTATTGCGACCAGCCTGGAAGCAGAGGCTCAAGACATCCGCGCAGAGAACCAGACGTGTTTTTTTCAAGATGAATGGGAGAAGGGAGTACCTGTACCGTTCAGTGTAACCAAATCCAACTATGACCTGCCAGACGATAAATGTTGACCCCCTGCTCCACTAACAGAATGTCCACTCAATACTACTACTGGTTAACGCGGGTCAGATTTAACGCCTAATAGGGACAAATAATTCACTGCAATTGACAACCGACCTCACTCCATGTCTGATCGATGTATTGAAAAATCATTTTTATATTTACTTTGCGTCTCCCTTATTCTGCATCTGGTGGTGTTTGCAGGGTTCTATTATTTCCCAATGTCACCACCAGAATCTTTCAAAGAACCGGTTTTTATTGATTTACAACAGGTACCGGAACCAAAACGGCGACTTGAACAGCATCAGCAAGAGACGAAGCGTAGGTCAGAGCAGGGCATCAGAGTTCCCAAGGAAAGCGCCCCGCGTGGAAATTCGCCACAAGATATTGGGGCTGTTAAGAGACAGGCCGCACCATCAACTGAAATGTCTTCTTCACCTGCAGCCAAAACATCCTCCAGTCCACCACAGGTACTTTCTCAAAACACTCCCGGCTTTTCAGTGGGGAGCCTTCTGAAACCTAAAGGACAGAATTTGCGACAAGCGTCAGCAATCCCGCAGTTATTCCCCGGAGCCAGCCGCTTGGCAAAATTGGAAGAGAGCTATCGACAAAAGTATGAAAAAGATATAGCCGAGGGTGATACCCGCTTTCTCAACAGCGATGATATTGTGTTTGGTTCGTTTCTGCACCGACTTGAAGGCGCGATCTACGGTGTCTGGCGCTATCCGCAGGAAGCCGCCATGAATGGCATACAAGGTGTTACACCGGTTCGCATCACCTTCAACCGAGAGGGTGAGATCACTAACATCCAGCGCCTTGAGAGTTCCGGTTCCCAAATATTGGACGAAGAGGTGCTGCGCACTCTAAAAGCTATCGGACGAGTGGGGGGATTTCCGAAGGGATATGACAAGGACGAGTTTCATTTGATTGCGTTTTTCCAGTATGTTGGTTCCAGAAGGTCACTGAGGTAAGCGATATGATGTTTTTCTGGTAACCTCATACCAAGAATAGAAACAAAAGTATCGGGTCAAAACATTCCCTGCATTTTTTCCTGTTGGGTTTATTTTTGGCGTGTCGTTGTGTTATAGTTAACATTTTCCACACCATATCTCGAACACGAGGTTGCCAACATGAACTTCTCCAAACCTCGTCACTTCCACGGCAACGGCATTATGTCAGCTCAGATTGAAATCTTCTACATCAGGAGTTAAGGGCCGATGCATGAGCACTGACTTGGCAATTCGCAAAACCCTTCCCGCGCTTGTAGCCGCTTACAAACGATCCGAAGTTGAGATCCGGCAAGCGTATGACCTTCTGGAGTCAGCTGAAAAGCGATTGCTGGCGGCATTCGTGGATGTAGGCCAGCACCACTTTACTGCCAACCCCCGTGATCACTCAAAAGTTGCCCTCGCAATTAGCGGCGAAATAACTGTAGATATCCCGCTATTTGCGGCGGTTAGATTCATTTCAAAAATCTTTCCTTACGAGGCACTCTAATGAAAATCGACATTAGTACTTCCAACCCGCTTAAACTTACCACACCTGCCTTGGTTATCGGCTGTTTTGAAGACACAAAAGACGATATGTTTGACAATTGTGACGCCGCGCTTGACGGCTGTTTGGAACGTCTGATAGCCAGCAAAGAGTTTAGGGGTAAAACTAACAACACGCACCTGATTCACACACTTGGAAAGCTGCATTCAGAGCGCCTGCTGCTGGTGGGACTGGGGAAAAAGGTCGAGTTGGATGATGAACGTCTTCGGCAGGCAGCTGGTAAGGCCGTGCAGGCACTACGGGGAGCACGGATAGCCATGTTCGCTACGGCGTTGCACCTGGCCGGAAGCGTGGAAACTGCTATTGAAGCAGTCACCACGGGGACGCTCTTGGGAAGTTACACCTTCAATCAGTATAAGACTAAGGACAAAGATGAGCTCTTCAACTTCGAAGGTATGACTTTGCTGCTGGCCAAAGGCACAAATACTAAGGACTCGTAAAATAATTACATAATCATTTTGTTGTTAGAGGGCGTAATGGAGTAGTTCCATTCACCGTGGAACTCGTCTCGTGATATCCGTATTGCCGCAAATTCTTCGTCAGTCACCTTGATCCCTTTCGGATAT
>CAIYDX010000049.1 GCA_903925005.1 uncultured Geobacteraceae bacterium
AGACAGAATGTAGGGGCGTACCCGGTGGGTCGCCCTGGCGCAACATCCGCCATTGCGGCCCATGGCAACAGGGCGAGCCAACGGCGTCGCCCCTACAGAATCAAATAATGTACATAGCTGAAGATCGGTATCAATCAGCAAAACATTTGCCACAGAGTCACAGAGGTATATCATCTAATTAATCTACAAAAAAACAGCCGCTCTCCGATACCGGGGAGCGGCTGTTTCACTTCTTATTTCTCTCGGCAATCAATCCCTGCGCCGCAGATACCCAAGAAATTCCTCGCAGGAAAGCTGCTTTTTTCTGATCAGATGGGCAATTTCTCTGCTCAAGGCAAGCTTCTCACCCTCCTTCATCTCTTCTTTCAACAGAACAAACATGGGGGTATTGCTGCTGTAAGGGTACAAGCGAAATCGTTCCTGCAGTTCAAACGCCGACATATCCGATAACATCTGGCTGCAGAACATCATATAGACGGGATGAATGGATGAAAGGGCCAGGGCTTCTTTGCCGGTATACCCTTTTATGACTTCAAAACCGAGCAATTCTACCGCCTTGGAAAGCTTCTCTTCGCCTGACCTGGAAACTACCATTGATTGCAGATCCCAGGTTTCGGCTTCTTCCGTCAGGCCATAGACCGCCAAACGATCCTGGAGACACTGTTCATCAATCGGAAGTGTAAAAAAACCGGCAACCGGAAACACGCCGCCAACTTTCCCCTTTTCACTCAGAAACACCGGCAACACCGGGATATTCCTGGTAATGGGAGAGTTTTTAATTTGAAGTAACACCCCCCAGCCATCGGCGGAAAACGGTGAGATATCCAGCACGATCCCTAATGGTTTTCCTGCTTCGAGGTTTTCGCACCGCTCCAGTCGGCAGATATATCCGCCGGCCTCCAGATACGAGGAAAGGATCTCTTCGCGCCCGCTTCCCGGCGTTACCCCGAGTATCCATAATTCCCTGCGCCGTGTGCTGTTATCTGTCATAGCCGCTCCAGTCCGCAATGCATTGATCAAGAAATTGTTCTCTTACCAGAAAGCTGAGCTAAAAACCAGACTAATCCTTACTGCTGTTCGGTTGAATAGAGTTCCAGTACCCGTTCGATTATATTTGTTGTCGATTTGCCGTCAACAAAAGTAACCAGCTCTACATGACCGCCATAAGACTCAACAATGTCTCTTCCGACCACCTCATCCAGCGAGTAATCGCCCCCCTTGGCCAGAATATGGGGTTTGAGAGCAGTTATCAGCTCCAGCGGGGTATCCTCGTCAAAAACAGTGACATAATCGATACAATCCAGCGCAGCAAGGAGGTGAGCCCGTTCATCCTGATCGATCAGCGGCCGCTTTGCCCCTTTGAGCCGGCGCACCGAGGAGTCGCTGTTAAGTCCCAGTACCAGCAGGTCGCCAAGGCTCCGTGCTTTTTGCAGATATTTCACATGCCCTGCGTGCAGCAGATCGAAGCAGCCGTTAGTGAAGACAATCCGCTTGCCCCTGTTTTTCTCCGCCGCGATCAGAGGGGACAACACTTCGAGACTTTTTATTTTCGCATGGCTGTCCTTGTGGGCCAGAGACACTGTGTCGATTATCTCCTCCGGAGTAACTACCGAAGTCCCCAGCTTGCCGACGGCAATGCCGGCGGCAACGTTGGCCAGACGTGCCGAATCCGCCATGCTGAAGCCGGAAGCGATTCCGACCGCCAGAGTGGCAAGAACGGTATCGCCGGCACCCGAAACGTCAAAAACTTCTCGGGCAACCGTAGGAATATGGACAATCTCTCCCCCCTGTGCAAAGAGCGACATCCCCTCTTCACTGCGGGTTATCAGCAGATACTGCAGGCCGGTCGCGGCCATGATGACGCCGGCTGCCCGAGTCAGAGAAGCAGCATCCGTAATGGCAACACCGGAAGCGGCCTCGGCCTCCTTGCGATTTGGTGTTAAAAGCGTCGCCCCGGCATAGAGTGTGTAATCGGTCCCCTTCGGGTCAACCAGAACCGGTATGCGGGCGGCAGCAGCCGCTGAAATTGCCGAAGCGACAACGGCTGGTGTCAGAACGCCTTTTTTGTAATCCGAAAGCACAATGACCGTGTATTCGCCGGCATGGGCGGCTATCCAGTCACAGAGTTGCTGCTCAACCGCAGCCGGCAAAGCTTCCCGCGATTCTCTATCAATGCGCACAATCTGCTGATGCGAGGCAACAACTCTCGTTTTACGGCTGGTCCGACGGCCGGAATCCTGAAATATCGCTCTGATATCAATGTGGTGGTGGCAAAACTGCCCCAGCAGCTCTCGACCATTCTGATCATCGCCGACTACGGAACAGACCGAGACCTGCGCCCCAAGCGCCGCCAGGTTATGCACCACGTTGCCGGCACCGCCCAGACGGAGCTCTTCGCGGATCACATCAACCACCTGAACCGGCGCCTCCGGCGAAATACGGTCCGCCTTGCCCCACAGGTATTCGTCCAGCATCAGGTCGCCAACAACCAGACAGCGAATTTGAGCAACATGGGCAAAAAGGGTTTCAACGATTGTGCGGTCCACACAACCTCCTTTATCAGGCAAACAGGGTCTTTTCCAGCAGATCGCAGACAATATGGATAATGGTGATATGCCCTTCCTGAACACGGGGCGTATCGTCGGTCGGCACTATCAGCGCCAGATCGCAGACGGCCTTGATACTGCCGCCATCTTTGCCGAGCAGGCCAACAGTGCGGTACCCTTTTTCATGGGCCAGTTCCAGCGCCTGCAGGACATTCGGGGAATTGCCGCTGGTCGAAATTCCTACTATCAAATCGCCCGGCACAGCCAGCGCTTCAACCTGACGACGGAAGACATTGTCAAAACCATAATCGTTACCGATAGCGGTCAGAATCGAGGTATCGGTTGAGAGTGCAATCGCCGGCAGCCCTCTCCGTTCCATCTTGAAACGCCCGACAATCTCGGCCACAAAATGTTGGGCATCGGCCGCTGAACCGCCATTTCCCATCACCAGCAATTTTCCGCCGTTCGTAAAGGTTTCCACCAGCAGCGTCACCATCTCGGCGATCAGAGGTGACAGTTCCTTCTCAACCTTTGCGATGACATCTCGATGTGCCGTTAATTGAGATATAATTTCCGGTATCATGACAATACCTCCTGAGGGTGATTTGAAATAGTAGTTGTGCGGGCACGAATGCTGCTGAGCAGCTCGTCAAGCGAGATCGCGGAATCAATGCCAGGAAACTGCGTTTCGCTGCATCCGCGCACCGCGAGCAGATCCGGTGAAGCGCTCCGTAACGCCACAATCTTCCGCAGCAGATCCCGCAACGGAAACAGCAGTGATACCTGGTGGAGAGCAATGCCAGTATGCAGGCAATTCCACCCCATTTTTCGGAAAACGGCATATTGGCGGCGATGCAGCAGCAGTGTGAAATGATGCCCCTGGCGGGCGCCATCCAAAATAGCGGCAACGGTATCGCCAAATGAGGCGACATCAACTTCGGCGCCGAAATAGACGCAGTAATGACGGGCGATCCCCCACTTGGATATATACGCCGAACGACTATTCTGTTTCATCTCTTTCCTGCGCTGTGCCGAACCGAACTGTTGCCCGGCGGCGCAGGCCAAACGCAGACGCCCGGCAATACAGGTGTGATACCCCTTTGCAGCGATGCGGCGCACATACTCTTTCAGGCACCACTCATCGCCATCGAGATTTTCATCAAAGACGCCGGCAACGCTACGCATTTCGGTACGCAGCAGCAGCGTCGCCAATGAGACGGTACAGCTCTCCACAATCTTGCAGCTTGAAGCTAGGTCCGGCATAACCGGTGCCTGCTCTCCTCTGAACAGCGGCGAGACAAGCCCGGCACCGGAAGTTTCCGCTGCTTTCACCAGAGCTTCAAGCCATCCTGCCTGCACGGTCACATGAGGACGGACAATAACGGTATAATCGCTGTCAGATCTGGCCAGGCCCATATTAATAGCGGCAATAAGCCCGACATTTCTTTCGGACTTGATAAACAGCCCATGATCGCCCAATGACTCGGAGAATTCCTCCAACATCAGCTCGGTTTCCCGGCTGCTGCCGTTGTCGACGATAATAAGCCGCGCACCGGACGAGTGCGCAAGAATCGCGGCAAGGCAGGCACGGGTTTCAAACGGGTCGTTCCAGACAGGAACCAGTATGTCAATAGTGGGGGAATTCATAGCAAGTATGGAAAGGCTCTCTACCACGGAGTCACCGAGCAAAGTTCTCACTCTGCCCAGTGACTCCGTAGTGAAAAATCAGGATGAAATTGAGACACGTTTCAGCAGATCAAGCTCATCCAGGACAAGGCCGGAACCGAGACAGACGCAGTCAAGCGGGTTTTCGGCAATAAGCACCGGCACCTTGGTGACTTCCCGCAGCAGCAGATCCAGGTTGCGCAGCAAGGCACCGCCGCCGGCCAGGAAAATGCCCTGGTCAACAATATCGGCAGCCAGTTCGGGTGGCGTCTTTTCCAAGCAAATCCTTACCGTGTCGACAATTGCATTTACCGCTTCCTTCAGAGCTTCGCGAATTTCGTCCGAATTGACTTTGATGGTTTTAGGAATACCGGAAACCAGGTCACGCCCCTTGACTTCCATCTCCAGCGTTTCCGGCCCGGGATAAGCCTCACCGATCTCGATTTTAATTTTTTCAGCCCAACGCTCGCCGATCTGCAGGTTGTATTTTTTGCGGATGTACTGAACAATCGCCTCATCCATCTTGTCGCCACCCATACGAGTAGACTGGGCGTAGACTATGCCGGCAAGCGAGATAACGGCAACTTCGGTTGTACCGCCACCAATATCGACGATCATGTTACCGGATGCCTCGGTGATCGGGAGCCCGGCGCCAATTGCGGCCGCCATCGGCTCTTCGATAAGGTATACCTCACGGGCGCCGGCTGATTCAGCCGATTCCTTGACCGCTCGTTTTTCCACCTGGGTGATGCCGGACGGCACACAGATGACAATGCGGGGGCGGACGAGGGTTTTGCGGTTATGCACTTTATGAATGAAATAACGCAGCATCTCTTCAGTGATGTCAAAGTCGGCGATGACGCCATCCTTCATAGGACGGATGGCGGTGATTGAACCGGGTGTCCGACCGAGCATCTGCTTGGCTTCCATGCCGACCTTAAGCACCTTCTGCTGGCCGTTGGGCATTTTCTGCACCGCAACAACCGACGGTTCGCGCACCACGATTCCCTTCCCCTTCAGGTAAACCAGTGTGTTGGCAGTGCCAAGGTCGATGGCCAGATCATTGGAAAACATTCCGAACAGGTAATCAAACATTTTCAACATTATATTGTGATCCTTTCAGTGATCATATCTGTAGTGGATAAAATGAGGCTGAAAAGAATAACAGAATAACTGCTGATAATGCAAGAAAGAATATAACCGGTTCGGATCGATTGAATGCCGGCAAGACCTCCCAATTTTCTTAATTCGCGCCCGATTCCTTGACATTCCAGCTTCACATCTGTAGTTTAGTGCAGTTTTAACGAATCAGAAACGGAGACAGCATCCCATGGAATATAAAGATACCCTCAACCTGCCGCAAACCGATTTTGCGATGAAGGCCAACCTGAATCAACGGGAACCGGAAATGCTCGCAAAATGGGAGCAGAACGGACTCTATGCGAAACTGGAAGAGCACGGTAAAGACAAGCCGCTTTACGTCCTGCACGACGGCCCTCCGTACGCCAACGGCCATATCCATATCGGCCACGCTCTCAATAAGACCCTTAAAGACATTGTGCTGAAAGTCAAGCGCATGGAGGGTTTCCACGCCCCATACGTGCCGGGATGGGACTGCCACGGTCTACCGATCGAGCTGCAGGTGGAAAAAAACCTCGGTTCAAGGAAAAATCAGATCAGCAAACTGGAGATGCGCCGCGAATGCCGGAGCTATGCCGCCAAGTTTGTCGATATTCAGAAAGAAGAGTTTAAACGGCTCGGAATCCTTGGCGACTGGGAAAATCCTTATCTGACGATGAACTATGAATACGAAGGGTTGACAGCAAGCGAACTGGCCCGCTTTGCTCACAACGGCGGGCTCTACCGGGGGCGCAAGCCGGTACACTGGTGCTCCTCATGCGTAACGGCACTGGCCGAAGCCGAGGTCGAATATGCCGACCACACCTCCCCCTCCATCTTCGTCCGTTTCGCGCTGCAAGATGACCTGTCGGCCGCAATCCCTGCCCTGGCCGGGAAACAGGCGTATGTGGTGATCTGGACGACCACCCCCTGGACTATCCCCGCCAACCTGGCAGTAGCACTTCATCCGGAATTCGATTATGTAGCGCTCGAAACCGAGAAGGGTGTTCTGATCGTCGCGGAAGGGCTGAAAGACTCTTTCCTGACAACCGTCGGCCTGACCGGCAGCGTCATCGCCACGTTCAAGGCGGACGTGCTGGAGCGAAAACGGTGCAAGCACCCTTTTTATGATCGCGATTCAATCATACTCCTTGGTGAGCATGTGACGCTGGAAGCCGGTACCGGCTGCGTTCACACCGCCCCTGGGCACGGCCAGGAGGATTATGAGCTCGCGCTTAAAGAAGGGTTGGAAATTTACAATCCGGTCGATAACCATGGTAAATATCTGGCTAATGTCGAATTCTTCGGCGGCCAGCAGGTTTTTCCCGCCAACCAGAGCGTGATCGACAAGCTGATCGAAGTTGAAGCGCTGCTGCAGACTTCGAAAATCAGCCACTCCTACCCGCACTGCTGGCGCTGCAAAAAACCGATTATCTTCCGTGCCACCGAGCAGTGGTTTATCAGCATGAAAGCCAATGATCTGCGCGACAAGGCGCTGAAAGCCGTCGACCAGGTAGAATGGATTCCAAAATGGGGGCGTGAGCGGATCTACGGCATGATCGAAAACCGCCCCGATTGGTGCGTTTCCCGGCAGCGCTCCTGGGGAGTTCCGATCACCGCGTTTTCCTGTACCGCCTGCGGCGAATATATTGCAGACGGCACCATCATGGACCACGTTGCCGAGATTTTCAAAAAGGAGAGTTCCGATGTCTGGTTCGACTGGAGCGCCGAACAGCTGCTCCCGGCCGGATCGGTCTGCCCGAAATGCGGCGCGGCATCATTCGAGAAAGAAAATGACATTCTGGATGTCTGGTTCGATTCGGGTGTTTCGCACGCAGCCGTGCTGGAGCCGAGTGCCACGTTGCGTTCTCCCGCCGATATGTATCTTGAGGGGAGCGACCAGCATCGCGGCTGGTTCCATTCATCCCTGCTTGAAAGCGTCGGCACCAGGGGAGTTGCCCCCTATAAAAGCGTATTGACCCATGGCTTCGTGTTGGACGGTCAAGGACGCAAAATGAGCAAATCGGTCGGCAACGTCGTCGCCCCCGAAGATGTGATCAAGAAGTTCGGCGCCGACGTTCTGCGCCTCTGGGTCGCAGCAATGGACTATCAGGATGATACTCGCATTTCGCAGGAAATCCTGACCAGAGTAGCAGAAGCGTATCGTCGCATCCGAAACACCTGCCGCTACATTCTCGGCAACATCAACGGCTTCGACCCTGAAACCCAAGCGGTGCCGTTCTCGAAGATGCCGGAAATCGACCGCTGGGCCCTGCATCAACTTGAAATACTAAAAGCGCGGGTTCTCACCGCCTACCAGGACCTTGAATTTCATGTCATCTATCAGGAGGTCAACGGCTTCTGTACGACCGAAATGAGTTCATTTTACCTCGACATTCTTAAAGACCGCATGTACACCAGCAAGGAGAACTCTCTGGAGCGGTTGAGCGCTCAGACGGTCATGTTCCGCATTCTCGATACCCTGGTGCGCGTTCTCGCTCCGGTACTCTCGTTCACCGCCGACGAGGTCTGGCAGTTCATGCCGGGAAAACGCGAGGAAAGCGTACACCTGGCCGAGTTCCCCTCCCGCAATCCGGAATGGCTGGATGATGCCCTTACATGCCGCTGGGAACGCATCATAAAAGTGCGTGCGGATGTTTCAAAAGCCCTGGAACTGGCCCGGGTCGCCAAGACCATCGGACATTCTCTGGACGCCGCTGTAACCATCGCCGCTCCTCCGGAACTGTATGTTTTCCTTCAAAACTATGAGGCTGATCTGAACAGCATTTTTATCGTGTCGAAAGCCGAACTGGCAACCGATCTACATGGAGAATACTGGGCTTCCGAAAATATTGACGGCTTGAAAGTCCAGGTAACGGCCGCTCCTGGAGTCAAGTGTGAACGATGCTGGTATTACAGCGAAGAGCTTGGCACCGATGCCGAGCACCCGACTATCTGTCCCAAATGCACGATTGCGGTCACTTGAAAGAATGAGGGATGAAGAGTAGTTTTTCTAACAGCCTTTGGTCTGTCAACCCGCTTAAATAGCCTTGCCGCAGCAAAGGAGGAGTTGATATGCATGCTGAAGTATTAGTAACGTCGCTGATGACTGCCGATGTTCCCATCACAACGGCAAACGCCGACCTGGCGGATGTCATACAAAGCATGATCGATAACCACTTTACCTGTATGGTAGTTGTTGAAAACGACATGCCGATCGGCATCATTACTGAACGGGATATAGTGCGTCTTATGGGGCTGTTTATTGCCGACAAGCCGCAGCCGCCAATGTTGGTAGCCGATTTCATGTCCGTTCCTCTGGCAACGGCATCCGAGGAAATGACCCTGTTCGAGGCTCTGGTCATAACATCAGCCCAGAAAATACGCCATCTGCCGGTCGTAAACCCTTCCGGCAGGCTGATCGGTTTGGTAACCCAGTTCGACCTGGCCAAGGCCCATTTCAGTATTTATTTAAAGCAGCGTGATACCATCGAGCAATCCGTTACTCAGCGTACCCGTGAATTGCTGCAGGTCAACGAGCAGCTGAAATCTCTCTCCCTGGTTGATCCACTGACCGGACTCGGCAATCGCCGCGCCATGGAAACCGACCTTGAGCATACCCACTGTCAGGCGGTGCGCTATAAACGCTCATACTCGGTGGCGCTCTTCGATGTCGATCATTTCAAGCTCTACAACGACTGTTACGGTCACATGGCGGGTGACAATGCCCTGCGGCGTATTTCCGAACATCTCATGAAGAGCATCAGGACCAGTGACAGGTTTTACCGCTACGGCGGCGAAGAGATTCTGCTGATCATGCCGGAGACATCCTTGAATGGCGCCTTGATACTGGCAGACCGGATTCTGGCAAGTCTGGCGGATTTGAACATTCCGCACGAGAAAAGTCCGCACAAATTTATCACCCTCAGCTGTGGCGTCGCCAGTCAGGTCGAGGAGAACGGCTACGACAGTTGGATAGATCTGGTGGATCTGGCCGATCGCGGGCTGTATGCATCAAAAAACAACGGTCGTAACTGCACCACCATCATACCCCCGGAAGACGCAGCTGATAACAGCGTTCCCCGGATGCACGGAATTTGACCAGTGAAAACTAAACACCTTTTATTCATCACTATTTCCATCGTCGGCATAATCATTGATCAGATCACTAAAGTCTGTATTGATCGCAGCATGCAGTTGTTCGATTCAATTCCGATTATTGACAATTTTTTTCATCTCACCTACGTCAGGAACAAAGGGGCAGCCTTCAGCTTCCTCTCCGATGCATCGTGGCGGCTGCCGTTTTTCATCACCATATCAATCGTGGCAGCGCTGGTTATTCTGATTGCCTTCAACAAATTGCGTGACGATCAGAAACTGGCGCATACGTCGCTGGCCATGATCTTCTCGGGAGCGGTCGGCAATCTGATAGATAGGGTACGCCTTGGGGAAGTAATCGATTTTCTCGACGTTCACTGGTACCGCCACCACTGGCCGGCTTTCAACGTCGCCGACTCCCTGATCTGCGTCGGGGTTTTCCTGCTGGCGCTTGATATGCTTTTGGAGGAAAAACGGTTGAAGAGGGGTTAAGAGTTTCCGGCGTAACGCGCCCCTCCGACAAAAACTTCCTGCAGGACACCCTCACGCATAACCCGTTCAAGCACTTTCTCTGCATTTTCGTTACAATTCCCGATCACCTGGAAATCCGCTCGTTTACCAATTTCCAGAGAGCCGCAGACTGCTGAGATACCAAGAGCGGCTGCCCCACCGGTCGTAACCATACTGAGTACGTCATGCTCATTCAGGTCGTCAGGAAAAGTTTCCAGAGCAAAGCGCAGCTCGTCCCACAATGAAAGGGAATTATTGCTGGCCAGCGAATCGGTGCCAAGCGCCAGAGGAATGCCGAATTTCTTGAACAAGTGGACCGGAGCGCGGCCGACATCCAGAAGTTCATTGCTGCGGGGACAGAGTGCGATATGTACCCCACGCGACTTGATGATGCGGGCATCAGCAACGGAAACATGGACGCAATGGACCGCCAGCGTGGTCGGCGTCAACAGTCCGTGGCGATCAAGCAGCTCCGTGGAGCTGCAGCGAGCCGGATGCCCCAGAAAACGTTCCCAGCCGACAAAAGGATAAAACTCGGAAGCCAATTCTCCACTGCCGTCAAAGATAAAGTCAGACTCGGAACGGGATTCCGAGAGATGAATGGATAGCGGCAGCGCATGCGCCGCCGAAGCTTCCCGGATTACGTCCAGATATTCTTGCGCGATAGTATAGAGTGAATGAGGGGAGAGGCCGGCCAAGAGTACCTGCGGCGTTTCGTCGTGGAGTGCCGCTTCTGTCGCAGCGGCTAATTTACCCTTAATATGGCTCGGCTCCTGTCCGAGCAGTTCGAAATAAAGTCGGCCGGCAAGCGGGGACTGGTAGTAGATCCCGGCCATAGCCGGATTGGTGACAATCTCGCCAATTGCTGTAGTTCCCGATTCCAGGCACATCCGCGCCCCTTCGCGAATCGAGGGGGGGTAATCGGCAGCGGTCAGACCACGCAGAATCTTGATCAAATGTATTATCCAGTCAGTAAAGCGGCGCGGATGGTAATCGGCCGCCGACCGGAGGCGCCAGGAAGGAAAATGGGTCAGTTCAAGGTGGGTGTGTGCGTTTATAAACCCAGGCAGCAGTGCGCATCCGGGGTAGTCAAACACCGGTGCCGAATATCTGCTTCGAAGAGCATCCAGAGAGCCTGTATCGGCAATAATACCGTCGCGTACGAGCAATGCCCCGCCGGAAACCGGCGAGGCATCGGGATTGATTACCCAGGACGCTGAGTAGATGAGCTGCTCGGACACGTTTCACCTCGAATCAACGAATTCATGCCAAAACAAACAGAAAAAACCAAGGGCGACAGAACGAGAATCAAAGTAATCCGTGTCCTACTGCCGTTTAAGCCGGAGCTACCGCCCTTGTACGGGCCCTGCGTCCGGGAGCTGCAACTGCTGTCCCGGATTTTTTAGGTTGTTTTACGGCAGCCGGAGCAGGTGGCGGATACTTTTCCAAAGCAAGCTTTAGAGCGTCTTCAACTTCTGAAACCGCAACAATTTTCACTTTCTTCAATATTACCGGCGGAATATCCTCAAGATCCTTTTTATTCTGCTCGGGGATGATCACGAGCCGCATCCGGGAACGGACGGCAGCCAGGATTTTTTCCTTAAGTCCGCCAATAGGGAGAACTTTACCTCGCAGCGTCACCTCACCGGTCATCGCAACATCTTTTCTTACCGGAATATGACAAAGTATCGACACCAGCGCCACAGTCATCGCAACACCGGCCGAAGGGCCGTCTTTAGGGATGGCCCCTGCCGGAACATGGACATGTATTTCATTGTCCTGGAAAATTCCCGGTTTGAGATGCAGCTTTTCGGCATGGGCCCGGATGTAGGAATGTGCTGCCTGTACAGACTCCTTCATCACATCACCCAACTGCCCTGTCAGGGTCAATGCGGATTTGCCCGCCATCAAGCTGGCCTCGATATGAAGAATTTCACCCCCCACCGGTGTCCAGGCCAATCCGTTGACAACCCCGATCTCGTTGCTGTCCAGATCTTCTTCCCGAACGTATTTCGCGGCGCCAAGATACGTGTGCAGGGTCTCGGCGGACACCTTGACCAAGCGCTGGTTCCCTTCCGCTACTTTTCGGGCTACCTTGCGGCAGATCTTGCCGATTTCCCGTTCCAGGTTGCGCAGACCGGCTTCACGGGTATATTTGGTGATAATTTCATTAATTGTTGCATCGTCAAAACTGATGTGCTTGGGCTTAAGGCCGTTTTCCTTGATCTGGCGCGGGACCAGATACCGCTTGGCAATCTCCAGCTTCTCTTCTTCGGTGTAGCCGGCCAGATTAATGACCTCCATACGGTCGCGCAGAGCCGACGGTATCGGATCCATCTGGTTGGCGGTCGCGACAAACATCACATTCGAGAGGTCGAATGGCTGATTAATGTAATGATCGGAAAATGAGTGGTTCTGCTCCGGATCAAGCACCTCCAGAAGCGCCGAAGAGGGATCGCCCTTATAGTCATAGCCGAGCTTGTCAAGCTCGTCCAGCATGAAGACCGGATTATTGGCGCCCGCCTGCTTCAGCCCCTGCAGGATGCGTCCCGGCAGAGCGCCGATATAGGTGCGACGATGCCCCCGAATCTCGGCCTCATCACGCACCCCGCCAAGGGAAATGCGTACGAATTTGCGATTCATCGCGCGAGCTATCGACTTGCCCAGTGACGTTTTACCGACGCCGGGAGGACCAACAAAACAGAGTATCGGCCCTTTCATTTTTTTCTTCAGCTTGCGCACCGCCAGAAACTCCAAGATGCGCTCCTTGATCTTGTCCAGGTAGAAATGGTCATCATCAAGGATCTTCTTGGCCCGGACAATATCCAGGCTGTCACGGGTAGACTTGCTCCAGGGGAGCTCAACCATCCAGTCAAGATAAGTCCTGACAATACTGGCTTCCCCGGCATCCGGATGCATGTTTTCCAGACGTCCCAACTGCTTGAGCGCCTCCTTCTGCACCGGCTCGGGCATTTTGGCCGCCTCGATCGCTTTTCTGATTTCGGCCAGCTCCTCTTTGCCTTCGTTATCACCCAGTTCGCTCTGGATCGCCTTCATCTGCTCGCGCAGATAATATTCCTTGTGGTTTTTACCCATCTCCTCGCGGGCCGCGTTCTGAATTTTGGCCTGCACACTCAGGAGTTCGACCTCGCGGTTCAGAAATTCATTTACCTTTGTCAAGCGAACGATCGGATCGTTTATTTCCAGTAAAATCTGGGCATCCACGACCTTTAGGCCGAGATTGCTGGAGACCAGGTCGGCCATGCTGCCCGGATCCTGAATATTTTCCAGAATAACCATAACCTCGGGGGAGACCTGCTTGCCAAGTTCCATGACCTTGGTCAGTTGCTCGCGCACGGTGCGTATCAGCGCCTCGGTTTCCAGCGATATATCAACAATCGGAGTATCATTCTGCCGCTCGACCCGGACCGTATAGAAGGGCTTGTCGGAAACAAACTCCGTAATACGAGCCTTGGCCAGACCCTGAACAAGGATTTTGACGCGTCCATCCGGCAGCTTGAGCATCCGCATGATCATGGCAACCGTGCCGACCTCATAGATTTTATCGGCAGGCGGATCCTCATCGCCGACATCATGCTGAGTAGCCAGCAGGATCATTCGATCACCAGCCAAGGCGCTGTCTACGGCCTTTACCGACATCTCCCGCCCGACAAAGAGCGGTATGATCATGAACGGGTACACCACCACATCCCGAATCGGCAGCAGCGGTAATACTTCGGGTATTTTAAGCTCTTCCGAACTCTGATCGGTATCGTTTTCTATCTCTATCAATCTAAATCTCCTTTAGCGGTGCAAACATTTACAGCTCTTTAATCGCTACCAGCCGCTCACAACTTTTTGGGCAGATCACCCGAAGTACACCAAGACGATATTCCGCCCTGACGGCACCGGTGTCCACGTTTTCAGGAATATGCACCGTATGATGGAAAATGCCGTGACTCCGTTCCACACATATAAATTTGCCCTCGTTTCGTTCCCTCGGCTTGCAGGCTTCAAGAACCAGTGTCAAACCGTTCAATTTCAGAGAAATCGCATCCAGGGCAAAACCTGGCAGATCGAACTCAATCACAATGTCCCGGCATGTCTCATACATGTCCATCTTCGGACGGGTTTCGTGATCTTCGAACGAATCCCGCAGCTCAAGGGCATGCAGCAGGCTGCGCAGCTCACTGACATGCCGATTGAATATATCCTGTGTAAACGGTTTCCTGCCTGAATAACGTGGCATACTGGCACCTGATATGTAGCAAGTTAGAAGTTATTTTCTGCGCTTTTCCGGCAGAAAATAACTTCGTTAACGCACTTATCCAGCTTATCTGGGCTAGGTAATGTGAACTGTGTTTCTTATTCAATGCGAAGGTAATCATTCCCCCCGGCAAAGTCAAGACAGACATTCGGAAGATAACAGTATTTGAACAACGTTTAAATAAGAATTTGACTTTAAACATACTATGCAATAAATAAGTTAGTTTATTTGATTGCGACTAACGGGAAGATGGGGAACAGGCAATGGAAAAATGGTCCATCAATGAATCTGCAAAGATTTACAATATCGACAACTGGGGCGCGGATCTCTTCTCGATCAATAAAAAAGGGAATATCTGTGTCCACCCCTCGTCAAATTCCAAGCACTCCATCGATCTCCGGGCGCTGGTAGATGACCTGATCAAGCGAAAAATCAAACCCCCCATCCTGCTCCGCTTCATGGACGTGCTGCAGGGGCGCATCGCCTCGATCAACCGGGTCTTTAAGAGTGCTATTCAGGAAAACGATTATCCTGCCAAATACCAGACTTTCTACCCGATCAAGGTCAATCAGCAGCGTCAGGTGGTGGAAGCCATTGCCGGCTACGGAAAACGTTATAACATCGGCCTCGAAGTCGGTTCAAAACCGGAACTGGTAGCCGGAATTTCAATCTCCAGCGGCAACAACCTGCCGATCATCTGCAATGGCTACAAGGACGCCGAATATATCGAGACGGTGCTGTATGCCACCAAAATCGGCTTCGATATTACGCTGGTAGTCGAAAAACTGTTTGAACTGGAAAAAATAATCGAAATATCCAAAAAGACCGGCATAACTCCCAAACTGGGTATCCGGGTCAAACTCTCCTCCAAGGGGACCGGCAAATGGGCAACCTCCGGCGGCGAAGACGCCAAATTCGGCCTACGTATGTCGGAAATTATCGCCGCTATCCGCATGTTGGAAGATCAGGGAATGCTCGGTTCGGTCAAACTGCTGCATTCGCACATCGGCAGCCAGATCACCAAGATCGACAAGATCAAGACCGCCCTGATCGAAGTTGCCCGCGTCTACACCGAGATGAAAAAGCTGGGAGTCGGCATTGAATATCTCGATATCGGCGGAGGGTTAGGCGTCGATTACGACGGCTCCAAATCGAGCTATTTTTCCAGTGTCAACTATACCATCGAAGAGTACGCCAACGACGTCATCTACCAGATCAAGAATATCTGCGATGAAGCCGGTGTGGAATGCCCCAATATCATCTCCGAATCGGGCCGGGCAACCGTCGCTCATTACTCGGTATTGGTCACTAATGTTCTGAACACCAACACCCAACACCTGATGCCCGATTTTGAGGAAATCCTGGCTACTACTGAAAAAGTGGCCCCGACGGTAAAGAAACTTACGGATATTTACAAAAGCATCGACCGCTACTCCCTGAGGGAGGACTACCACGATACGCTGCAGTTGATCAACGAGGCGGTCAGCCTCTTTAATCTCGGCTACCTTACGCTCAACGACCGCGCTATCGCCGAATGGCTGTACTCAAAAATCATCAAAAAAATCAACAGCATCGTCGAAAAGATCAAGCCGATTCCGGAAGAGCTGCAAAACTTCCAGCTCTCGATGCGGCAGACTTACTTTGCCAATTTTTCGCTGTTCCAGTCGATCCCGGACTCATGGGCCATTGACCAGCTCTTCCCGATCATGCCGATCCAGCGACTCAACCAAAAACCGGATGTGATCGCCTCCATTGCCGACATCACCTGCGATTCGGACGGCGAGATCACCAGCTTCGTCGGCGAGAACGGCCGCGCCAAGTACCTGCCGCTGCACAAGATCAAGAAGGACGAGGATTATTATATCGGTTTCTTCCTGATCGGCGCCTATCAGGAAATCCTGGGAGATCTGCACAACCTGTTCGGCGACACAAACGCCGTGCATATCACCTTCAACAAAAAGACCGGGTACATGATCGACACCGTCATCAACGGCGACGCCACCTGGGAAACGTTGAAATACGTCCAGTACAAAGGGCCGGAGATCCTGAAGCGGGTCAGGGACAATCTGGAGAAGAGCGTCGTACTGAAAAAGATTTCCATAGAAGAGAGCAGCCACTTTATCGAGTTGCTGGACAGAACACTGCTGGGATATACCTATCTGGGGGAGTAATACTATGAGCAAAGTCCTTATCATCGGAGCCGGCGGCGTCGGCCAGGTCGTCACTCACAAATGCGTCCAGAGGCGCGACATCTTCAGCGAGATCACTCTTGCTTCGCGCACCAAGTCGAAGTGCGACGCTATCGCCGCCCAGTTGAATAACAGCATCAAGACAGCGCAGGTAGATGCCGACAACGTGCCGGAACTGGTGGCCCTTATTAAGCAACTGCAGCCGAAACTGGTAATCAACGTCGCCCTCCCGTACCAGGATCTGCACATCATGGACGCCTGCCTGGAAACCGGCGTCGATTACCTCGACACCGCCAACTACGAACCGCTCGACACCGCCAAGTTCGAATATTCCTGGCAGTGGGCCTACCAGGAGCGCTTCAGGGAAAAGGGGCTGATGGCGCTGCTCGGCTCCGGCTTTGATCCGGGCGTTACCAACGTCTACACCGCTCTGGCCGCTAAGAAGTACCTGGACGTGGTCGAGGAGATCGACATCATCGACGCCAACGCCGGTAGCCACGGCCAGCCGTTTGCCACCAACTTCAACCCTGAGATCAATATCCGCGAAGTGACCGCCACCTGCCGTCACTGGGAAAACGGTGAGTTTGTGGAATCTCCGCCGCTGACGACGAAACACTCCTTCGATTTCCCGGAAGGAATCGGCCCGATGAACATTTACCGCCTATACCACGAGGAGATGGAGTCGCTGGTCAAGCACATCCCGACAATCAAGAAGGCGCAGTTCTGGATGACCTTTTCCGACAACTACCTGAAACACCTCGAAGTACTGCAGAACGTCGGCATGACCCGCATCGACGAGGTGGAATTCAACGGCCAGAAGATCGTGCCGATCCAGTTTTTGAAAGCGCTGCTCCCCGACCCCGGTTCTCTAGGGCCTCTTACCAAAGGGAGAACCTGCATCGGTGTCATTGCCCGCGGTATCAAGGACGGCCAGCGCAAGCAGGTTTACATCTACAACATTTGCGATCACGAAGCCTGCTATAAGGAAGTCCAGTCCCAGGCGATCAGCTACACCACCGGCGTTCCGGCTGTGGTCGGCGCGATTATGATGTTGACCGGCAAATGGCACCAGACCGGAGTCTTCAACATGGAGCAGTTCGATCCGGAGCTGTTTCTGGACGTGCTGGGGCCGATGGGACTGCCGACTGTTGTCGTCGACGGCGGCGACTGGCCTGAACTGTAGAAAGAACGTTTGCCTGTTTGGTAACGCAGGAGCAACGTACAACGGGTGGCCGCACGGCTGCCCGTTTGGCTTTTTCTTGAACCGGATTTTATACTTGCAGCACAATCGGGCTTAATATAGACTTAATTCAGTCTTGTAGTTTGCGGAGGTCACCATGCTGTTTCAGGAATCCATCAAGCCGATCAGTTACGTCAAAGCCCACGCCGCCGATATTATCCGCGATATGGCGGAAAGCCGCACCCCCATTATCATTACCCAAAATGGTGAAGCCACGGCGGTTCTTCAGGATATCGCCTCGTATGAGGAGCTTCAGGAGAGTCTTGCACTGTTGAAAATTCTTGCGCTCAGCCGGAAAGATGTCGAGGAAGGGCGTGTAAAACCTGCCGAACAGGCATTTACCGACATCAAGGAAAAAATAAGAGTCCGGCGGCAAGGATGAAGTTTGTCGTTACGCTTGCCGAAACCGCCGAATTCGACATGTATGACATTCATACATACGTCGAATTACACGATTCTCCGGAACGGGCCGACAGCCTGCTTGAGGGGATCAGTCAAGCAATTGTTTCACTTGCAGACATGCCGGAACGCGGCCACTATCCTTCTGAATTGGATAAAATTCGCATTCGCGATTTTCGGGAGATTCACTTCAAGCCTTACAGAATTGTTTACTCAATCCACAAACATGAGGTCATTGTGCATTGCGTTCTGGACGGGCGACGTGATATGCAGACATTACTACAGCAGCGCCTGTTGCGCTGACATTCGAGCAATTTATGACCGGTGTAGACATCGATAAAATCCTTTCGCTTCCCCCCTCTCCCGCTTACGTGGTGGACCTTGGTAGATTGCGTCATAACCTGGCTATACTGGATGACGTCCAGCAGCGTAGCGGCGCCAAGATCCTGCTGGCGATGAAGGCTTTTTCCATGTGGAGCGTCTTCCCGCTCATCCGTGAAACACTGCAAGGTGTCTGCGCCAGTTCCCCTTGGGAAGCGCGCCTGGGTAAGGAAGAGTTTGGCCGCGAGGTACATTCGTTCGCCGCCGCCTTCAAGGAGAGCGACGTCGCCCTACTGTTGCGCATCTCCAACCATCTCGTGTTCAACTCGTTTAACCAGCTGGAGCGCTTCCGCCCCTTGTGGGAAAAGGAGGCGGGGCGGGTTTCCATTGGCCTGCGGGTCAACCCGGAACACTCCGAAGGTCATACCGAGATCTATGACCCTTGCGCTGCCAATTCACGTTTGGGAATTCCTCGCAAGGAATTCGAAGAGCGGTCCCTGAGCGGAGTCGAAGGGCTGCACTTCCACACCCTCTGCGAACAGCTTTTCGAACCACTGGAGCGCACCGCCAGAGCCTTCGAGGAAAAATTTGGCGAGTTTCTGCCTCGAATGAAATGGCTCAACCTTGGTGGCGGCCACCATATCACCCGCGAAGGTTACGACATCGACGGGCTGGTGGAACTGGTCAAGTATTTCAAGGAAAAGTACGATCTGGAGGTATACCTCGAACCGGGGGAAGCGGTCGCCATCGGCACCGGTATTCTGGTCGGAGAGGTGCTTGACGTGGTCAACAACGGCATGGACATCGCTATTCTCGATGTTTCAGCCACCTGCCATATGCCGGACATCCTGGAGATGCCGTATCGCCCCGGCATCAAGGGCGGTTTCGATCCAGGCGAGAAACCCCATACCTATCGACTTGCCGGGCCCTCCTGCCTGGCCGGAGACGTGATCGGCGACTGGTCGTTTGAGAAGCCGCTTAGTCCCGGTGACCGGCTGGCCTTTTTGGACATGTCCCACTACACTATGGTCAAAACCACCACCTTTAACGGCATTCAGCATCCGCACATCTGCACGTTTGAACCGGATACGGCAGAGCTGAAAGTGATACGCAGCTTTGGCTACGAAGATTTTAAAGGGCGATTATCGTAAGGGCAATTTCATAAATTGACCCTACATGTAATTAATCCGGGCGACCGAACCGGTCGCCCCTACAAGGAACCAATTATGGCACTGAATACAATGATCTGGATGAACGGTTCTCTGGAATGGTTCGCCTTTATCGGCGATGAAGAGGTATTTCTGGGAAGACGCGAAGTGCCGTCACCTCTGGATGAGGGTGATGCCTGGACCAACGAGTATGGCGATATGTTCAAGGTGATAGACGGCGAAATCAAGCTGATGGGCAAGACCGACCCGCCCAAGAAGTACTGGTAACAGATTCAGATGGCACTCCGCTCACCATTGCTGTTCCTCGCATGACAGCCCCGTCACAAATCATTGAAGTCGCCATCCCGCTCTATCTGGAGAAGACCTTTCACTACCTCGTGCCTGAGCGCCTGCAGAAAGAGGCGCTGACCGGACGCCGCGCCCTGGTCCCGTTCGGAAACCGGAAACTTACCGGTTATATCCTGGGGAGCGCCATCGGCTCAGAAATCAGCAACCTAAAAGAGATCGTAGAGATATTGGACCGCGAATCGCTCTGGACAGCCGGAGAGCTGGAGTTTTATCGCTGGGTGGCAGCATATTACCAGCATCCGCTCGGCGAAGTTGTACGAACGGCCCTCCCGGCCGGCATCAATATTCAGACCCGCAAGGGGACTTCCGGTGAACAGGAGTCCCTGATTGGGGGGAAATCCGCCAGACGGGAACAGTTTTATCTCCCCGGCCCTGTAACAGTCCTTCCGCGTCAACCCGGTTCAAAAGCTCTGGAAATACTGGCGGTCATCCGTGAGATCGGCGATATTTCAGCGGCAGATCTGCGTAAACGTTTCGGTGCATGCACTCCGCAACTCAAGCGACTGACCGAACTCGGATTGTGCATGGCGGAAGAGCGCGAGGTTTACCGGGATCCCTTTAAAGATCATATCGTAAAGCGTGACGAGCCACGCCGCCTGCATACTCATCAAAAAGGTGCTCTGGACGCAATTTCAGAAAGCCTTGACCGGCAGCAGTTTACACCGTTTCTGCTGTATGGCGTTACCGGCAGCGGCAAGACCGAGGTCTATCTACAGGCCATCTCGCACGCGCTGGAACTCGGGAAGAATGCCCTGATACTGGTGCCGGAAATCGCCCTGACCCCGCAGTTGACCGGACGCTTTAAGGCCCGTTTCGGCGGCGGCATTGCCATCTTGCACAGCGGACTTTCCGACGGAGAACGTTATGACGAATGGCGCCGCATTCGGCGTGGTTTGGCGCGGATCGTCATAGGCGCCCGCTCGGCGATTTTCGCGCCGCTGGAGAATATCGGCATCATCATCGTCGATGAAGAGCACGAGGCATCGTTCAAGCAGTCCGACGGTCTCCGCTACAATGCCCGCGACCTGGCGTTGGTGAGGGGACAGATGGAACAGGCCGCCGTTGTGCTCGGCTCGGCAACGCCATCGGTAACCAGCGTCCATGCGGCAGATCAAGGCCGCCTGAAACTGCTCGAACTTCCGGAACGGGTTGAAAACCGGCCAATGCCGCTTGTCGAACTGGTTGGAATGAAAGGGCGCAAAGAAACCATCTCTTCTTTGCTGTCAGCCAGCCTGACCGAGACGTTCGACCAGGGGCGGCAGGCGATTGTGTTTCTCAATCGCCGCGGTTATGCCACCTTCCTGGTCTGCGCGGAGTGCGGAAAACCGCTGACCTGCCCCAACTGCTCCGTCACGCTGACCTACCACAGGCAGCGGGGGCAGAGCCTCTGCCATTACTGCGACTATGCCGTTCCGGCGCCCGGCACCTGCCCTTCGTGCGGTGGAACAACACTTAGTGAATTGGGAACCGGTACCGAAAAGATGGAGCACGATTTGAAAGAGCTGCTACCGGCGGCACGGGTTCTAAGGATGGACAGTGACACGACCTCCGGCAAGGGGAGCCACGAGCGCATCCTCTCCCGGATGAACGACGGAAGCGCCGACATCCTGATCGGCACCCAGATGATTGCCAAAGGGCATGACTTCCCCGAAGTGACGCTTGTTGGGGTGGTAAATGCCGAAGCGAGCCTCGGAATGCCGGATTTCCGGGCCGCGGAACGCACTTTCCAACTGCTGTCGCAGGTTATCGGGCGGGCCGGACGTGGAGAAACGCCCGGACGGGTAGTTGTGCAGGCGCTTGACACCGAACATTATGCCATTAAATCTGCCGCGGAGCATGATGCGGCCGGATTTTACCGGCAGGAACTGGAGTTCCGCCAGGAAGCCGGTTATCCCCCTTTCACGTTTCTGGCCGCTTATGCTATTTCCGGGCTGTCGGAACAGACGGTCTCGGAACAGGCCGACAAGACCGCCGGTTTACTGGCGCAACTCAAAGCGAAACTGAAAATCCGGGTCGAGATTCTCGGTCCGGCCCCCTCCCCCATTTACCGGCTGAGAAACCGCTTTCGTCGCCAGATCCTGCTCAAAGGTGTAAACCGGAGCGATCTCCATCGATTGATCGCAACATGGCGTCAGCAGACGCTTGTTGTTTCAACTGTCCGCATTTCAGTTGATATCGATCCGGTTGACTTGATGTGAGGTGAGATACAGATGAATTTATTGTGTTGAAATCTGCATCAGCAACATTGAGTTGAACAGTTTTGACAGACTGTTTTTCAGTTAGTTACCAATATGGTGCCTATTTTTTAACATTTTGGTCTGCCGACCATTTACAACTTGATTGTATACAAAGTCTAAATAACTATTGACACGTAATTACAGCTAGTTACATGTCATGCTTATTCAATGTGCAAAACGATGAAACCCCAGATTATATGTGACATTTTTGAAACATATCCACAGCTTCAACAGGGTTATCCACATTTTTTGTGGATACTTTTCATGCTCGAAACATCAGTTACTTAGCCTCCTCGTTCATCTTTATCCGAGGTAAATATTTTGACCTACAGATTGAAAAACAAATTATTTTTCTCCGCAGATTCCGCCTGCTATTTTAGCAGTCAAAGAAATTACCAAGAGGTTGCCCCTTGAAAATCAACAATATCCTGATCCATCTTCAGAACAAGGTAGATGCCTTCTCACTCAAACCACGCCATGTCGAGCAAATTCGCAAAACTCTCCCTGATGCGCATATTGTCGTCGCTGAAGGGAACGGTGATTTTATGGAAAAACTTTCCGAAGCCGAATGTGTGCTGGCTTGGGTATTCAAACCTGACTGGTACAAAAGCGCCCCTAAACTGGAGGTGCTTTTTACCCCCGCCGCAGGACATGACTGGGTTGCTGAGGACCCTTCCGGACGGGTGCGGACATTTTATGGTAGTTTTCACAGCCGGATCATGCGCGAGAGCCTTCTTTCGATGATGCTGTACTTCAACCGGAAGATCGGCAAGTCGCTGAATGACCAGAATGACAGGATATGGGGTCGCCTTGATTATAACAGCTGCGCGGGACTCTTCAGCCAAAGAATGCTGATAGTCGGCTTTGGCTCGCTGGGGCGATCAATAACGGAACTGCTGAAGGCATTTGGAGCAAGGATAACCGGAGTCAAACGTAATATTGCGGGATTTGAAACTCATCCAGGCGTAGACAAGATGATCACCTTTGACAGACTGGAAGAGGAACTTCCATTTGCGGATCACGTGGTTTTACTCCTGCCAGCCGAAGCCGAAACCGATGGCATCTTTACAGCGCGGCATTTCAACGCGATGAAGCCGGGAACTTACCTGTATAACCTGGGGCGCGGTAATTGCTACCGGGAAGAAGACCTTTTAACTGCGCTCATAAATGGACCCCTTGCGGGTGCCGGGCTGGACGTCTTTGCTGAAGAGCCGCTAAGTCCGGACTCGCCCCTCTGGAAGCAGCATAACGTATTAATCACGCCGCATTCCAGCGCCATCAGCCTGGAGTATATTGATCTCTTCATTCAGGAGTGGCTTGAGACCCTCAGGGCGATATGAAATAATTAACTTAAACAAAGGCACTGTTATTCAAACAGGGGGCGACCAACCATGGCAAAAGGGTATCAGAGTAACAAAGATCGTCTGGAAAATATCAGCTCCTTCGGTAAAGCCATCGGCAAACGGGCAGGTTTTAAATGCGAATGGTGCGAAAGCAAAGAGGATCTGCGGGTATGGGATTATAAACCTGATGCGGCACCTGACATGGAGACGCTGGCGCTCCTTTGCCAACAGTGCCGGCAGTGGACTGACGGCAGGAAAGCCTCCCCAAATGAACTGCGAACGATCCGCAACGCCCTCTGGAGCGATGTTCCATCGGTAGCGGAGGGTGCGGCCAGGGTTCTGGTTCAATGCAAGGAATCATGGGCAAGAGAGGCGATTGAAGAAAGCCTCATTGCTGACGACGTAAAAGCTGAAATTCTGAAATAGGAAGGAAACCAGACCATGGAAGATAAGATTGACAGCGAAAGAATAAGCTTGCCGTCATGCCTTCGGACAACATGAATACTTCATATCTTCCTTGATAACATGGTGAAGCAGCCAACCGCCGAGTACTACAATCAACTCTTTGGTGACGTCCAGATTGTTGCCATGGCAATCTGTTTTCAGTGATTCAATTTTATCAGAAAATTCCCTGTGTTCCGCGATATGAGCTTCGATCTCCTTAAAGCCCTTTTCTCTCATGTATTGCTCTTCTTCTAAAAAATGTGATTTCACATAATCCGATAATTCGATAATAACAGGAAGGGCAGAATCCACTTCGTAAGAATTCATGACGTTTTCATAAGCTGTATTTAATATATCGAATAACTTCTTGTGGCTGCTATCGAGTTCCGCTTCATTAACGGAGTATTCGGGTAACCATTTAAATAATGGCATCTGAGCATACCTCATAATCGAAATAAATCGCCCAAACTCATCAAGGCCTTGAACGCATATTTTCTGACATGCAAGCTTATTGCCATTTAATAATGGTCCTCTTTTCTGCTGAAGCAAACAACAAACAAGCCGGATAACATACTCTACTCATTCAATAATAAGTTAATTATTGTCAGTAGCTTCCGGTTAGGTTTTTGCTGTACGCTTCTTTTTATTTAACTGTCTGATTTTGTTTAAGTTGCCATGCTTTCTTGTTCTTTGTTTTTGATCTTCTGCTGCTTCTTTGGCTATTTGATTACGTAGTTCTCGTACTCTGGAGATGCTGACCGGTTCGTTG